>DATGLT010000247.1:0-3184 GCA_035294005.1 Verrucomicrobiia bacterium
AAAACCTGCCTGGCGCATCGCCACGACTTCATCCATCGTCACGAATCCGTCGCCGTTCAGATCGGCCGTCGGGGCATTAAGCGCCTCTTGAGGCGTGGCTGGGTGGGCCTGCGCATTTCGCACGGCTGCTTCTGCTCCCGAGGTATCCTGTCCCATGATCCTGTCCTTGTTGGCCCCGATGAGGTAACCGCCTCCGGCACCGACCGCACCGCCGACCAGCGCGCCGAGAAGACGATGGTGTTCGCCCCCGACCAGAGCGCCCGTCGCAGCTCCGCCTACGCCGCCAATCGCGGCTCCTTGTGTGCCGGGGCTTCCCGGCAGTTGTTGGCAGCCCGTGGTTGCAACCAGTATTGCTGAGGCCAACCCCATCGCGGTCCATCCAATGAAAGAATTGTTTTTATCCATAGAACTCCTGTTGTGTTTTGAACTTTTAGGCCCCGGTGGCCTGAGCCCGTGCCGTCTCCGAAAGCTCCGGCTTGCCGCCCCGTTTTCAAATGGGGTGATGCCGGTACTGTCGCCTCAACTCATTTTGTTTCCGAGTTGAAGCTTGGCGTCCGAAAGTTTTGCAGTCGGCAGAGTGGCGGTTTCTCTCCAGAGCTTTCGCAGGACTTCGAGACTGTAGGAAAGGTGGCGCCGGTCTGGGGTGAACACTTCGAGGCTAATGGTGTCGTCATAGCCCACGGCATGAAGTGAGCGAATGTAATGCTCCGTTTCAAGGGTTCCGGCGCCCAGGGGCAGGTGCAAATCGGCATCCCCGCCTTTATTGTCATGCAAATGCACATGCCGCAGCCGTTTGCCATACGCGGCCAGCAACTCGTCTGTGGAATTCAGCTCGACCAAAAGGTTGGCGTGACCGATGTCCAGGTGTAGGCCAAGTTCGGGGATTGGGTCGAGCAACTCCGATACCTGTCGCGCAGTGTTGAAGTTACCGGGGAGGTTCTCCATCATCAGGCCGACTCCGTGCTCCTGCGCAATCGGAAGCAACTCCCGAAGGGATTGCAGGTTGCGTTCAATAATAAATTTCCTGTCGTGAAAAGGGGCATGCCGATCGGGATGCAAGTTCATCCATCGCACACCCAGTTGACCGAAGGCCTCGACGCAAAGCTTGAGTTCGTGGACGGCGGCCCGGCGCAAGGACTCGAATGAACTGCACAGCGGCAAATAATAGGCCGTGTGTCCCACAGCCTTGAGGCCGAGCTCATCCAGAGTTGCCTTCAGTCTTTTGACATCCACCTTGCGGACATCGGCTGCAGGCGGTTCAAGAGTCAGATCGACAAAGTCAAAACCCATCTGGGCGATCCACCGGATCTCCTCGAAGACATCCTTCCCGGGGTGGTTCATGGCGCCGATTAGCATGATCTTTTAAACCTCCAGTTTGCGATCCGGCGGCTGGAGCGCTGCAAACCAGCCCCGAGAATCCAGCAGACGGATGTGGTTTCGTTTCTGTTTGCCACCGGCTTTAGGCGGAGCCAGTTTGAGCCGGCGCCAAATCCAACCAGGCAATTTGAGGACTTCCTCCGGGCAAAGCCACCCGTATACCTCCAGCACCGCCCTGAGCAAAGGGAGGTCCTCATCGACTCGTGAAATCAGGTGTTTCCAATCCAATTTTGGCCCCACCGCGTACAGCAGGTTAAAGACGTCAGTCCAATCGCAATGATCGCGTTGAAGGATGTACAGCTTGCACCAGACTATCTCCTCCGGCGGCATGATCAGCAACTCGTGCCCATGAAGTTCCAGGCTTCCAGCACGGTCGAACCACTCCCGGTCGACCTGCGCTCTCTGGTTGGCCATCGACCAAATAATATCGGTGATCACCCCCGACCGCACACTGCGATAAATCCATTTGCGGTCGTAGGGACGCTGGACAAACAAGTCATCAAACCCCGCGTCGGTGAGCGCAGACACTACAACGTCGCGGTCGCCAGGGTAGATATAGAAATCAACGTCTTTGGTGTCTCGCCACCTTCCGGTATATGCCGCGAGGGCAAAACCCCCACCCAGCATGAAGGGAACACGGGTCGAGCTCACAGCGGCTATGGCTTCGGAGTAGACAGTCCATTCCTCGCGCGAGACCGCTTCGGTCCATTTGAATTTGAAAGTTTCCTCCGCGGCCTGCTTCCTGCCGAAGTTCAACTTCGACCTGACCTTCCCGCTCAAATCCGCCCGATGCCCACCCGATAGTGCTGCCAGCCAGCCGGTAACTCTTTGGACGCCCATGCGGCTTTCTGTTTAGCCCCGGTCGTGGACGGCCATGACTCCCTCCTCATTTGCGCAGTGCGCGCAGCAATAGAAGCACCCTCCTGCTTCCATTCCATGCCCGAGAATCTTGCAGCCACAGTGCTCACATTCCGGCGCCATGGCATGAATCGCGCACTCGAAACAGTCAAAGTAGTGAGAAATTCCGTTTGCGAGTATTTCCAGCGGCTTGTCGTATTCGTTCCCGCAAACTTCACATCGTTTCATAGTGATAATCAGGGTTCCCGGTCACGATGCTGGCTTTGCCGTGTTCCCTTAACCATCGTGTCCTGTTCGGCATCTTCGAGTCCTTCGTTAACCAGCTCTTCGGCGAATGTTTGCTCGTCGGGAGCTCCTTTGACCGGCGCTCTTTGCCCTTCGGACTCTGCGGTGACCTGCCAGCGCTGTTCTTCGGTGAGTTCTTCCCCGGGTGTCGGCTTCGGCACCACTGTCTCATCCCCGGTCAATTCGAGCCGCGCTTGACGGATATCCGAGTCGAGCACCTGACCCGGTGGGCGGCCATTGGATATTGCCAATTCGACTGCGCGTTGGCGCACCATCTCCTCGGTGACTGTCCCCAATCCGCGGCCGTGCTGGCTGAATCTTCCTGTATTTTCTTGGTCCTTGTTCATAAATCGGTTCTTCGGAATCTGACCATCGGCATCAAGGCTGGGTTGTGGGTGGCGACGGCAGCAAGTCGGGTTTACTTCCAAACTGAGCATCCCTTGGGTCTTGAGGGTTCATTCCGGGTCTTTGTGTGGGGCTGCCCGCCGGCTGCGGATGTGCCTCCGCTGTGTTAACGCTCTCATAGTCATCCGATGTTGCACCGCGATGAGTGGCGCAACCCGCCAACATCCCGAGAGCCGCGATGGAAATTCCTGCGATTGCCGCGAGTCGTTTCATATTCAGTCAGCCTCCGACAAGAACCTTGGCCCCGGTGTATCGGGCT
>DATGLT010000248.1:0-17903 GCA_035294005.1 Verrucomicrobiia bacterium
ATGGAGCAGGCTGTTAAGAAGGTTTGCCTTGTCTTTGCAGTCGCCAAACTGGCTCTGCAGGACACGAGCGGCTGCATGCGGACGAACTGAATTGATGCCCAGGGGAATTGCCACATACCGCAGTCCCGTCACATACCGATAGATATTCTCAACCTTTTCACGCTCGCTGGATGCGTCTCTGGTGAGTTCCAAAGCCTTTTGCGCCAACTCGGGCCCGACCTCATCCGCGAGCCTGGAAATATGGCCGTACCAATCAGCAAACTCACGCCAGTCCCGGTAGGTCGACACCGACAAACCCGCGTGTCTGTGGGGCGGGGCCAAAGGTTCCATCAAATCCGCAGGGACATTTTGCCACTGCCAGCTATAACGAACCGAATAGGCGCTGCGACTGACTGCGGGAGCGACCTCCGGTAGGTCCACTATTTTGTAGTGAAAAGGCAACTCTGCCGGCACACGCACTTCCAGGGTGGACTTTGCGACCGGCAATTCTTTGCCAACAGGAAGCTCCATCGAAATTCGAGGTAATGGGTATTCTCGCCATTCGGAACGGTAACGGACGTGCAGCACCGCGCCGACGGTTACGCTCGGCAAAGAAAAGAATTTTCGTCGAGGCGCCTGAAAATCACCGAGCGAGCGTTCTCCTGAAATGCCGGCCGCCTGCGGATCCATTCGAATCACCTGGCCATCCGGCCGTAGAACCTCACATATAAGGAATTCCAACTCTTCGGACGGGGGCGAAAACAGGACATCGAAATCGCCATACCGCTTTCCTTCAGGCTTGAGGACCTGAATAAACTCTTCACGTTCGTTCACCAACGCCGGCGTGGTGCCTAGAGAACAGATTTGCCGTGATTCGAGCACCACAGCATCCGCGTCAGGATATTGTTCCGGTTTTACCTTTTGAATCTGACTAAACCCGACTGCGCTACTGTCGGGCTCCTCAGGTTTAAGGCCGTTTTCGCGGCTGCTCGTCGATAGGGGTTTCTCAGCACCCAGTTCAGGCCCGCCCGTTGTGAGTTGGGGCTCAGCCCCTCCCAGCGCAACACTGCGTGGTTCTTCAGCGCCGAGCCAGAGGGTCGGCTCTTCGGTTTGTGCCAGGTTTCTCTGTGCGTACCAATCAGCCACTGCAGGCCCGACCTTCTGAGCCAATTGCTTCAAGGTAATACCAGGGGTTTGCTGAACGATTCGGGCGAGCAGAGGAAGACTTACAGGGTCGCTCCCCAAGCCTCGCGAGTTGTCCGAAGAAAGAATTTGGCGCCCGAGGCCCGCCAGGGCTTTGCCGAATGCCCCGCTGCCCTTGAACATCAATAGCCATTGCGAGTTGGCGGTCGGCAGCTTTGAACAGACTGCCGAGACGTCTTCCGGCGTTATTCGTGGACCCCGGACATGAAACACGGGCGCGTTTCCCTGTTGGCCGCCATGCCCCCAAATAATCACAGTCACCGCGCTGGCATTACTGCCGACGCGCAGCGGCAATTCGAGGAAATGATCTCGATCGGGTTTTATCGGACGCAGGTTCGGCAAGGCGGCGCCTTCCGCTGAATCACAAAGCACTATGCATTTCTCTGGGTGCTGCTTGGCAACAACGCCCAGCCATGCCTGCAACTGGTCGTGAAAAGCACTCTCGCTCTCCGCATCTCCGGGCAAGCCGCTGACCAGCACTACTGTAGTGTTTGTAGATATCAGGGATTCGTCCGCTCCGGCCCGGAAACAAACCGCGAAAACGAGCACGATCAACAGGTTTACCGATTGCTTCAGCACCCTGCCCGTATTTCGCCTGAGCCATCTGTTCCTTGCGCAGTTATTAATCACCGACCGTACGGACCGGCCGATAGGGTCGCAAGCAGGGGAACCCCGCCTTTTACCGGGGTCACTACCCCCCCCCAAGGCGGAAACCGGCAAGCTCAGACGTTCCCGCTCAATATGAACAGCAGGGCGAACACCCCACTTCCGGGTTCCCTGTCCAAATAGGAGTCTTAGTTAGTGAAGGAGACTGAACGGGGGCGCGACGCGGACCGCTCGGGTCAACGCAACGCGCCTAAGACTACATTGAAAGAGAGACTTTTATGGAAAAGATTGAATCACTGCAGGACCTTCTCTTACACGAACTGAAGGATATGTATCATGCGGAGCAACAGCTCGTGGACGCCTTGCCCGAGGTCATCGAAAAGGCTTCATCGCCTGAACTCAAGCAAGCCATCCAGCAGCACCTGGTAGAGACGGAAGGCCACGTCAACCGATTGGAACTGGTGTTTGATCTTCTGGGGCAACCCGCGAAAGCCGTGAAGTGCAAGGCCATGGCGGGGATCCTGGACGAAGGAAAAGAGATGATGAAGTCCAAAGCGCCCCCGGAGACCCTCGACGCGGGAATCGTCATGTCCGCGCAGAAAGTCGAGCACTACGAGATTTGTGCCTATGGAAGCATGGCAACATGGGCGGAGATGATCGGCCGGAGCGACATCAAAGCGCTGCTGGGCCAGACCCTCAATGAAGAGCAGCAGGCGGACAAAAAGCTAACAGAGATCGCCAAGGCCAGCGTGAACCGGCAGTCAGCGCACCAACCGCGGGCCGCGGCTTAACCTGGGCCGCACCAGGAGGCTAAGAACCTTGGGCCGCTGGCTCGGCGACTTTAGCCGCCGGGGCGGCGGTTTCAGGAGCCGCGTGTGCCGCAGCGGGCTGGCCCGCTGAAGGCAGGCGGGCTTCCTTTTCCTTCACGAGGGTAGCTCCCTTGCCTAGGCGCTTGCGAAGGTATGTCAGTTTGGCACGGCGGGTCCGCCCCTTGCGTTCGACCTCGACTTTTTCGACACGCGGCGAATGCAGCGGGAACACGCGTTCAACGCCTTCGCCGTAGCTGATGCGCCGAACAGTAAACATCTCGTTCAGGCCATGGCCACGGCGGCCGATCACTACTCCGGAGAAAATTTGAATACGCTCTTTGTCCCCTTCAACGACTTTGGTATGCACACGCACGGAGTCACCCACCGCAAATTCTGCGGGTTGCTTGCGGAACTGCTCCGATTCGATTTTGTCAAGTAATGCCTGGTTCATAAATTGTCTTAACGATCTTACAATAAATCCGGTCTTCTTTCTTCCGTGCGCTGCCGCGACTGCGTGGCGCGCCATTTGGCTATTTCGGCATGATTACCCGAAAGCAGCACTTCCGGGACTTTCATCCCGCAAAACTCAGCCGGCCGCGTATATTGAGGATATTCCAGCAGCCCTTGGCTGAAGGATTCCTCATGCGCACTCTGGTCGTCGCCCAGGGCCCCCGGCAAGAGCCGCGTGACCGCGTCGATAATTACCATCGCCGGCAGCGCCCCATTGGTCAGCACGTAATCGCCAATCGAGAGCTCGTCATCGGCCAGGCGCTCCCGGATCCGCTCATCAAAACCTTCGTAATGACCCGTAATGATAAACAACTCGTCCGTTGCCGCCAACTGGCGCGCTATCGCCTGGTTGAACTGCCGCCCCGACGGTGAGAGCAAAAGGATCCGCGCCCGCTCGCCCGCCAATTTTTCCACAGCTTCAAAGATCGGTTCCGGCTTGAGCAACATCCCCGGCCCGCCGCCGAAGGGCCGGTCATCCACGGACTTGTGCCGGTCATGCGCGAAATCGCGCAGGTTATGAATGTTCAATTCCAGCAACCCGGCCCGGCGCGCCCGCGCGATTATGCTCTCATCCAACGGTCCGGCGAACATTCCCGGAAAAAGCGTGAGCACATCGATTTTCATCGCATTGCCCGGAATTCAAAACCAAAGCGTCCGTGCTTGCAAGGCGCGCGACCTTGCCACGACTGACTAGCGCGCAGGAGCCTCTTCTACGATCTCGAGAGTGCAGCGCAGCCCTTTCTTGGCGCTGCCCGCCAATAATAACGAACGAATCGCGTTAATCGTCATGCCCTGGCGTCCGATGATCTTCCCCACGTCCTGCGGATGTAAACGCAGTTCATAAACGGTTGTGCCTTCGCGCTCGACGGGCGTAATCGTCACGGTGTCAGGATGCTGCACCAACCCCTTGACGATGTATTCGAGAAAGGCTTGCATCCCAATCCTTCAGTTCAAGCAGCGGCTGCAGTGGCCGTCGCGGTCTTGCTGGCCTTCTTAATGAAGCTGGCCACTGTTTCGCTCGGCTGCGCGCCTTTGCTGAGCCAGTATTTGGCTCGCTCGAGGTCCATCTTGAAATTCTCCCCCTTCTTCAAAGGCTGGTAAGTGCCGATTTCCTCGATGAATTTCCCATCGCGCGGACTCCGGCCGTCTGCCACAACAATGCGGAAAACAGGTGCGTTTTTCGCCCCGACCCGCTTCATGCGAATTTTAACTGCCATAATGTCTTTTGTTTGCTTGCGGCGGCTGAATTCCGGCCTTCACCGCGGTTACGAATCCCACAAAAATGAGCGGAGATACTAGTTGTTGAATTGCGAATTTGCAAGTGCTGATTTTTCCGGTTTAACTGCAGCGTGCCTTTGATGAAAAGCGTCCCACTTTCACAGAAAAACAACCTCGAACTCCCTTTTGCCGAGTTTGCATCCCGGCCTGCCGTCGCGACGGGTGCCCTGGACAAGGACTTGGAACGTTTTCGGGAGTTTGGTCAAAAAACTCGGACGCTCTCGACCCGCTTTTTGCGTCCGGATGGAGCCGTTGGAGAAGTTCCTACCTTTGTCAACGAATTCTGGACCGCGCGCCAGCGCCAGGCCAGTTCCCTGCACGAGGTCTCGTACCGGGCCTGTTTTAAGCCGCAACTACCCCGGTTTTTCATCGAGCGACTCACCAATCCCGGCGCGGCCGTTTACGACCCCTTTATGGGCCGTGGAACCACTCCCATCGAGGCCGCGCTTTTGGATAGAGTTCCGATTGGAAATGACGCCAATCCCCTTAGCATTGTCATGACGCGTCCGCGGCTCTGCCCACCTTCAATCGAGCAAGTGGCCGAACGCCTCAAATCCATTCCGCTCGATAAGCCGGCGGACACTCCTGAAGACTTGCACGCGTTTTATCATCCAAAGACGCTCCGTAATATCTCATCGCTCAAAAACTATATTTTAAAGCGAAAAGCCGCGGGTGACCTCGATTTCGTTGATGAATGGATTGCCTTAGTCGCTCTGAACCGGTTGACCGGCCATTCGAGCGGCTTTTTTTCGGCCTACACGCTGCCGCCGAACCAGGCGGTTTCGGTCAGGTCTCAGCTAAAAATCAATGAGAAGCGCAAGCAAACACCTCCGGAGCGGGACGTAGTAAAGATTATTCAGAAGAAAACGAAGCAGCTTTTGGGCGATGTGGATGATCCAGTGCGCGCCCGGTTGGCAAAAAGGCGTCGCGATGCGCTTTTTCTGACCGGCCCGGCAGCTGCCACGCCCGGGATTCCTTCAAACTCCGTTACGCTGGTCGTCACTTCTCCACCGTTCCTGAATGTGGTCCAATACGCCACCGACAACTGGCTTCGGTGCTGGTTCCTGGGCATAGACGTCTCGCGTGTTAAGCTGACGGTGCCCACGAAGCTCGAGCAATGGCGGGCGGTAATGCTGGAGGTGTTCAAAGAACTGCACCGCCTGCTCAAGCCGGGTGGGCACATTGCCTTCGAAGTCGGGGAAGTCCATGGCGGGAAGACCAAGCTCGAAGAAACAGTGTTGCCTAGCGGGGAAGAAGCGGGGCTTGAACCGCTCCTGGTGGTAATCAACGACCAGGAATTCACAAAAACCGCCAATTGTTGGGGTGTAGATAATGGGTCCAAAGGCACGAATACCAATCGCATTGTGGTGTTCCGGAAATCTTAAGGGACGGAGCGACAAGCACAAGTAGACGCTCGCGAAAGACACTCAAAATTGCGTGTTTAAACTGGAATTTCGAGCCGGTTCTGTCGGTTTTTGTCCGTCCCTTTGATCCGTTCCCACTCTGCCCGCGAGTGGTCGTCGCACATTTTAAGCCTGTTTTCCAAACATTATTCGTGCCGGCTTGCACGCGACGCGTTCAAACCCTAACTTGGCAGTATAATGCTGAAGTCGTGCTCGCGGTCTGCCATTCGTCTTCGGGGCGTCCGCCATAACAACCTGAAAAACTTTGATCTCGATCTGCCGCTCAACAAGCTGATTGTCATTACGGGCTTAAGTGGTTCAGGCAAAAGTTCGCTCGCTTTTGACACCCTCTTTGCGGAAGGGCAGCGGCGATATATCGAGACGTTCTCCCCGTATGCCAGGCAATTCCTGGACCGAATGGATAAGCCTAAGGTTGATCGCATCGAAGGCATTCCGCCGGCGATCGCAATCGAGCAACGAAATTCGGTCCGAACGACGCGTTCAACGGTCGGCACCATGACCGAGATTTGCGACTTCATGAAGTTATTGTGGCCGCACGTCGCGCAACTCCACTGCCGCCAGTGCGGCCAGGTTGTGCGCAAGGACTCTCCCCAAAAGGTTTGGGAAAGTTTATCGACGGCTCACCGCGAGCTCTATGAGTTCCT
This sequence comes from Verrucomicrobiia bacterium, assembly GCA_035294005.1. Taxonomy (GTDB): domain Bacteria; phylum Verrucomicrobiota; class Verrucomicrobiia; order Limisphaerales; family UBA8199; genus JANXQE01. Next base: position 6,454 of record DATGLT010000248.1, read on the forward strand.
CGTCACGTTTGATCTCCCATTGAGCGACAAACTTTCACTGGAGGAATCGCTGGCCCTGGTTTCCAGGCAAGGCTACCAGCGGCTGGTGGTTCAGGACAAAGTCCTGCGGTTGCCTGAGGCGGCCGCCGCCCTCAAAACTGGCGGACGAGGCAAACGTGAAACAAAGAATTCCACAGGATATCTGACCGTGGTCCAGGACAGGGCTAAATTTTCCGCCTCAGCCCGCAGCCGGTTTAGCGAGGCTTGTGAACAGGCCTACCATTTCGGCAAGGGCAGGCTGGCGATTTACACCATTGCAAATGACGTGGTGGATCAACGAGCGCTCCGCTTCTCCAACAGGTTGCACTGCGCCGGTTGCGATATCGAGTATCGCGAGCCCTCACCCGCCCTCTTCAGTTTCAATCATCCGCTCGGGGCCTGCCCTGATTGTCGTGGGTTCGGCCGGATCATCAGCATCGATTACGATCTCGCGCTGCCGGACCGCTCAAAAACACTGGCCGAAGGGGCGGTCAAACCATGGCAATCCGGGCAAAGCGGCGAATGTCAGGCTGACCTTATAAAAATGTGCCGCCGGTTCGGAGTGCCCACGGATGTTCCGTTCGAAAAACTTTCAAAAAAATGGAAAAGTTTTGTGATCGACGGGCAACCCGATTACGGCAAGGACGCCGCGCATCAATGGCCGCACGCATGGTACGGAATCAAAGGCTATTTCCGGTGGCTTGAGTCCAAAGCCTACAAGATGCACGTGCGTGTGCTCCTCTCTCGGTATCGGGCTTACACTCCGTGCCCTGTCTGCCAAGGACGCAGATTCCAGCCGGATGCATTATTGTATCGTGTCGGGCTTGAGCCGGGCCGACCTGCTGCCGGTCCTGATGAGCAAGGGCAAGTTCCATGCCTGGGCGGCACCCTCTCGGATTTTTACCAGCTGCCGGTGGGCCAGGCGCTCCGATGGGTCGATCAGTTGAGTGAAAGCCGGCCATCAGCGCCCAATGATCCGTTGCGCCTGGTCCTGACTGAGGTTCGGTCGCGCCTCAAGTATCTGGATGAAGTAGGGCTTGGTTACCTAACGCTCGATCGGCCGACCCGTTCCTTGTCCGGAGGAGAAACAGAAAGAGTGAGCCTGACGACTTGCCTGGGGACCCGGCTGGTTAATACCCTGTTTGTGCTGGACGAGCCGAGCGTGGGCCTGCATGCGCGCGACACCGAGCGCCTGGTGCGTATACTTCAACAATTGCGGGACGCAGGCAACACGGTGGTGGTGGTCGAGCATGAAGCCAGCGTGATGCGCGCCGCAGACCAGATCATCGATCTCGGACCGGGTCACGGCGCAACCGGCGGAAAGGTTGTCTTCCAGGGCAGTTGCCAGGAAATTCTTGGCTCGGACATTTCTTTGACGGGTCAATACCTTTCCGGGCGAAAGCAGATTGATATTCCGGACCGGCGAATGCCGCTTGCTTCAAGACGATATCCTGCGGGAACTCCACGCATTGGGAGCGGCCAGCCTGCGGCGTTGAACGACGCGATGAGTTCGGATTCAAACGGGTCGTCTTCACCGGCCCTGAGGCTAAGCGGGGCGACGTTGCACAATCTTAAAAACCTGTCAGTGCAAATTCCTTTGGAACGATTTGTTTGCGTTACCGGAGTGAGCGGTTCGGGCAAGACAACACTCGTGCGCGAGGTTCTGTTGCCCGCGCTGGCCGAGCGTCTTAAAAGCGGAATGCCGGTTTCAAAGGCATCCGATCGTTTGGGCGGAGACCAAAACGAAAACGCCGACTCGGATGAGGCCCTGGGCTCCGCCGGCGCGGTGAGCGCGAGGCTCGAAGGTGCTGAACCGCTTCGGAAGGCCGTGCTGGTGGATCAATCCATTCTGGGCAAGACACCGCGGTCAAATCCAGCCGTCTACATCGGCGCATTTGATGATATCCGTGAGATCTTTGCCGGGTCGGAACAAGCCAAACGCCGCGGTCTGAATGCCAGCGCGTTCAGTTTCAATTCCACTCAGGGCCAATGCGAGCGCTGCCGCGGCGCCGGATTTGAAAAAATCGAGATGCAGTTCCTGAGTGACGTTTATATCCGCTGCCCGGAGTGCGATGGGCGCCGCTATCGCTCTCATATACTCGACATTAAAGTCGCCCCGAGTGCCGCTGCGGGTGCGGGGTCAACTCAGGCGCCGCGCCGTTCAGCTCTTTCAATTGCCGACGTGCTCGATTCAACCGTTGATGAAGCCGTTGAATTTCTTGCAGGCTTTGAAGCGTCACGCTATGCCGTGCGCGCTGCCAAGAACCTGAGTTTGCTGCAGGAAACCGGGCTGGGTTACCTGAAATTGGGTCAGCCAATCAACACTTTGTCAGGGGGCGAGAGCCAGCGGCTCAAGCTAGTCAAGCATCTTGCGGAATCTGTTCGGCTCGAGTCACCAAATCAGGCTTTTGAGCCCACGCTTTTTCTCTTCGATGAGCCGACTACGGGATTGCATTTCGACGATGTCCGCGTGCTGCTCAAGTTATTTCATCGACTGGTCGATGCGGGCCATTCGGTTCTGGTCGTCGAGCATAACCTCGACGTGATTAAATCCGCCGATTGGGTCATCGATCTTGGGCCCGAAGCAGGCGAGAACGGTGGACGCATTGTTGCTGAAGGGACGCCTGAACAGGTCGCCACTTGCGAGAGCAGCCACACCGGCCGCGCGTTGCGCGAGACGCTGCAAGGCCGCACCGCGCCGGCGATCCCTGGCGACACCGGTCCGGCCGCAACACCGCTGAAGCCACAAATCGCGCGAACTGCGGGAACCAGCTCATCGCGGGAGCGCCTCCAGGTGGAGGCTGGACGTTAAAATGTTCGACGGAAACCATCACATCAGCGGGTCTCCCGATGCGATCCGCATTCACGGCGCTCGAGAGCATAATCTCAAAAACCTGTCCTTGGAAATCCCGCGCGACTCGTTCGTGGTCATTACCGGTGTCAGTGGTTCAGGCAAGAGCACGCTCGCCTTCGACCTGCTTTTTGCCGAAGGGCAACGACGCTTCCTGGACTCGATGAACGCCTACGCGCGGCAGTTCGTCGAGCAACTCTCGAGACCGGATGTGGACCTGATCACCGGAATCCCCCCCGCAGTTAGCATCGAGCAGCGGACCAGTCGTGGCGGTGGCAAAAGCACTGTGGCGACGGTCACCGAGATCTATCACTTTGTTCGATTGCTCTTCGCGAGGCTCGGCACGCCTTATTGCCCGGACTGCCAGGTGCCCGTTCAAAGCCAGACTCGCGACGAGCTCGGGCGCCGTTTGCGGACCGAGTTGCGCGCACGGGGTGAACTTTCACTGCTCGCTCCGGTCGTGAAGAATCGAAAGGGATTTCACACCGATGTCGCTGAATGGGCCGCAAGCCACGGGTACGCCGAGATTAGGGCGGACGGCAAACTTTACTCGACCGCCGAGCACCTTCGCTTGGATCGGTTTCGCGAGCACGACGTAGAAATCGTCACAGGCGCTCTGAAGCCCAATGGCGGGACGTCCCTGAAAGCGCGGGGCGCCGCCGAGCGTGTCCGTTCCGCGCAGCAACTGATTGACGAGACGCTGAAACTTGGCGCCGGCATGCTTTACGCCATCGACTCACGGGGCAACGTCTCAACCCATTCCACCGAACGGGCATGCCCGTCGTGCGGACGCTCCTTCGCTCCGCTGGATCCGAAAAACTTTAGTTATAACTCCCCGCAAGGCTGGTGCCCAAAATGCCGTGGGTTTGGAGAGTTATTTTATTTGCCGGATGTGGATCGCGGAGCCAGAGCCGAGGCGATTGAAGAATCCTGGTATGAATGGCAGGAAGGCGAACGGGAGCTGTGCCCCGAATGCGAAGGGACGCGGCTGAACCCACTGGCGCGCGCGGTGCGGCTTGAAGTTCCCGGGGTGCGCCTGCGTGACCTGGGGCTAATCGGACCGCCCACGATTGACGCTTTTTCGAACCTGTCGGTTGAAAGCGCCGCAAAAATGTTTCAACAGATCAAGCTAGGCGGCCGAGAAGGAATGATCGCTCGCGATATCCTGCCCGAAATCCGGGAGCGCCTCAAATTCCTGTGTGAAGTGGGGCTGGGTTACCTGCAACTTTCGCGCGGAGTGCCGACGTTGTCAGGAGGCGAAAGCCAGCGCATTCGGCTTGCAGCCCAGCTCGGCTCGAACCTCAGCGGAGTGCTTTACATCCTGGATGAACCAACGATCGGCTTGCACGCCCGCGATAACGATCAGCTCCTCGCCGCGCTCAAACAGTTGCGCCAGCGCGGCAACACCGTCCTGGTGGTTGAGCACGACGAAGAGACCATGCGCTGCGCCGATTACATCATCGACCTCGGGCCGGGCGCGGGGATCCACGGCGGCCAAGTCGTGGCGGCGGGCACACTCGCCGAACTTCTCAAGCATCCCGAGTCCATTACCGGGAGGAGTTTGCGCGGCGAAAGGCGATACCCAAGCCGCGGCCGGCGGCGGCCGGTCACGCCCTCTCGCCCGAGAAAGCCGAGGCCAAATCAAAACGGCGAGGCAGGAGAACATGCGTGGCTGACTCTGAAAAAAGCGGCAAAGAACAACCTCAAGGATCTGACGGTGCAATTTCCACTGGGCCGGCTTGTCCTGGTCAGCGGTGTGAGCGGGTCAGGTAAGAGCACGTTAATACGCGAATGCCTGGTGCCGTCGGTGACCTCCTGGTTGCACGCGCGCAAAACAGGGCGCTCTGGAAAAGCCGCGGATGGAGCCTTAAGTGGAGTCGAATCGATCCAGGCGGTCTACGAAGTCGACCAATCGCCGATTGGCCGGACCCCGCGTTCCACTCCAGCAACGTATGTGGGTTTCTTTGACGATATCCGCCAACTCTTCGCGCAGGTCCCGGAAGCGCGTTTGCGCGGTTACGGCCCTGGCCGTTTTTCGTTCAACAGCGCGCAGGGCCGGTGTCCCCAATGCGAGGGCGCGGGCAACATCAAGCTCGAGATGAACTTCCTGCCTCCCGCATTCGTCCGCTGCGAAGCCTGCGACGGATGCCGTTTCGATCGCGAGACACTCGATATCGAGTTTGGCGGGAAGAACATTGCCCAGGTGCTCGAGATGTCGGTTGAAGAGGCGATTGAATTCTTCGCAAGCATGCCTCGAATCAAACGCCCATTGCAGGCGTTGTGCGATACCGGCCTTGGCTATTTACGATTGGGTCAAACCAGTCCAACGCTCAGCGGCGGCGAAGCCCAGCGAGTCAAACTGGTGACTCACTTGCTGGCCGGCTTCAAGGAACCGGATTTGTTTGACCCCCGCGCGCGGCGTAACCTTTTTGTCCTGGAAGAACCGACAATCGGCTTGCACATGGCCGATGTTCGAAGGCTCGTCGAGGTGTTGCAACGGCTCGTGGATGCCGGCCATTCGGTCATCGTCATCGAACACAATTTGGATCTTATCGCGGAAGCCGATTGGGTCATCGACCTTGGCCCTGAAGGCGGAGGGGGCGGCGGCCAAATCGTCGCCGAAGGCACCCCGGAGCAGATAGCAAAAAACAAAAACTCGCACACAGGCCGCTTCCTCAATAGGCTCCTGCGCGCAACTCCATGAGTCAACCGTATGAGGAATTGCTGCAAGGCGCGCCGCATATCCGGAGCGGCCCTGGCCAGCGCCACGAACAGATCTGCGCCCGCCTGCACCAGCTGATCCAGGCCAGCATCGCCAATTTTAACAGCACCACCCTGCTCTCTCCCCGTTCCGCAATTCGCGTCGCTCCCGATACCCTTCTCCGGCCGGATCTCGCGCTCATGAGCGTGCCGGGCAACAAACTCTGGCTCGCGGCCGAGATCGTCAATTCCGAGGACCACGCTCCTGACACCGTCATCAAAAAACAAATCTACGAAGAAATCCGACTCCCTCGGCTGTGGATGATTGATCCGCGTTATGACAACGTCGAGGTGTACCATGCCACCCAATACGGGATGGTCCTCAAAGGCATCCTGGCCGGGAGTGAAATTCTTTCCGAGAAACTGCTGCCGGAATTTGAAATCACGATCCAGGAATTGTTCAGAACAACTTGACATAATGCCACAAAAGAACGCAAAGAACAAAGAACACAATATGCCTGGTGGGCAGCGGGGAACGGGTGCTCCGCCGACCGGGAGCATCTCTAACTTTGCGTTCTTTTGTGTTCTTTCGCGGCTTTTGTGGGCAAAATTGCGCGCTTGGGCTTGCATCCCCGGAACCCGAGCGGGCATTTGACATTCGATAACTGGAGACCGAAACCTGTAACTTGTAACATTCGGGCGGTTTCTTTAGAGTAGCACCATCGGTGGAGAGATGGCAGAGCGGTTTAATGCACACGCCTGGAAAGCGTGAGTGGGCTTATACCTCACCGGGGGTTCGAATCCCCCTCTCTCCGCCAGCTGCTGCTTGGAAGTGATTTTTTGGTAAAATCACGCTGTTTTCTCCAAATTTTGTCTCCGATTTGAAAGAATCGGGCGTCTCGCCATTGGGCCAAGAAGTAGCTGTTTGCATGTCTGGCGAAAATCGGTGTGCTGTGTTAGCATCGGGAGTGTTATGGCGGAGCCTGCGAGCGAAAATCCAATTCAGGAAGCTGGTGCGCATATTCTGGTGATCGAAGATCGCGAGGAAGACATTTTCTTCCTTCGCCGGGCGTTCAGGTCTGTGGATCCCAACGTCCACATAACCGATGTTCCCGATGGAGAGGAAGGCATCAAGTATCTTTCGCGCGAAGCCCCTTATACCGACCCGGCGCGTTACCCAGTGCCCGACGTTGTGGTGTTGGATCTCAAGATGCCCAAGAAGGACGGTTTTGAAGTCCTGCAGTGGCTCCGAGAACAGAATCTGCTCAAACCCGCCCCCGTGGTGGTCCTGACGTCCTCAACCCGCGACGAGGACCTCAAACGAGCGAAGGAGCTTGGCGCAGGCCGCTATTATGCAAAGCCCGTTGATTTCTCAAAACTCGTCGGTGTAGCCAAAGACATTAACCGCCGGTGGCTTTCGCGACGCCGAAATCTCGGGCTGCTGATTGTGGATGACGACGAAAACGATCGTCTCTTTCTGCGGCACGCCTTTGAGAAACTAAACGCAGGCTATCAAATCTTTCCCCTGGAGAGCGGCAACAAAGCGGTCGCCTTCATTAAAGGCGAAGGAATTTACGCCGATCGTAAAACCTATCCGTTTCCAACCTTCATCCTCACCGATCTCAAAATGCCCGAAGGAGACGGCTTTGAGATTCTGCATTACCTGAAACAACATCCCGAGAGCCTGATCGTCCCGGTTGTCATGCTGTCTGGTTCGGACGATCCCGACGACGTGCGCCAGGCCTACCTGCTTGGGGTAAGCTCTTTCATTGTCAAACCTCAAGGTCTCCATGACCTCGAGCTCATCGTTCAAAAGCTGCACTATTACTGGTCCGAATGCGAACTGCCGCCGGTGGATCCATCAGGCAATGCGCTAACAACCAGTTCAACTGGAAAACTGGCGGAGCGCTTCGACAAATCAAAAAAGCCGTCTTAAGCAGCCCCTGAAAACGTGCTTAAGTGGCCTGCAGGCTCGGGATCACTCGACGTAAAGGCTTTGGGTTTGAAGTTGGGCACTTCCCGTGACGTCTAATTAAAAAACGCGGTCTTTCCAAGATTTTTGTAAGAACTGGTCATTTCAAACGCTATATAGGTGTGAACCGCGTCTGATTGCAGGCTCTTCATTACCGCTTGCGACGCGTATCCGGGCAGCTTTTTTCCAATTGTGAGACCTCGAATTTGCATTTGTTGCGGACGGCCGATGACGACTCAAAGTGTATCCAGGGATAATATCAACCTGTGTAGTCTCTGTTCGTGCGCATTTGAACCAAGTGTGAGCGGTCGAAGCTTTCACGCACCGGATCTCGCCCGAACGCGGCGATCGAAAGCATTGGAATTTCACTGGCGGGCTCCTCAACGTACCACTCGCCACTAATCGCTGGAATTGCGGCGAGTTCTCTCTGGGCAAAACAACAGGCGAACTGAGCCGACCCTTATCGCGTTTCTCGCGATATGGAAAAAGGCGCACTCGACATGCCGAGTGCGCCCACACTCTAACCCTCACAAAGGTAACAGACACCATCGAGGCGCATTAGTTTCAAAAAAATTTGGTGAATTGTTTGTGTAGACCTTATGCAATAAAGGTCCTCCGGTACAACCCGCGCAATTCACAGGTTGAAAAGGAACCAAGCCGTTGGCATTCTGCCGGCCGAATAGAATTAAGAAAACTTGCGAAAACACCCCCAAACCCCAATAACCCTATGACCCTGAGACAATTGCTTGGCTGTTCTGCTTTAATCGGCCTGACAGCCCTTTCGAGCAACCCGCTTTCCGCCGAAGTGAAAATTCCCGACGAATACAAAACCGGCGGCTTTTTCATCGGGTGCCAGGCCTACACGTTCAACCACTTCACCGTGTTTGAAGCGATTGAGAAAACGGCCGCCGCAGGCGGCAAAGTGATTGAATTTTTTCCCGGCCAAAAGCTCAGCAAAGAAGAGCCGAACGTGACCTGGGACCACAATGCCTCGCCCGAAACGATCAAAAAGGTGCAGGACAAATTAGCTGAATACCACCTGCGCGCTGTGAACTACGGCGTTGTGGGAATTCCCAAAAACGAAGACGACGCCCGAAAGCTTTTCCAATGGGCAAAGACGATGGGGCTTAGAGCCATCACAACCGAGTCGGTCGATGCCATCGATACGATTGAAAAGATGGTAAAGGAATTCGACATCATGGTCGCCTTTCACGACCATCCCCGCCGTCCCGATGACCCCAACTATCGCATGTGGGATCCGAACTATATCCTGTCGGTAGTGAAAGGCCGCGATTCACGGATCGGTTCCTGTGCGGACACGGGCCACTGGGTGCGCTCAAATCTCAAGCCGGTGGACTGCTTGCGCATTCTCAAAGGCAGGATTATCAGCAGTCACCTCAAAGATCTTAACGAAATGGGGCACAACGCGCATGACGTTCCCTATGGCACGGGCGTGTCGGATATTCCCGGAATCCTCAAAGAACTGAAGGCGCAAAAGTTCACGGGAAACATTTCCATCGAGTACGAGTATCATTGGGAGAACTCCTCTCCTGAGGTAGGCCAGTGTATCGGCTTTGTCCGGGGCTACGGAACAGCCAAAGACTGGTAGGAACCGCCGGGTGGGGCGCGCTGCTCAGCGAGCCGCTGCCGGCCTCATTCAACACGGGGCCCCGCGAACGCAGGGTTCCGGCTTTGTGTAAAAAGAGTGGCCCGGATTTTACTCCGGGCCACCCCCAACCCAATCAAAAGAGAGGGCGGCACCTGGTGATGCCGGCACCGCCCCACTCAGGAGGACGTAGGCAAGGAACCTACAGTTGTCCGAATAGCAGTTGGCGTGCCTGCGCAAATGCGCGAATTTTCGGCGGACTCCCGGCGTTTCTCTGGTTCAATTTGTCCCAAATAAAGACATGCCTCAAAGGCAGGATGAAAACGAGTTTTACGCTCCCATGCCTTCTTCAAACGACCCCGCCGCCAGCGGGAAACAAAGGTTGTCGCGAACGTACTGGATTCCATTGGCGCTGGTAGCGTCGAGATCGCGATACGCGCTTTCAGCTTCAACGACAAGCGGAGCGGTTTTGGCGCCCATCACCTGACAATAACGTTGGGGATAGCCGGCGTGAATCAGCAGTTCGACGTAACGCGTCATGTTCAGGTCGCCGGAAGGGATGTCCACGAATTGCATCGCCCGTTTTTGCCAACCCGGTTCCATCATCCGCAGCGGCAACCCCGGCCGAATAACGAAGTTTTTGACATGGCACGCATAAATGCGCGGCGCCACTTTCAGGAACCGCGTTTCCCAACTTTCACCTTCCCAACAGTGCGAAGGATCAGCATTGACGCCCAGGCACTTGTCGCCGTCGCAAATGTTCACCAGCATATTAAAGTCGTCCGCACACATCGCACCTGTGCCGGGATGTATTTCATGGCAAAGGTAAATCCCCAATTTGTTGGCGTGCTGGCGGATTTTGGCTGTCTTTTTGACGAATCGCTCCTGGCCTTCCTTGATCAGATCGAAATCTCCGCCCTTCCAAAAGCCCCACGGATAGCCAGTGGCGAGCTCCCAGCCAAAGGCCACGCCCCAAAACATCGGAACAACTTTGACACCGAGTTCAGCGCACAGATCCAGCAGTTTTAAAACATAGTTTTCCGCCCAGGTCTCGATTTCCGAAACCGACTTTTTCGCAACGTCCGCCGGGATGAACGGGCGGATGGTGGGACTGCCGGTCCAGGCGGTCGTTTGCACCCAAATCGGACAGTGGGCCGAAACGCCGTCCAGAGTCAGCTTGGCTTTGGCGAAGGCCGCCTTGATATCTTTGGCGCTCATCAACCCCTTATCGGAATTGAGCATGTAATTTGAGGGTTGCGCGCCGGAGGCTCCGGACTTCTTGGCGTACTCAAGGAACTGCGCAAGGCTCTTGGCGCCGTGTTGAGCTCCTTCGATGCTGGGGTGAAAACAGTTTTCAGCCATAGATTTTGCAGGAATTAACAGGGTTATGTAGTTGCCCGACGGCCAGACCAATAGCCACCTTGACTTTCGTTTGCAATACCAATTTTGGCGCCCGTTTACTCGTTGCACGCGGCTCCAATCCGCGCCACTGTTTTGACGCAATGACGCCCTTTTTCGACACGCATGCGCACCTTGATTATCCGGACTTCGCGGATGACTTACCACAGATTATCGAGCGGGCGAAAGCGGCCGGTATTGAAAAGCTGGTCAGCATCGCAACGAATCTCGAAAGCTCCCGCAAAGTGATTAGGATCGCGGAAGCGTTCGACAATGTTTTCGCCGTCGTGGGTTGCCATCCATCAGACGCCGCTGAGGCGCCCGCGGATATCCGTTCCGAACTACGCCAACTGGCTCGCCACCCCAAAGTCGTGGCGCTGGGAGAGACCGGCCTCGATTATTACCGGCTTCCAGGCAAACAGCCGGGCGGCTCAGCCGGGCAGGACGGGCCTTACAAAGCCAGACAAGCGGAGCTTTTTCAACAGCACCTGGAAATCGCCGCTGAGCTCGGCCTTAATTGCGTCATCCACCAGCGCGATTCCTTCGAAGACACCGTCGCTATGTTCGAGCCCTTCGCGGCCACGGTCCGCGGCGTATTCCATTGCTTTGCGGGGGATGCCACCGCGATGCGGCGCATTCTGGACCTCGGTTCTTTGGTAAGTTTTACAGGGATCCTGACTTTCAAGAACGCCGGTAGTGTCCGCGAGACACTTGCGGCGACGCCTATGAACGCCTTCATGTTGGAAACCGATTCTCCCTTTCTCGCCCCGGTGCCTTACCGCGGCAAGCGCTGTGAACCCGCCTATGTCCGGGAGATTTCGGTTGTCGCCGCTCAGGTCAAAAACTGCGCCCTGGAAGATCTAAGCGCGGCTACCTGCGCCACGGCCCGCGCTTTTTTCAAGAAG
>DATGLT010000249.1:0-3975 GCA_035294005.1 Verrucomicrobiia bacterium
TGCGGGACCAGAACAATGTTCGGCAGGGAGTAGAATCACCGGTCCAGGCAGCTCAACCAGCGCCGACCCCGATGGCCCCGGCGGGTCCTGTGATGTCGCCCAGCCTGGTGCGCTTCAGCACGACTATTGCCACGATCAGGAGCGATGCGGCGGTATCCCCCGAGCAGAAGCAGAAGCTCACATTGGACCTGATGCAAGCGGCTCAAGGCGCGCGCCCGTCCCAGGCATCCGTTGCGAAGCTGGCGGCCGACGTATCGGCAGCTTTCGCGGAAAAACCTCTTCCGGCGAGCAGTCGGGCTCGTTTTGTGCAGGAACTGGACGCCATGTTCAACCCCGGCAAATACCCGCAAGCTAAACCGGACCGCATACTGAGCGACATTCAGGCGATTTTCCAGGAAAACGGGCTGGCGAGAATGAAAGCGGCGGCGATTTCACAGGACGTGGAGAAGATCCACAACGAAATTCAAAAGGGCGGCGGCTGAATTTGGCGGCTCAGCCAAAATAGCCGCAGTCAAGCTCAGGAAAGACGTTGTCCTGCGCTTCGACTTGTTCAAGCCAGGCGAGGTCAATTTGGCCGGACTGAAGCTGTTCGTAAATTCTGGTAAACCTGAGCACGTGGTCGGTGACGCGCTTTTTAGCGTAGTCCGGGCTGGTGCCGGTGCGGAGGATGAAAGGCCAGTCGCTGGCCTGCGCCAGGAGTAATTCCCGGCCCGCCTGGCGCATTGCCCGGCTTTCCAGGGAGGCAGATCCATCGTGTGATTTGGGCCGTGCGTAGCGCTTTGCCAATTCGCTCATCCGCTCCTGAGCGATGCGCAGGTGCGGGTAAACCCATTGATTCTGCTCGTTGAGCCAGACCCGCCAGTAGCCGCTTTCGCCCCAACTCGACGCCGCGGGACTGGCTACCTGGTGAGTGGGAAATTTTCGCAGGAACTGTGCGGGGGTAATTAACTCGAACACGTTCTGATCGAAGTAGGCTTTTCGGACGAAAAAGTTCAGGAACTCAATCCCTTCGTACCACCAATGGCCGAAGAGTTCGGCATCGTAGGGACAGGTGACGATTGGGGGACGATCCAGGATACTGGAGAGGCCGCGGAACTGGGCCATGCGGGCCTGAAGAAAGTGAGAGGCGTGGTCATCGGCAGCTTTTACTGCGCTGGGCCGATCGTATGGGGCTTTGGTGGTTCCCGGTCCGGTTATCCTGTGGTATTTGATTCCGGAAAAGCCGCGCTGTCCGGTGGCGGCTTGAAACGGTTTCAGGTATTCCAATTCGAGGTCGAAACCGATGTCCCGGTAGAAATCGCGGTAGCGAGGATCCCCCGGGTAACCTTCATCCCGGCTCCAGACCTGGGAAGCGGAATCGAGATCGCGTCCGAAGACAGCCACGCCGCCCGGAGAGATGATCGGCGAGAACATTCCGTAGCGGGGTTTTGGATTTGCGTTGAGAATGCCGTGGGTATCGAGGACGAACCAGCGGATATTGGCTTCGCGCAAAACCGGTTCAATGGCGGGGACGTACGCGCATTCCGGGAGCCAAATCCCCTCGGGTTGAGAGCCAAAACAGCGGGTGAAATGATCGCGCGCAACCAGGATCTGAGCCCGGAGGGAAGGAGGGTGATTAGCGAGCAACGGCAACAAGGCATGGGTGGCGGCGGAAGTAATCAGTTCCACTCTGCGTTCCTGGTGCAGGCGGCGAAAGACGGCCAGCAAGTCGCCTTGCCAGGCGTCGTATTTGGCCCGAACCCAGCGAAAGCGCTCGAGGTAGAAGGAGGCGAGGTCATGGAGCGGTTTCTCAAAGAGAGTGCGGTGGGTTTCCTTGTCGGCGAGCTCGATGAGCTTCTCCAGGTGCCTGCGGTAACGGGTCATCAACAATGAATCCGAAAGCATCGTGCAAAGCGTCGGGGTGAGAGTAATCGTGATCGGGGCGAACATGCCATCATTGGCCCATCCGTCGAGCATCTGCAGCAAGGGGATGTAGGTCTCAGTCATGGCCTCAAACAGCCACGTCTCCTCGAGAAAACGGTCGTGCTCAGGATGCCGGACAAAAGGCAGATGGGCGTGGAGAATTAGCGAAAGATAACCTTGCATGGAACGTTGATTGAACCCTGGCCCGGCGAATTAAAAACCCACACAACCATCGCAAGGAAATAAACTGCCTCTCAAGCTTGGAGCGGATTGCCGCTCCCGGGAACCGATAACCTGGGGTTCTGGGGATGCACGCCGACCTGGCCTGAATAGCGTGTCCCCCTGTGAAACTGCAGTTCCGCCCGCCTCACATCGCCATGCTTGGAGACGGCTTCGACCGGCAGAGAATAGGACCCGTCCGGCAACGCGAAACGAAAACTGAAAGAACCGTCAGGGCCTAGCGGCAGGGTCTGGCCGGCAATTCGAAGGACCGAGTCCGGTTCGGTGGCGCCATAAACCACCACCTCAGCATTGATATTGAGCCAAAAACCAGGGGCGGCGGCGGGTTGCGGCCCCGCATGGCTGGACACCTCGGCACTTGGCAACAAGCCTGCCCAATTCGACTCAGCTTTGAGCAAAGCGTCGAACTCTGCGGACCCAATGCGCTTATGGCGAAGAACACTCCGGGTTATCAATTGCGACAGCATTTGCTCGCGGTCAGGAGTCCAGGGTGTTTCAACAATTGGCCGCGTTTCACCGGGTCCAGGCAAGGGAAGTTGTGCCTCTTCAAGATCCGCCTCGAATACCACAGGATCGGCGAAGGCTTCAGCGGGCAGCTCAGGGGCCGCCGGAGCGGTCCGCACAAGGGGAAACTCGGGAGCCAGCGCAGTCGTGATTTCGGTACCGGGCTTTGTCGAGCTGTGTGCAGGAGCCGCCTCAGCTGTAAGCGGATTGGCAATGAGCTGGTCCATTGCGGGGGAGGCGCCTGGGGTGGATGTCCCCGTCAGCGGAAATTCGAGCGTCGCGAATTCAACAACTCCCGGTTGCGGCGCAGGTGCGGCGGCATGCTCCACCGTGTCTGATGAAGCGACGGGAGTCCACAGCCCCTCCGGCGAGTAGTAGCCGAGTTGCGCCACTATGGGTCCTGAAGCAGCCGCGACTGAAACGAAAGAATGGCTCCGGCCGATCGGAAATTGCTCCTCAGAGACGACCGGCCCGGACAATGAGTCCTGGTGAATCCGCAGGGAAAGAGCGCCGCCGCCGGAGTCTTCGGCTTTCTGACGTTCTTGCCGATTCAAATCCCAGTGCGCGTAAACGCACTCGGGGTCACGCGCTGCCAGCAGCAGACGGCCGGTACCATAGGACTCCGGCAGTTCGGGTGTTGAATTCGTTTCTACTTGAGTAGCAGGGTTCTCTGGAGATACCGCTCCGGTGGGGTGCGCCGGCTCGTCACCTTCGAGAAGAATGGGGGGAATTACAATTTCGGCAGCGACGGCGGTTGGGGCTGCAGCAGCGTGCTTTTCAGTCACCTCGGCCTGGATCGCAGCGGACTGCGGTTCAGTAGACTGGGCGCTAAATTCCTCGGGCGACGCGGAGCCCTGGGATTCTTCAGCGGATTCGGATCCCGAGATCTCGCGCACGGGGTTGGCTGGTTCAACAGAAGGCGGGTTTGTCCGTTTCATGCGCGCAGAATCCCCAGGACTGAGGACCTGGGCGTTCTGATGCGCTAAACAATAGAGCGGGTCCAGTGGAGGCGCAACCGAGATTTTAGGTAGTTTGCTGCCGCAGAGAGGGTAAGCCAGACCGGTCCAGGCCGACCCGAAAGAAACACAGGACACCTGTTGGAGCAGAAACAGGTAGCAACAGGAGCAAACGAACCCTGGACGGCGTGGGATAAGGACATTAAGATAGGGTAATTACATGAATGCGACGAACTTCACCCGACGCTCTTTTCTTCGGCGGACTCTGGCCTTGAGTGCCGGGGCGCCGATCGCGCTGAAGATGTCCGTTGGCCAGATGATGGCGGCGGAAGCGGGTGGCAAGGCAGCGCCGAGGAGCAGGAGCGACGCGAAA
>DATGLT010000250.1:0-10895 GCA_035294005.1 Verrucomicrobiia bacterium
GGCCCGAGTTTGTCGTCGTCCCTTTAAGTCCGCTGTTCGGCGCGGCAGCCGGGTTCGGCTTCGGATGGCTGATGATCGGGATCGACGAGTTGCTCAAGGGATTCTCGCTGCGCGCTTTTTCTGCAACCACCTTCGGTTTGATCCTCGGGACCGTGGTCGCCCAACTCATCGATCGCTCCGGCTTGTTTCAGCATGTCCAGGAGGAAACCACCCGCTGGTTGATCCGTCTCAGTCTATTCCTCAGTTTCGGCTACATCGGCATCATCCTGGCCATGCGCAGCAACAAAGAGGATTTTTCGCTGATCATCCCTTACGTGCGGTTCGCGCCGCAAAACAAGCCCGACAATCTTCTCCTGCTGGACACCAGCACAATCATTGACGGGCGCATTGCCGATTTGATTGAAGCCAATTTCGTCGAGGGCCTGATCATCGTGCCCCGGTTCGTCTTGAAAGAATTGCAGCAGATTGCCGACTCGGCGGATCCCATCAAACGCGCCCGCGGCCGGCGCGGCCTCGAGATGCTCAACCGCATCCAGCGAAACACGCGCAACGAAGTCAAAATCCACGACGGCGATTTCCCCGATGAAAAGGAAGTGGATGCAAAGTTGGTCCGCCTGGCGCGCAACCTCCGCGCGAAGCTCTACACCAACGATCATAACCTGGGCAAAATTGCCGAGCTGCAATCGGTCAACCACGTCAATCTTCATGAGCTTGCCAAGTCCATGCGCACGGTGCTCTTGCCCGGCGAGGTGGTTTCGCTGCGAATCGTTCGAGAAGGCAAAGACAAAGGGCAGGGCGTGGGTTACCTCCCGGACGGCACCATGGTGGTGGTCAACCATGCCCAAGCCCACGTCGGCCAGCAAGTCGATGCGCAAGTGCAGAGCCTCATCCAAACCGGCGCAGGAATTATCATCTTCGCCGATTTGAAGACGGCCGCCCTCCTGCCCGAGACCCGAAGCCCGGTCACGCCGCAGGCCTGACCGGACAGGCTTTCGAACACCGGCCCAGCCCAGTGGGTGCAGAGTGACGAGGCGGCGTTACAGAAGTTTTGATTCTCTCGCCATTTTCGATTAGGTTTATGCCATGGCAATTGGGACTGTGTATCGAGCATTTAACCCGGCCGATGCTCAACTGGTTCGTTCGCGGCTCGAAGCCGCGGGGTTCCACGCCGTGGTGACCAATGAATTATCGGCTTTAAGCATGGATGGCTATGCGCTGGCCGCCGGCGGGATCCTGGTGCAGGTGCCCGGTGAAGAGACCGAGGAAGCCCTGGAGTTCCTCAACCACAGCAGCCCCATCGACGGCGCGGAATAACACGCCGCCGGAAATTCATATTAAGCCCAGCCTAACACACTCTTTACGCCGGCTCCTGCGCCCTGACGAGGTTTCGGATTCTTCTCAAGTCCTGAGCGACAACGCGGGCGACAAATGGTTTGCCAGCCACAAACCCGACGTGGTTGTGTTTCCAAAAAGTGCCCAATCGGTCTCCGCCGTTTTGCGCTTTGCCTCACGCAATGCCGTGCCCGTAACCGCGCGCGGCGCCGGCCACGGATACGTGGGAGGTTGCGTGCCCGTCCGCGGCGGCATTGTGCTTGCCATGTCGAAAATGGATCGCATCAAGGAAATCAACTCGATGGATTTCGTTGCTGTGGTTCAGCCTGGCGTCAATACGCAGCACCTCGCCGATGAAGTCGAGAAACACGGACTCTTTTACCCGCCTGACCCGGCGAGCAGGAAAGACAATGCGATTGGCGGCAATATTTCAACTAATGCCGGCGGCCCCAGGTGCCTGAAATATGGCGTCACTCGCGACTATGTGCTCGGGCTCGAAGTGGTCCTCGCAAATGGCACGGTTCTAAAGCTCGGAGGGCGGACGCACAAGAACAAGACAGGGTTTGACCTGCACCGCCTCTTTGTGGGCTCCGAGGGATTGCTCGGCGTGGTTACGGAAGCCACGCTGAAGCTGCTTCCTTTGCCTCCTTTCCGCGCCTGCCTGGCTGTCGGGTTTGGTTCGATGCAGACCGCCGTGCGCGCGCTGCACGCGATCCTCGCGGCCGGGTTTCTGCCGGCGGCCCTCGAAATTGCCGACTCGTTCACCTTGGCTGCGGCGTTCAAGCGAACCGGCAGCCAGCGATTGCGCGGATGCCGCGCCCATCTGATCGTCGAATTGGACGGTCAGCGGGCATCGGTGCGCAGCGAGGTGAACACGCTTCGAAAAATCATCGCCGCGCTTCGGCCCCTGTTCATTGAAGTCGGCCTTGGAAAACAAAAATGCGAGGAAGTCTGGCAGATTCGGCGCGAGTTTTCCTACGCGTTGCGTGATACCGGCCTGACCAAGCTAAACGAAGACATCGTCGTGCCTCGCGGCCGGCTCGAAGATCTTTTTGCGTTCACCGCTCGTTTGCAAAAAAAGCACGGCTTGCCGATCGCCTGCTTCGGTCACGCGGGCGACGGGAATATTCACACCAATGTAATGGTGAACTTTGACGAACCGGGCGCCAAGCGCCGCAGCGATGCCGCCCTCGATGAGCTCTTTGACCAGGTTATTCGCTGGGGCGGCGCGATTACCGGCGAGCACGGCATTGGGCTCGCCAAAAAGCCGTGGTGGAACCAAGCGGTCAGCCCGGAAGCGCGCCAGTTCCATAGAATCATCAAAAACGCCCTCGACCCAAAAGGGATCCTGAACCCGGGAAAGTTTCTTTAGAAACAGTCGAAGGGAAAGCCGGGAACAGGAACTGCCGCTACGGTTTACTGTTGGTGCTCACCGCTCCGTTTTGAACTTCTTCGCGGTACGGTTTGTTCGCGGCGTACAGTTTCAGGAGTTCCTGGTTGCTCGAGGCCGCGTTGGAATCGCCGGTTTGCATGGCGAGCGAAGCCGCGGTTTGGGCGGTGGTCACTGCTTCGCCAAACCTCCCCGCTTCGGCGTACGCCGCCGCCAGGGTGCCAACAAACACAGGCATTTTGAAATTCGTCAACGCGCACGCCTTTTCGGCCAATTCCACGGCGCGTTTGCCGTCGCGCACCACCGGGTCGGCGCAGGTCGAGAGCAGCCACGCCAGGTTGTTGAGGCCTTCAGTCGAGTCGGGTTCAAGCCGCAACGCCGCATTGAAATGGGTCAGCGCGTCCCGCGGCTGGCCCATTCTTGACAAGGCCGCCGCCAGGTTGAGTTGCGTCGCCACGTCGTTTGGATTCGATCGCGCCGCTTCCAGGTAGGAGTGTGTCGCTTCGGGCCACTTGCCCGTTTTGCGAAAGGCCTGGCCCATGTTGTAATACGCCTTCGCATAATTGGTGTCGATTGCTACCGCGACCCGGTATCGAACCATTGCTTTGGAAGTTTCTCCCTGGCCTTCGAGACCTACGCCCACGGCAAATTGCGCCGACGGATTGTCGGCTGTAACGGCGATCGCATGCTCGAACAGCGACACCGTATTCTGCCAATAGCCGAGTTGATGCTCTGTTACGCATGACAAACCCGCTGCCACGACCAGAGTCGCCACCGCCCAAACTGGAATTGTCCGATTGCCGGTTTCCGAAACAGACGTTATTGCCTGATTCAGACCCCATGCCAGGGCGATTCCCAGGCCAATCGCCGGCAGGTACGTGTAGCGGTCTGCCATGGCTTGTTCCCCCACCTGGACCAGTCCAATCACCGGGACCAGCATCCCTACGAACCAGAACCAGCCCACAGCAAGATAGGGTCGCCGCTGCAACTGAATCACGGCCAACACACTGATCAAGATCAACGCTGCCGCGCCCGCCCCAATTTGCCACCCAGGCCACTGGTCCGTAAGCAGGTAATGCCGCGCCGGGTGCGGGTAAACGATTGCCAGGTCGGCCGGCCAAAACAATTTACCCAGGTAACGAAGGCAGCTGACAACGGCGTTGCTCAGACGTTCAGAGAGGCTGACGTGCTGGATCACTTGCATCGCTCCGGCGTGCCTTTGCACCGTCACCGTGATACCGCAGTCGATCGCGGCGAGCAGAAGGAACAGGATCTTTTCGCCCAGCAGCGTCGGCAAGCTTGGACGGGCGCCTTTCTGCAAAGGCCATTGCAGCCTCCGCAGAGGCCAGAAATCAATGAGCAACAATACAAATGGAACGGTCACCAACATGGGCTTGCTCATGAGCCCAAGGCCAAAACTGACCAATGCCAGGGTGTAATTCGTTGCGCCGCCGCCACTGCCGGCTCCGGCATCACCCAATCTACCGTCGTTCGGCCCCGCCGCCGCTTGCGTATACCGCGTATAAAACCAGAGCGTCAGGAGAAAGAAAAAACCGCTGAGCACATCCTTGCGCTCGGCGATCCACGCCACGGATTCAACTCTCAATGGGTGCAGCGCAAACAACAACGTCGCAAACAATGCGGTCCAGGGCACAGCCAAAAATCCCGCAGTCGCCGCGGGGTTTTTCAATCTGGCCGCTTCGCCCGTCGAAGCCGTTTGGACCCATTGCTGCAGCAACAAGAACAGCAAGAGCGCGTTTGCAGCGTGAATTAGGACGTTGACCAGGTGCTGTGCGCCCGGGCTCACGCCGAATAATTCGCAGTCCAATGCATGGCTGAGCGTCGTCACCGGGTGCCAGTTTCCCGCCACCGGAGTGGTGAATGCGTAGCGGATCGTGTTCCAACTAAGGCCGGATTGGATTTGGGGATTCTCGGTGATGAACTGGGGATCGTCGTAGAAAATGAAATCGTGATTCCTGACCGGCAAGTATACCAGCAGCGTAATCACGGCCAGTGCCAGGCCTGTCCACAG
This sequence comes from Verrucomicrobiia bacterium, assembly GCA_035294005.1. Lineage (GTDB taxonomy): Bacteria > Verrucomicrobiota > Verrucomicrobiia > Limisphaerales > UBA8199 > JANXQE01. Next base: position 4,755 of record DATGLT010000250.1, read on the forward strand.
ATCTCGACGCATTCGCGAATATTGAGTTGCAAAGCGCCCGTGAACACAACCGCAAATTGATTCGGCAAGACAGGCGTTCCGGACCGCCCCCAGCCCTTTCTTGCGCCGAACCCGCGATTTTAGTACAAGCTGCCGGGCAATGTTCATGAGAATCACTGGGATTTGCGCGTTGGCGTGCTCATTTTTGCTGCTGCAGAGTGGCTGCGGGAAATCAGACACCTCCGCCGCTGCCCAAAGAAAAATCAATCCGGCCGCTCCCATAGCCGCGATTCATTGGCGCGGGATGGACCGCATCGCTCAACAAACCAACGGCGCCGGCTTTCTCAAAATCTGGCGCTTGGCGGAATCCGAAAAACTTAAAAGCCAAACTCTGGATAAATTGGCTCTTGCGCCCTGGCGCGCCGCGGCCACCAACCGCCTCCTGCCGGGCACCAACCTCGCCGCGCTGGTCCGCCAAAACCATTCCGCCGCCTTGGTGCGCCCCTTGCTTGATGACCTCGTCAAAAGTGAGTTCTACCTCGAAATTCGTGAGCCCAAGGCTGGCTCTCCCCAAATCGCCCTCGCGGTCCTGCTGGACCCGAAACGCGCCGCTGAATGGGACTCCAATCTCCAAGCCGTCTTCGGCACCCTCGCCGCCGCTCGAAAAACCCCCGCCGCCCCCCCCTCCACCGGCTGGCAAATTCAATCCTCCGCCACCCAACTCCCACCCTACCTCCGCCATATCGAATTCACTCACGCCGGCGCATGGACAATTCTCGGACTTTCCCCCGACCAAAACGTCGTCCTCTCGGATGTCCTGGCCCGTGTCCAGCGTGCCCAGGTCCCATTCGCAACGGCCGCCGGCAGTGATTGGATCGAGGCCCAAGTCGATCTGCCCAGGCTTTCGTCTGCCTTTTCATGGGACTGGGATTTGCCATCACAATGGCCGGAGATTTCGCTCGATGCGGTTGGCAGCGGCGACCAACTCTCCACGCGCGCCAGGCTCACCTTTCCCACGCCATTGCAAATCAAGCTCGATGCCTGGGATATTCCGACAAACCTCATACATGAACCGATCCAGGGTTTTACCGCGGTGCGCGGAATCAAGGACTGGCTGGCTTCACTCGATTGGTGGAAGAGCGCTCATCCATCCGAAACTCCCAACCAGGTCTTTGCCTGGTCTCAGAGCGGATCCCCGTTCCTGGTTTATGCGGCGGCGCCATTAGCCCATGCCGATAAGGTGATGCCCAGCCTGGGAGCCCAGCTGATGCAAAGCATGAATCCAATGCTCGCGTCAAACCGAATGGGACACTGGGAACGCTCTGCTAATTCCGACGGCGTGATTTGGAGAGCTCCAATCATCACTCCGTTTGTACAGTCCATTCGCGTCGCGAATAATTCGTTCTTGTTTGGAGGGCTTTCTCCGTACCTGCTCACAAACGGCCTCTCGCCTTCCGTCACGATTGCCGAGGTGCTCAAAGGAACAAACACTGTCTATTTCGATCGGGAGATTACCGGTCCGCGCGTCGAGGCGTGGATGTACATCGGCCAGTTGTCACGGGTGATCCTGCGCCGCGATCAATTGTCGGACAACATCGCGTCGGTGAACTGGTTCAGGGGCATGGGTGCCTTTCTCGCCCCCACCTACACCTTGGCGGTCCGGACCGGACCTCACACAATTTCTCTCACCCGTTCTTCCACCGTCGGGCTGACGGCGCTGGAACTTCACGCGTTGGGGGATTGGCTGGAATCACCTGAGTTCCCTTGGCACCCTTATAGTTGGGTCGCCAGGTTGCCTGCATTGCCGGTTCCTAAACCCCCAAACGGGTCGAAACCATCGCGGTGAGCCTTATTTAGCGTTATCGAAAACCGCGTGACAACTCATGGCTCGAAAACTGCTAATGAATGTGGGGCGACGGCTGCCCAAACCATTGGCTGGAGCAGATTTTGGACTGCAAGACCCGTGAAAAAAACGTTCAAAATATTTTCCAAAAAGCGTTGACACGGCCTTGCTGCTTTGCAATAGTTGTCGCACACACGGTAAAACACAAACTACAAAACATGAGAACAAAAGCACTACTTAGTGTGGCTGCTATCGCAGCCAGTGCCATCTCCGCGATGGCGCAAACGAGCGTTTACTCGCTCAATATCGTCGGCTACGCCACGGTGACTGTGCCTTCCGGGTACAGCATACTGGCAAACCCGTTGAGCGCTGGCGCCACGAACGGCGCAAACGAAATCGGTCTACAGATCGACGGTGAGCAGATTCTCACTTGGAACGGAACGAAGTTTAACTTTGTCTCGTATGATGCAACGCTGGGTTGGCTGGATTCGAGTTTCGCTCCGTCAGCGCCGCCATCGTTGCCTCCTGGCGTGGGCTTCTTCTTTTATAACCCAGGGGCAGGTGCCACAAATATCACTTTCGTCGGCCAGGTTGTTCCCGGACCGAGCAGCACCAACACCTTGAGCCTTGCATCGGGTTATTCTTTGGTGGGCTCACCACTCCCGGCGAATGTTCCTGACATCACGACAAACCCTGTGAGCCTGCCGAAGTTGGACGGTATGCAGGTTTTGACTTGGGACAACGCTACGTCCAAATACATATTTTCGGCGTACGACGCCACGCTGGGTTGGTTGGACGCCGGGTTTAATCCGAAGTCCGCTCCGAGCTACTCGATTGGCCAGGGATTCTTTTTCTATAATCCCCAGGCAACATCCGCCAATTGGGCGCAGAGCCTCCCGTAAGGCATACGATTCAGTACTGAATAATCAACAACTAAACCACAATCATACATAATATGAGAAAACTAGCAGCAATCCTCTGCTTAAGTGCGTTGACCACTGGTGCTTTCGCCCAGGGCTTGGTCAACTTCCTGAACAACAACAGCACGTTGACCAGCGCCACCATCAATAACCAAACCGCTACTGCTAGCGGCCCGGTTGGTTCCTGGTATTACGGACTGTTGATTGGCAGCGGCAGCAATCCCGATGCGTTTACGTTCGCTGGCGTTTATGCAACCAATCTGGCGACGGCTGGCCGCTTTTTCGGCGGCACAAGTGTTCCTGTCACTGCCTGGGTAGCTGGCTCGACCACAAACTACGCTGTTGCGATGTGGTCCTCAAGCTTGGGGGCTACGTTCCAAAGTTCGTGGTTGGCTGGCAACTTCGGTGGAAAGACCGGCAACTTCGGTATATCACCCGTTGCGACAGGAATTTCTGGCGGCGCAGGATCCCCTGCTTCTCCGGCATATAACCTGTTTGGCGGCACAACCGGCATCCAGACTGGATTCAATGCTTTAGCAGTTGGAGTTCCTGAACCTTCCAGCATGGCTTTGGCTGGTCTCGGAGCTGCCGCTCTGTTGATTTTCCGTCGTAGGAAGTAAAGATTACTTAGTCTTACTTTGCACGAGCCGCCTTCGGGCGGCTCTTTTGTTTTCGGCAGGGCTCCGGACTACTTCCCCGAGTTCGCCTCCGGGTGTTGTTCCCGTTCACAAGGTCTCCATGATTAGCACGGGCACGATCCCTCCAGACGGTCCGAGAAATTCTTCCGCTCGGTTCAGGAGAAGAGATAAGGCGCGCGGCAGCAACACCGGCACAGTTTCCTCGCTCTACGAGAATTGCTGTGCGAAATGCGTTCCCCCTCTCCTCCTTTGGAGGAGAGGGCCGGGGAGAGGAGGCCTGTAACGCTGCACGTTAATTCGTGGGACTTTTCTCAAATTGGCTCGTGGTGGAAGCTTCGTGGTTGGTGCTTAAATTCCGGATTGCCGGCGGATCGGCTCGACACCTTTAGCACAACTGCTCTTTAATTTTGCGCAAGCGCTCCAGGCATTTGATTCGGCGCAGTTCGCGCTGGTTTTCTGGAAGTTGAGGCGGGGGTTTGGGAACAGGTGGAGAGGGTGGCTGCAGGCGCACCCGAGCAATGTTGAGATCTTCTTCGAAGCGATCCGGTTGGAGCAGGTTGGAAAGCTTGAGCGCGCCAACGTTGCGGCGGCCTTCACGGATTTCACGTTGCAGATAAGCGACGAGCCGACGCAGGTCCTGGAGGGTGAAGCCGGCACCAAACCACTCATACCACTGGCGCTCCCGGTCAAATCCCAGTCTCAGGTTTTGACCTGTAAGCTGGCAGTAGAGGCGGTGGGCGGCGGCGATTTGTTCCTGGAGTGGGCTCATGCACTGGTGGGTTCCGCAGAGCTGGGTCCTAGCAATCCCGGCACGCAAGGGACCTGATGGATCGCGGCATTGACGTGAGCGGGGGTGACCTTCTGGGCCTTTTCCAAGGCCGCGTTGATCCAGGCGGCGCGGGCCAGCAGGCATAAGCTGCGAGGTAGTCCGGCGCTGGCGTTGACTAATAATTCAGCGGCCGCGGCTTCCAGCAGCGAACTGCTCAAGCCCACGGCGCCCAAAGCCGTGTTGAGGTATTGCGTGCATTGGGCGGGGCTCCAAGGTTCCAAGCTCACTTGGCAGGCCAGCCGGGAGTAGAGGGCGCGTTGATTGCGCAGTTTCAAGCTGGCCAGCAGGTACTCGTCGCCAAGGAGGACCAGAGCAAATGCTGGCTGCTCAGGCAAATTGAGTCCCAATAGCAGCCGCACTTCTTCCAGGGTGGCGTGGCTGTAGTTTTGGGCTTCGTCCAGGATGACCACCAGGATGCGTCGCTCCAGTTGGTCCAGGGCGTCTTCGATCAGTTGGAGATTGCGCTCGCGCCGGAAGGAAGCTGGCTTGCCCAGCTTGGTGGCCAATGCCGAAAGGATGCCGGTGCCACTCAAGGTGGCTTGTGTCAGGCAGAGTGGATGAAACAGCCGCGTGTCGAGCGAACGCATCCAGCGGCCAACCAATGGGCTTTTGCCGACTCCATTGGCTCCGCACAAAAGCATGACCGAACGCAGGGCGGCAGTCTGGTTGAGAGCGGCCAGGGCTTTTTGGGCACCTGGAGTTTGGAGCCAGTCGTTGGCATTGACCAAGCCAAAGGGCACGGCGGTGGCGCCCCACTGTCGGGCTAACAGGCTCAGTTCGGCTTCATTTGTCATAGGGGCCTCCTCCTTGCAGTTGGCTATTGAGGTGCCTGTCGACTTTGCGAGCCAGGCCAAAAGCCTGACCGCGATAATCGACCTCCACGCGGGCCAGCGTCCAGGGATCAAAACGCAGCCGCACTTCCAAGCCGCGCAACGCCAGGTCCACTTCATAAAGGTCATTGTTGAGCCGGATGGTGCCGTCTTTGCGCACCACCCGTAAAACCTGGGCATAAAAGAGCCGCTCCAGGTCGGTGTGCGGGTCCAGCGTGCGCACCTGCGTGCTGCCGCGAGCGAAACGCTCTTGCGGGCTCATTCCGATGCCCTCGTGATGTCGAACGTGGTAGAGCGTTTGCAGCCAGTCGGCCAACCGGCCGTTGAGCTCTTCGAGCGTGCTGACGTTGTGGCCCGGCAAACGCAGGCTCGCTTCAAAGTCCTGTTGCAGGGTGTGGAAGAAGCGCTCGATTTTGCCTTTGCTCCACGCGTGGTAGGGCTTGGCGTGAAGCAGACGGATGCCCAGGTTGGCGCAGATGACCTGGGTGTGCTCATTGGTGAAGGGCGCGCCCTGGTCGGTGTAGAGCTTACGAGGAATGCCCCGGCGGCGGATGGCTTCCTTGAAGCTGCAATGGAAACAACGCGTATCGGCTTGCAGATAATAAGCGGCATGCGGCACGACCCGGGAATGGTCATCGATGATGGCACACAAGTGAGTGGGGATGGCTTTTTTGTGGCCGGTTAGCTGCAGGAAGGGCCCCGGAGAGAAGTCCACCATCCAGAGCTCGTTAACCAGCGGTGCCTCGAAGGCTTTAGTGGGCCCGCCAATGGACTGACGCACCAGATAATGGCGTGAACGCTGAGTTAGATCGTGGCGCTGGAGCAGGCGGTAAATGGCGCTCAAGGCCGGCAGCGCCGGGTCCTGTTGCTTCCACTGCCTATAGAGCACCTTGATGGAAATGGCCGGATGGGTTTTGACTTGGGCCACGATCAGCCGTTCCTGCTCGGGTGTGAGCTTGCGGGGCACGCCGCGATCGCAGCGGCCCTTAGGATGCAGGGCCGCAAACCCGCCGTGCTGGTAAGCATACCACCAGTCTTCAAGCGTGCGCATCGGCAAGGGACGGCTTGAACCGTCGCGGGCCAATTGCGGTGAAGACGAGGC
>DATGLT010000251.1:0-5861 GCA_035294005.1 Verrucomicrobiia bacterium
GACAGCATCCGCGTCTCGACCGGCAACGGATCGGCTTCTCCGTTGGCTTATACCGGTTTTGAAAACCTCCTCAATGACGGCATCAACAATTATAGCGAGCGGATGAGCGGATGGTTTGTTCCACCTACCACGGACCATTACGTCTTCTTCGTTTGTTCTGATGACGATACTGACCTGTTCCTGAGCACCGATAACACTCCGGCCAATAAAGTCCTCATTGCCCAGGAAAATTTCTGGAGCAATTCCCGCGAATGGACCAACAGCAGCGGGGCGAGTAACCTGACCCAGAAACGTTCTGACCAATGGACCAATGACACTGGTATCCCGCCATACTCCAACGGTATCCCCCTCACGGCAGGCGTCGCTTACTACATTGAGGCCGTTCACCATCAGGGAGGCGGGGGAGAAAATGTGTCGGTTCTGGTTCAATCTTTTGGCGCTGCCGACCCCACGAATGGCGCCCCGCCAATTCCTGCCAGCCAGCTGGTGTTTGCGAGCCACCCGCCCACTACTCTGACCTGGGCCACCCCGCCGCAGCCTGCGACGGTATTCGAAGGCGGTGTCCCTGTATTCAAGGCCGTAGCGAAAACCGATAGTGAGTTCGTGCCACTTTACCAGTGGCGTTTTAATGGAACCAATGTTGCCGGCGCGACTGGGACCACCTATTCATTTACGACCATCGCCGCGGATGATGGCGCTCAGATCTCTGTTGTCGCCGCCACGGCCGAAGGCGGCTTGGCGATAACCAACACCGTCACCCTGACCGTGCAGAAGGCCGCGTTTGAGGCGGGGCTCGCGCTGATGGAATATTGGATTAACCAAACCGACGCCTCACCCGAAGGCAATCCCGCGGTTCAACCGCCTGCGACATTCCAGATGGCGGTGCCTGCGTTGGAGTCCGGCATCAACAATGAAAACGGGGACAGCTACATCAATAAGATTAGCGGGTTCTTTATACCTGCCACTAGTGGAACTTATGATTTCATCGTTACCGGTGACGACGGTGTCGACCTGTTCCTCAGCACGGATGCGAACCCAAACAACAAACGCTTGATCTGCCAGGAACCAGGCTGGAGCAACGCTTTGACCTGGGGCACAGACAACGGAGGCGGGAACGGGGTCCAGCAAAAGCATTCAGCCACATGGACTAATGCGAACTCGGCTGGATTGGCCCCCTTCTCGGGTGGCTTCCCGCTCACGGCTGGTACCAAATACTACATTGAAATGTGGCACCACGAAGGCACCGGTGGCGACAGCTGCGCGGCAACCTTCACCATGCGCACGGGCGGAATGATCTCGCCGGACCCGGCTGACGGGACCGAATCCGCCATTCGTGGAAGTCTTCTCGGATTCAACACACCGGCCGCGCATTACGTCAATTTTCTGCAACAACCGACGAACGCGACCGTTTTAAGCGGCAACAGCGCCAGCTTTGCCGCTGAAGGGGAGTCCGACGGCAAATTGCCCATCGGAACCACAGGCCAGTTCCAGACATCCACCGCGGCGGGGGCCACGAACTTCGTGTCGTTCCCGACGGTGTTATTCCAATGGTACAAGAATGGAGTAATGATTCCAGGTGCCACTGAGAAGGTCTACACGACACCTCCGCTTAAGCCTTCGGACAACAACGCCCAATACGTCGCGGCGATTCGCGCCTTGGGTTACCTAACCTGGAGCAACAGTTCCCCGGCGATTGTTTCCGTGATAACGGACACGAATAAACCCACGGCATACGCCTCCGTTTTCGACGAGAATGGGCTCCCGGTTATGTCGGTCAGCTTCTCCAAGATGATGGACATCTCCACGATAACGAACCTGGCGAACTACTCGCTGTCCGGTGGCGGCGCCAGCGCTTACGAAGTCATCGTCGACACTAATGACGTCCGGCACATTCAACTAAAGCTGACTGCCGCTCCGACAGGTCCCGTCACCTTAAGCCTTACGGGCATCAAGGATTACTCCGGCAATTCATTGGTTGCTCCAACGATCTCGGTGGCGAAGTCTGAGCTTGTCAATGCCGACATTGGCGACGTGTTCGCCAACCTCGGCCAGGCCGGGTTCATCGGGTTCCCTGGTTATCTCTACATCGACGGGCCCGGGGCCATTACCGTGGCTTGCGAGGGCAGTGATATCTGGGACGTCGCTGACGGGTTCAACTTCAGTTACGAAACAAAAACCAATGATTTTGATGTGGCTGTCCGGCAGGTCAGCTTCACCAAAGCTTCGAATTGGAGCAAGGGCGGCTTGATGGCCCGGGAAGACCTCACCGCAGGCAGCCGCAATTGGAACATTGTAAATGACCCGACGTCTGCCGATGGAAAGCAAGCGGCGGATGCCTCGGGAACAGGGGCCAACACGGTTGAATCGAACTGTCGTACGACCAACACCTTGGCTTCGCTCGGTTGGTCCGTCGGGCCCGGAACAGTGCCGGCTTACCCCAATGCATGGGTGCGGCTCAAACGCACGGGGCAGATTCTGCAGTCGTTCTGGTCCAGTAACGGCGTTCAATGGGTTCAACAGGGCCTGACTGATGTTTCAACAAATGCCAATGGCAAACTGCCGGCCAACCTTTACGTCGGGGTGTGTTGCACGGCTCACGCTAATGATTCATTCTCGGCAACCCAGTTGAAATACGTCTACACGGCTTCGTTCGCCGACTACAACAGTTCCTACGTGCCGCCGGCGCCTGCGCCCACGGTCTCCGCCTCCGTCACCGGTCAGAACATCGTGATCACGTGGAGTCCAGCTGGTGGTACGTTGCAAGCCACTCCGACCCTCGGACCGGGAGCCGTCTGGACGACGGTTGGAACCGCCAATCCGGCAACGGTACCGATCTCGGGCAATGCGCGGTTTTTCCGCGTCGCCCAGTAGTTTACCTGGGACCTGAACCTAACTCTAAAAGAGCCGCGGCTTGCCGCGGCTCTTTTCTTTGGCGTTCGCATTTCGGGCATCTCAGGCCTTTCGCCTTGCCTCGTATCTGGCCGGCCACTAGATTAATGCCAGTTTCAAAAATGTTGCGGCTGCTCAAAGAATTTCTAATCTTCGCACGCCAGGAAAAGAAGTGGTGGCTGATTCCGTTGATCGTTCTTTTGCTGGTGCTGGGCGCAATTCTGATTTTTGCGTCCAGTTCCGGAATTGCATGGGCTTTGTATCCTTTTTTCTGATTGATGGCCGGCCTGCGGCATATCCTTGGCGTTTCCGCCTACTATCACGATGCTGCAGCCGCTCTGCTCCGTGATGGTTTGATCGTCGCAGCCGCCCAGGAGGAACGGTTCACCCGCAAGAAGAACGATCCCGACTTTCCCCGAAATGCCACAACCTTTTGCCTGCGCCGGGCGGGAATCACCCCCGATCAACTTGATGCCGTCGTTTTTTACGACAAACCCATCCTTAAGTTCACCAGGATGCTCGAGACTTACCTGGCGGTTGCCCCGGGCGGCTGGCGAACGTTCCCCGCCATTCTTCCAACCTGGCTCGGCGAAAAGCTCAACCTGCGCGGAACCATTCGCGAAGAGTTGCCGGCATTGCGGGCCGATTGCCCCATTTTGTTCACCGAACATCACCAGGCTCACGCCGCCAGCGCCTTTTATCCGTCTCCTTTTGAAGAGGCGGCCGTGCTCACAATTGATGGTGTCGGTGAATGGGCGACCACCACCATCGGCGAAGGCACCCACAACAAGATTCGGATCCTGCAGGAATTGCGTTTTCCCCACTCTCTCGGGCTGCTGTATTCGGCCTTTACCTGGTATTGCGGCTTCCGGATCAATTCCGGCGAGTACAAGCTCATGGGCCTTGCACCGTACGGCCAGCCCGTGTTCCGCGAGGCCATCCTTAACGAGTTGCTCGATTTGAAGGCTGACGGGTCGTTTTGGCTCAATCTCGATTACTTTGATTTCCTGCGCGGGACCACAATGACCAACGACCGGTTCCATGCGTTGTTTAACGGACCTCCGCGCCGGCCGGAAGAACCCCTTGAACAGCGGCATATGGACGTGGCTCGGTCCATTCAGACGGTGACTGAAGAGGTGATGCTGCGCCTCGCGCGTCACACGCGGGATTCGACCGGCCGAAAAAACCTCTGCCTTGCTGGGGGCGTGGCCCTCAACTGCGTTGCAAACGGACGAATCCTGCGGGAGGGACTTTTTCAGCGAATTTGGATCCAGCCCGCGGCAGGCGACGCGGGGGGCGCGCTCGGCGCAGCCCTGGCCGCCTGGCACCAGGGACAGGAGAATTCCAATCAACCTGTGGTCCGTCCGCGTGGTTCGAAAGATTCCATGCAGGCAGCTTTACTCGGGCCTGAATACAGCGACGATGAAATCGAGGCCGCGTTGAAGTCTCACCGGGCCTTATACAAGCGTCTCGACAAGGAGGCGCTGCTGGACCTAACGGTCGAATTGTTGAAAGCTGAGAAAGTCGTTGGCTGGTTCCAGGGCCGCATGGAGTTCGGGCCACGCGCTCTCGGCAACCGCTCGATTCTCGGTGACGCCCGCTCTCCACGGATGCAATCGGTAATGAACCTGAAAGTGAAGTTCCGCGAATCTTTTCGCCCATTTGCGCCCGTAGTTCGCCGCGAGAAATTGCCGGATTATTTTGAGCTCGATGTCGATTCTCCGTACATGCTGCTGGTGGCCCCAATACGCAAAACCTTGCGGGTGCCCTTGCCGCCCGGCGTGTCCGGCCTGGACCTGCTGAAAGAAAAACGTTCCACACTCCCGGCCGTCACCCACGTCGACTACTCCGCCCGCATCCAGACCGTCGCAAAAGAGGACAACGGACTGTTGTACGAACTCCTGATGAGGTTCGAGAAAGCTACCGGCTGCGGCGTTCTGGTGAACACGTCGTTCAATGTCCGCGGCGAGCCGATCGTTTGCACCCCCGACGACGCTTACCGTTGCTTCGTGAATACCGAGATGGACTATTTGATTATCGGCAGCTTCGTCATTGACCGGTCTGAGCAACCTCAAAAAGTGCCGAGAAAAACCGTGCTTCAGCCCGACTAACATGAGCATTAAGTACAAAGAAGATCCTGCTGCGTGGCGTAAAAGCACATTGCTGAGCCTGCTTGGAGTGGCGGTCCTGAGCGCTGTTCTGCGCTGGCGCCACGTGCTGTCCCCGGTTGGCTGGGCGGCGGTGATGGGGTTGCTGCCCTGCCTCACCGCCGCGACTCTACTCAAGCCCGAATGGTTTCGCGGTTACTACCGGTTTTCAACCTGGGCCGGGTTCTGGTCCAGCCAAGGCGTAGCTCGGGTTGCCCTTGCCGTTGTTTTCGTGCTTTTCATCACTCCCGCCGCAATCCTCATGCGCCTCATGGGAAAGGACCCGCTCCAGCTGAAACGTTCGCCCGAGGCAACATCCTACTGGCGGCCTGCGCGGCAAGACAGTTCGTTGGACCGATCTTTTTAGTCCCGTTCTACGCCTGGGAGCACCGGAAATGAATTACTGGGACACCACGCGATAAAATCGCGGGGTGCGGTTCGGATTTGGCGTTAAGGTCACGGTCTGGCTTATGGCACCCTCGTCTGTCCAGGCTGCCGGTGGCCCAGCCGGACTGGCGCTGGATTGCAGCCGACCCGCGTGGGACGATTGAATGCTAATTTTCCCATCGGGCGTTCGTGTCGCGGCGAGTTGTGCCCGAACCGGCGGGGGTGAAGTTCCAACCGGCGCTCCCGCAACGGCGAAAACCACCACTGCGTTCGCTGTAGACGCGTCCGCGCGCGCCAGGGTAATCCGGGTGATCGCTGTGTCCTGGCGGATTACGGGCACATCCGCCGCGTAGAGCTTCGGGCCCGCTGGTGGCGAGTTTACCAACTTCGTGCTCACGTCGACGCGGCCTTTCACTGTAACCGCAGCGGCTGAGGTTC
>DATGLT010000252.1:0-4667 GCA_035294005.1 Verrucomicrobiia bacterium
GCATCTTGGCCAGGACCTCTTTCCTCGTAATTTCACTCATTTCAGGGTGCATAGCTCGGGTAACACCCTTTTTGAGGCAACGAAGGGTTTACTCAACCCTTTTCACCATCCCCGGGTAACAATCTTTTTGAGGCAATTCGCCGTAGCACTACGGATTGCGCCAGGCCTTCACTTTAAGCCATAATGGCCTTAATAATCCCTTATGAGCTCGACTCGCTCCACCAGCTCGCCCTTGGACTTCGTTGGAAAAGCCTTGTTCCCCGGCGTGCGCCGGTCGCGCAGGCGCACCAATTTGCGGTTTCTGCTCCTGTCAGTTTGCCTTGGGCTGGTGGTGTGCGGCGGCCTGGGGCTGGCGCTTTGGCTGCTGAACTGAGCTCTTTAAAGGATTGAAAAAAACGGCGTAAGCCTCGCCTTTTGCTTCACGCAACAGCAGCAAAGCCAACTCGCGCGCGTGGTAATCGCCCCACATCGAGCTTTCCCCATTGGGCACAGCGGACCCGCGGGGGATGTGATCCCAGTCGTTCGGCCGGTGGTAAACGGAGTGAAGCAACAATCCCTGGTGTTGAGTGGAAGTGCCGAGGTAAGGCTCGTTGAAGAGAGTTTTGGCCACAGTCAAGGCGGCGGCGCGATACCGTCGGCCGCGACTTAATTTGTTTCGACCCAGCAGCCAATTTCCCAAACGGAGCAGGCCCTGCGCGGCGACAACCGCGGCCGAGCTGTCGACCGGCTCATGCTCATTGAAGGGATCGGCCGGAGCCGAAAGGTAATTACCCATGCTTTGCAAGCCTGGAGCGCCGGTGTCCCACATGGGAATGCCGTCGGCGCAGCAGTTTTCCAAAAAATAATCAGCGGTGGCCTCAGCAGCCCGAATGAAAAATTCGGGGACCTGCGGAAGCGTTCCGGAGCCGGAAATTTCTTGAAGGAACTCCAATTGTTCCGCAAATCCCAACAATGCCCATGCCAGGCCGCGTGTCCACGTGCTGAAAGGAGAATAGCCTTGTTGCGAGCATGGACACCGGAACGAGCCGTCGGCCACGTCAAAGATTGCTTCGTGTGCAGTGCGGCCACGCACATCGTAGATGTCGCGGCCACGCCCATAATAGATGTTGTATTTGGCGGTCAGCTCTGCGTGCTGCAGCAAACGGTCCAGCAAAGACACTTTGCGGTCACGTTCGACCATCAGGACATGGCCGAGTTGATGCGCAATGGCCAGGGACCTCAGTGAGCGCATCGTGTCCACAAACAGTGAATGAGGTCCGTTGAAAGAGTAGATGTAACCGATGCCGAGGCCAATGGGCGTCCAACGCGCCGCCTGCACGGCGCCCGAGACTTTCAACGCAAGTTCGTAGCAATCCTTTTCGCGCTCGTTGAAAGGGATTCTGCCTTCGCGCATGAGCCGCCAGAGGTTTCCGTAAGTCGAGACGTTGTTGAAGCCATGATCGTGAACGCCCATATGCGACACATGCGGCGCCATCCGCTGTAAGGTCGCGCGGCGTCCCATTTCCAGGAAGTGCCGATCTCCGGTCGCATCGAACTGCAGCAGTGCCGATCCGAATTGAAATCCCTGCGTCCATTCGGTCCACCCTCGTGAGGTATAACGGCCTTTGCAGGTAAACACAGGAGTCCCGCGAGACGCGTTACAGCCTTTGTCAATGGCGCTGATTTTGGAAGCTGAAAGCTCGAACAGGCGCTCGATGGCAGGCAAGAGCCGGGCGGCAGTGAGCGAAGGATCGATTTTCAGGGCCATGGGAGATTTAAAGGCTGCGGAGGTGAAACCCGCCATCAACGTTGATCACCTCGCCGGTGCTGAACGGGAACGAATCCTGAACGATCGCGGCCACGGCGAGGGCGACGTCACCGGGGGTCCCCCATCGTTTAATTGGAGTGAGCCCCTCTTTGAGAAGGCAATCGTATTTGGCCTTCACTCCGGCGGTCATGTCCGTTTCGATGATTCCAGGCCGGATTTCATACACATTGATCCCATGACTGGCAAGGCGCGCGGCGAAAAGCGGCGTGAGCATGGAAAGGGCGGCTTTAGCCACGCAGTATTCGCCGCGGTCGGGAGAAGCGGCGTACGCACTGATCGATGTGATGGTGATGATTTTGGGTTTAATCGAAACCGAGCCGGCTTGAGTTTGTTCGATCATGCAGCGAGCGGCGAGTTGCGTGAGAAAATAGGGGCCTTTGACGTTCACATTGAGCACCCGATCGAAGCTCGACTCCTCGGCATCGAGGAGATCCGCTCGAACTTCGGGCGCGACCCCGGCATTGTTCACGAGGACATCGAGACGGCCGAACCTGGATTTGACGAAACCAACCAAGGCGCGCCGATCTTCGTCGATGGCGATGTCCGCCTTGCAAATTTCGCACCGAATCGCCTGGTGGTTCGCCCGGGCAGCCGCGATGCAATCGGCTGCAGTCTGACGGGCGGCAGTCTCATTGGTCCTGAAGTTGACTGCCACGTCGCAGCCAATTCGTGCTAAGCCTACAGCAATGCCGCGCCCGATGCCACGAGAGGCGCCTGTGATGAGAGCCACTGCATTCACGGCCGTAGCATAGAGGGGCGCCCATTGCGAAAAAACAGAATTTTGGCGGATCCCGTGCAGCGCCGCTGCAACGAGGGCGACAAAACGCGCAGAAAGAAGGATCCAACTGTCTCATTACTTCGCCCACGACGAGGGGGCTTTGACAGGCTCGCGTCAAACCGCCATTCTGGCGGGGTGCGAACCGTCAACGTGGCGCTGGGCAGCCGCAGTTATGAAATTAGAATCGGGCCGCGGCTGCTGCGCGGCCTGGGCAAAGCATGTGCCGGACTGGAACTCGGAAAACGGTGCGCGATTATTTCCGACACCAATGTCGCGTCGCGCTACGCCAAACCGGTATCACAGGCCCTGGAACAATCGGGGTTTGAGCCGACGCTGCTAACTGTCCCTGCCGGTGAAACGGCAAAGAGCCTCAAGACGGTCGGATTCTGTTTTGATCGATTGTCGCAGCAACGACTCGAACGCAAGTCATTCATTGTCGCGCTGGGTGGCGGGGTGGTGGGAGACCTGGCGGGCTTTGTCGCTGCGACTTATTTGCGGGGCATACCCTTTATTCAGGTCCCCACAACCTTGCTGGCCCAGGTGGACAGTTCAGTCGGGGGCAAAGTTGGGGTGAACCTGAAGGCGGGCAAGAACCTTGTCGGCTCGTTTTACCAACCACGCCTGGTCGTCTGCGACCTGGATACGCTTAACTCGCTGCCGGAGCGCGAATACCGATCCGGCATGGCAGAGGTGATCAAGTATGGGATTATTTACGATGACGCGTTGTTCAGGAAACTGGAGCGGCGCCTGGCGAGACTGATGAACCGAGAACAGGCGACGCTTGCGGATGTCATTGCGCGGTGCTGTGAAATTAAAGCGGAAATTGTCGGCAAGGACGAAACCGAGAGCGGGCCGAGGGCGTTGCTGAATTTCGGGCACACGATTGGCCACAGCCTGGAGGCGATTTCGAACTACGGCAAATATTTGCATGGTGAGGCGATCTCAATTGGCCAGGTCGCCGCGGCGTATCTTTCGAACCAACTCACCGGCCTGAGCGAAAATGAAGTGAACCGCATCAAACGGCTGCTTGAGGGGGCCGGGCTGCCGACCGAGCTTCAACTGACGGCGGGCCAGCAGGCGAAACTGCTCCAGGCCATGCAACTCGACAAAAAGGTTTCGGGCGGAGAAATCAAATTCGTGCTGGCGCGCCGGATTGGCCAGGCGGAGTACGGACACAGGGTGCCCGCCGCGGCGCTTGAAACCACTCTCAAACGCGACAAACCGGAGTATCATCCGCCGGTTTGATTGGACCACCCAAATGGCAGCGGTTAGCGACACAATCGTCAGAGAATTTTTCGAGCTGAACGGATTCCTCGTGCGACAGTCGCGCAAGTTCGTCTCGCCGGCGATGCGCGAGGACGACGACATCGATTTCCTGGTGATTAACCCGAATCCGCAATCGAGAGCCGAGAGCTTGCCCTTCGTTCTGAATGCCGACCATGTGCCGGCAGTTCAACGCGCAGTAGTGATTCTCAAGGCATGGCACACCGGCGTGTTCACGCCCGCGCTCCTGACCAATACACCGGATTTTTTCCGGTTTCTTGAAAAGAGAACGTTTGCCCAAACGACGGCCGGATTCGCCAAGGGAGGCAGTCTCTTGAAAATTCTGGCCGTGCCTGCCCTGCCCCAGGGCCGCGAGCCTCAAGAGCAGAGCATCGCCATTCTCAAGTCGAAGGGGCTGGACGCCGCCATTTCATTCCCAACGATGCTGAGCTATCTCATCCACGAAGTTGAGCCAAACCGCAATTATCAAAAATCCGACGTCCTTCAACTGATTCGTTTGCTCAAAAATTACGAATTCTTCAAGGACCCGCAAATGGACCTCTTCAGGGGACAACGAAACAGAAAACGACGTGTTTCAAGGAAGCCGCCGAACAGTCAACCAGGATAGGCGCGGCACGGTTTTCGGCTCGTCACGAGGTCAGGATCGGCTAGATTATCCCCCGACTAATGTTGCTCGTCATCGATAACTACGATTCGTTCACCTACAACATCGTCCAGTATCTGGGCGAAATGCGTGTCGAGATGCAGGTGCATCGCAATGACCAGGTGAGCATCGATCAAATCCGGGCGCTCAACCCG
>DATGLT010000253.1:0-10606 GCA_035294005.1 Verrucomicrobiia bacterium
CCGCATGAAAACAGGGCGCCGAAAACGGCGCCCTGCGCTGTCGCTAAAGGTGTGGATTGGGAAACACTTGCCACTACGGCCTGTTGCTTAGGCGCACTCGCCCGGGTTCCACCACCGTAAAAGCACCCTGTAAACGAAACCCTAGCTTGGAGACGGCCTCAACTACCGTCGCGACTTTGGTGCTGCGTGCGCGGCTCTGAAACCTTACCAAGATTACGCCAGCAGAAGAACGGCCGCGTGCGTAAACCAGTTCGCCAAAATCGCGGTCCTCGGTGATAAGTACGCGCCGCTCGTTCAAAGCGTGCTCGAGGACCTGATCGTCCGTAGCACCGCTCGAGGTTTCGGCGATGGCTACCACGTCGTGACCTGCTTCACGTAACCCCTGAATCACAGGCCTGGCGCAGCTCTCGTCGGCCACGAAGTTCATAATGTTAGAAATTGCTCGCTAGCGGCTGCTCTGGCAGAAAAAGCACTTCCTCGTGGGCAACACTTGCCGCTCCGTAAGCCACTGCTGCCCGGATGTCCTCTCGCATGATGTGAGGGTAATCTTGCAGCAGCTCATCTTCGCTGGTGCCTTCAGCGAGCTTGCGCAGGATCAGCTCGACTGTGATTCTTGTCCCCCGGATCACCGGTCTGCCCATCATGATCGCCGGGTCAATCTGGATTCGCTCAGTCGTCATCACCATTCTCCTAGCAAATGATATCGCTACCGCCCTCAACTGGACAAAACCCACACCTTTAGCGACAGCGCAGGGCGCCGTTTTCGGCGCCCTGTTTTCATGCGGTTACGAGGGGCTCGGAAACACCCCTTTTGGTACAGGCGGTTATTGTGGTAGGTCGTTGCGGATGGCGGCGACGAAGTGGTCCGTCATTCCGGTCAGCAGGGCACGACCGAGTTCGCACCAGGAAGGGTTGATGTCCTGCGGCACATACTTCTTCAGCGCATAATCGAGGCCGATGCCGAGGCGGTAGGAGATCACGGCAGCGAGCAGCCGGCGGCCCAGTTCGGCGTACGGATGGTCTGGCGAGGTCGTGGATTTCATAACGGCCTCCTTTCTTTAGTCGTTAGCGGTTGCAAGTGACGACCGACTCTTCAACGACGGCCTTCACGCCGTCGGCCGGATCGATGACCACCAGGTCGGCGCCGACGATGACCGCGCCGGGATCGACGACGACCTCGTCGGGACCCACGGTAATCTCGTCGGAACCTGTGAGCGGTGCGGTGGTCATGAAGCCCATTCCAGCAGCTCCTCGGGAACCTCCTGGGCTGCTTTCAACATCCGGGAGACAGAGGCTCGCGAGATGCGGAACGTGCTGGCGATCTGCGAGAGGCTGCGGCCGTGAGCCCGCTCACGCAGAACCGCTATGCGATCGACAACCAGCGGAGGCCGTCCCAGCCGCCGCCTTTCCAACTTGGCGCGGCGCATGCCCGAGCGAACGCGCTCGACGATCAGGTTTCTTTCTAATTCGGCGATGGCGCCGACGATGATGACCATGGCGCGGCCCAGCGGGCCGCCGGTATCGATGTTCTCGCGGAAGGAGACGAACTCGATGCCCAAGTGGTTCAGCTCATCGAGGATTTCCAGGAAATGGCGGACACTACGTGCCATGCGGTCGAACGCCCACACGATGACGACATCGCAGCGATGGCGGCGGGCGTTCGAGAGCAACTCATCCAAGCCGGGGCGGCGCGCCTTCGCCCCGCTGATCCGGTCGGTGAACTCGGCGACGATTTCGAACCCCCGCTGCTGGGCGAGGGTTCTCAGATCGTAAAGCTGGCTCTCGGGATGCTGGTCGCAAGTGCTGACCCTTGTGTAAATCGCGGCCCGCTTCATCAGCACGCCCCCAGGGCGATGAGGTTGTCTTCGAGAGCGGCGAGCTGGTCCTGCACATAGCGCAGGTGGGCAGCGTCCGGCTTAGGGCGACCCAGCTCAAGGGCCTGTTCCAGTCGGAACAGCTCTTGGAGCCGGCGGGCGCGGCGGATCTCCTGGTTGATCTGGTGGCGAGTGGGACGGGGACGCAGGGCACGACGACGGCGAAGGGTATGTTTCATGAGGGCCTCCTGATTTTCCGTCCCGACAGCTTTGCGGGACAGGAGTGTACGGCGGTATATCGTCGTACTGCCAAGAGCCTAGATCACACACCTGTGTGAACCAAAGAGTAGCCGCCGTAATTTGTTCCAGCAGCCCCTCTGATCTGGGTGAACTTCGATCGCCATGCCTTCCTGGCCCTGGTCGAGAAGCTGGGCGGAACCTTCGTGGCCAACGTCGATGACGTCCGTCCCCAGTTCATGACCGACGACAACGTCTTCCTCTCCCAGAACTCCATCTTCCAGTCCACCCTGGTCCGCACCAACGGCGTGGACGCCGGCGCCACCATCGACACCCTCAGCGGCCAGCGCCTTGACGAAGTTTCGGGCTTCAAGACCGAAGCCCAACCCTGGTACTCCGACCAGATCCTCCCGTTCGACATCACCCTGGCCGGCACCAACGAAATGGGCGCCGCCACCTGCATGAAGATCTTCGGGGTCGAAATCCTGAACGAAGCCTCCGGGGTCTCCATCGACGACTCCGTGACCGAGATGCAGGCGACTTTCGTTGCCCGCTGCGTCGAGCCCTTGCTGCGGAAGTGATAACTGAAAGGGGGGTGTTTCTTGCTTTAGACCTAGTGCTTCGCGACGGGAAGTGAAAAGCCCCTCGCGCGGGCGGGAGCCGCAGCGCCTCGACCGGAGTCTGGACCTGGCTGACATGCGGTGCTCCGCCGAGATAGTTCGCGGCGGGAAGTAAATCCCCCTCGCGCGGGCAGGCGCCGCGCCTCGACGGCGGTGAGCCTGCACGGTGGCGTTGTGCCGCCGAGATAGTTGGCGGCGGGAAGTCAGGAGCCCCTCACGTCGGCGAAGGCTGCCGGCATTCCGATGGTTCGGAAACCTTACGTGCCCGGCAGTCCAGAAGCGACGGCAAGACTCCATTCCCTGGACCTGGTGAGAGGCGATTTCGGTCTGGAAATCGGTTGCTGCTGAGGGCCCTCAGAAGAGATGGCCAGCGGGCTGGTAGCGGCGCCGGGTTGCCGGCCGCCGGCGGCGGATAAGTGGGGCTGGCGATTTTGCCCGTTGAGGGCTACTTTGGGTGCGTAACGGTCATTTCAGTGGTGAGTTCCGCAGCAATTCGGAGAGGATGATCTCATAGTATATCCGCGCAAGCCCTTGGTTTGGAAAACAGCCCTTCGGGCATCCTAGAAAGTCACCCGGACGGGAGTGGGTTTTCGCGACCTTTGCCGGAGAAGCAACCACCAGCCTACTTGCTTACGCCAGCATCCTGCTCGTCAGGAGTTCTGATGGCTGGTAGGGCTCTGTCCTTCTCCCCCCGCCGCCCCCGCCTCGCGGCCGGCTGGCCGCCGTTCTTCCGGGCTTGCTTCTTCCGCCGCACTGCCCGCCGGTCATGACTCGTCCTCGGCTTCGCGCTTCTGCAGCTCCCGGACCAGCGCCAGAATCTGCCGGGCCGTATAGCGGCCCTCCAGCAAAGCTTGCTTATAGGGCGCGGTCAGCAATCCAATGATCTCGTAGTTGCGGATTGTCCCTTCGCTGCAGCCCAGGATCTTGGCCAGCTTCCGCATGCTGATTCCGTAGTGCAGAACGCTGACCACGCCGCCGCCCCCCTGCGGGTCGACTTACGGCTCCGGTGATCCTCCCGGTGGCTCCGTACCGGAGGGGTACCCAGATGAGCAACTACAAAGCGGCTCTGGCTGTCCGTGCTGCCGCTGAAAGTGGGGTCGGCCCATTTCCTCGAGAGAGAGCGTGAAAAGCCTGTTTTTCCAGGAGAGTGGGGACTTAGGCGACACTTCTGGCCAAAACCGAGCTGAAAATGCCCGCCGTAGTATATGGCCGCAGGGCTCCGGAGAGGATTTCACTCCAGGACTATTTACTGATCGGTATATTTGGTGGGGCATGCTCGGACTGCTTTCAACGTCAGATTTTGCTGTCTTCTGGACTCGGTTCTCCCTGATCAGGGATGGCGCAAGGAGGTGGTGTCTGCCTGCCTCCGCCCGGCCGCTGCTTCCGGCTGGACAGCATGGGATGCTTCTGTTCCTGGCCCCCTGCATGGGTCGGCGGCTTACGGCATATGCCGCCGGTTGTCCCGTTCGAATTCTCAGGAGGCAAGTGGGACAATGGATGTCTGATTCGATCATGGAGACGGCGGTGGTCATTTCGGTGTGGCAGGCTCAGGTCCAAGGCCGATGAAGGTCGCAAAGAAGCAGCCGTGGAAGGGCTCTCGCAAGGGATTTAAATACGAACTGATCCTCACCCTGGTCGACCGCGGCTTCTCGGTCAGAGAAGCGCAGCACACCGTATACGCCATTTTCTCTGCAATCAAAGAAGCCCTTTTGCGAAAAGACAAGGTTGAGCTCGAAGGCTTCGGCCGGTGGCATGTGAAAGAAATACCCCAAAGGAGAGCGTGGCGCTTCGGGAAAATCATTCAGCGGAAGCCATTCGCAGTGTCGTTCGAGATCGACGCAGAAGCATTTGCTCAAGCTTCCGGTGAAGCATGGGAGCCACATCCAGGTTGGGAGGCTCGGTGTAAGCAGAAACCGAAGCTCAGAGGACGAAAGCTGGCTGCTTTTCTCGAGGAGCAAGAAGAACAACGACGCGCTGAACTTCTGGACAAATACACCCGACTCATAGTGAGGTTCATTCGGAATGAGCTGTACGGCGAAGACCTGCAGATGTTCTGGATCCTGCGGCATAAGGGTTGGTTCCATGGCCCGGCGTCAGAGGTTCCTGCGACTGAGAGGCATGCCGTTGACGTGAGCAAAGCTGCTGAGGTCATCCAGGCTACCAAGCCAAGCAACGTATTTCAGCCATGGCCGAATGGAACCCTTGACGGGGTCCAGTGGTACGCGCGCTGGAGCACCCGGCTCAAGGTTGAGGCCGACATATGGAAAGAAGCCGAACAGTTGGCGGCTGATATAAGCCTTGGCCGGCGGCGCTGATCAGTGTTATCAACCAAGGTTGTTCTCTCATGCTTGTAGGAGCTGGTTTCTGGGTTTCCGCCCCGCTGCCCTGCGGGACGGCGTACGGATTCCGCCGGTGGGGCAATGAGGCATTCTTCAACTGCTTCGAACATCCGTTTTCGATAGCTTTCTGGGGATGTATTTGTCGATAGAACCAGGATGTTACTCGTAGGGATTGCTGTCTGCTTCCCACCCCGGCCGCCTCACTTGCCATTTCGGCGTTCCGTGGCGACAACTCTGCGCCGCGACTCAAGCGCATGTACCGCTTCAGTGCGTCCAAGGCCTCGAAAACGACCGGATATTTGCTTTAGGGATTGCCCGGCTGGCCCCGAGGCCATGGATCCCATTGGGCGGGAAAAACCCGATCTTATCGTCGCGGCAGCTGAGTTTAACGAGCAGAAAGGCCTGAGAGCAACTGCTGTCCCGGTTCCGTGAAGGACTTTGGCTGACTCCTCTCAGATTGTGTTTCACTGCTCAGGGCGGCACGTGCTGATCGGAACGTCTTTCGACGGTACGACTACCGTCTCAAACGTCGCCACGCGACCTGCCTTAACCTCCTCGGGACATTGGGACGGGCCACCGGGTCCGCATTTGTTACGCGGTCCCCAAATGATGATCCGCAGCTTGTCTCCCGGTGCAATTTGGTATTGATCTTTGCAGCTTGTCCCTAACGGACCGGCGAAACCGGCTAACACAATGCGCTGGTCCGTCCAACTGGCCAGCTTGAGAGCGATGTCGCAGTGATTCAGAGGCCCGGCGCGCCCGGCAATCCAGTGGTGAGCGCCCTGTCCGAGATCGTCAATGCGAATTGAGGTCGAGTAGCTTTCCCCAACTGTGTCCACGCCCCCACCCACCCGGGTCATCAGGATTGTCTTCGGTGGAGGGCCGAAGCCCTTGCCTTCAACGATTATGCCTTGATCGGTGGCCGCATAGATCGGACTGACTCGTTCGATTCGCGTTGCATGGCCGCCAATTGCCCAAATGCGAGCTCCGCGCGAGAAAAAAACCAACGTAATAGTGCAGAGGACAAGAACAGCACCCCCGCCCCACAACACAGCGGATTTAGGACGTTTCATTTGGGGACTGGTGGGGCTGGACTCCGGCTCTGAGTTTTCCGTGGCGTTGGGGCCATCCGAAAGGTGCCCGGCGTTTTTCAGCCAGGCTTCTATTTCCGTTTGGTAGGCGAACACCGCGCGCCGCCCGTCTCCCGGCACACGGTGGACAGGGAGCCCCCTTTCCTTCTCCCACCGCCAGACCGTGCGGACGTCACGGCCCAGAAAAGCGGCGATCTGCTTCCAACAGTCGAAACGTCGGTTTTCCGACGGGGACATGAAGTGGCCCTCCCTCTTGCCCGGAGGCTCCCGATCGGTATTCTCGCCCGCAATTGCCCGTTCTTGCCAGCAATCGCCAATTGAATTTTGGACGAAAGTATAGGCAATTGGGGGTTTCCAGGCAAGAGTCAAAAACAGCAGCAGGTTCAACACGGGAATCCGACTCGACGGTTTCGGCAGTGGGGGATAAGGTGCCCAACCACAGCAAGTTACTGAGCAGGCACGTTACAGCGAGCGCCATGCAGGTTGTGATCGCCAAGCTGCTCCTGCCGGTCTTCCGATTTGGCCTATGCAGCGCGTTGGCGGCGGGAGCTTTAGTCGTTCTAGCAGCATGCGGCGGCAGTGGTAGCAGCAGCCCTGCACCTTCCAACCCAATTGCGCCGTCGCTGAATTTTAAAGTCGGTTCATTGAACCAGGGGTCCGGTCCCGGTTTCGTGGCCCAAGGCAGTACCGTAAGCATAACGGCGACATGCACTCCGGCAACCGACTTGTGTGCGGTGGACTTCCAAACACAGCAAAATCAACAGGCGCAAGGAACCGGCACAGCACAGTGGAATTTTGCCGTACCGGCTTCGCAAGCGGTGGGTTCATACAACGTCTATGCACACGATCTGACAAACGGACAGACAGAGCAAGGCACCCTCACCGTCAACGCGCCCCCTACTATTTCAGTGAATCCTTCGTCCCCCGTCACCGGACAGGCGGTAACGATAACGGCCACGTGCCCCGCAGCCGATACCTGCGAGGTCGATTCATCTTCCGGAGCGCAACTGGCAAAATCCGTAGGCACTGCTACCTACACGACTTCATTTCCGGCGCCGGGCCAGCAGACTTATAGCGCAAAAGACGACAGCGACAACGCTTCCGTCTCCACAACCTTCACTGTAACTCAGGGACCACCACCAGTACAGGTGACTGATTCATATTTCGCTGCGGGAGAGGTAGGGAATGGCGGGGTGTCACTCCTGATGATGGTCGAAGATGCAGACAACCCTGTATTTCCAAACTATAACCCAAGCAGCTATATCATATCGCAGGCAACCATCCCAGGGCCGTCATGGGTCTTCGGAATGTCAACTTCAGATGGAGCTTCCTCAAGCATACAGGTAGTTACTGTCCCAAATATTGCCATATCTAGCACAGTAAGTGTTGGCATAGTGCCAGGGTTATTGGCAGCAACATCTGCGACAAACGTTTGCTTTGCAACACCAGGAGCAGTATCTGGACAGGACAGCGTAGGCATAATCAACCAAAATGGCGTAGGACCTTATCTGCAAATACCTGGAGTAAATTCTGTTGTCCTTACACCTGACGGAACTAAGTGTGTCGTTCTAACTTCCACCAACACATTAGCAGTTGATATGAGCAACGGAACAGTCACAAACACCATAAATGTTCCAGGCACATACGGCGCATTCGATCCAAATGGAAATCTTTTCATCAGCACACAGGATGGTGAAGTGATAACTGACACTAACTTGCACCAACTTGGCTCAGTAAACTTTGGCAATGGATTGACTGCCTTTTCCGGGAATACAGTATTCATGGACGGCAATGCATTCACAACAGTGCAATCGAATAGCGTAGGGCAAAGCAGTTACTTATTCGTAGTAAAGGACAGCGGAACATACAATGTTGTACAATCTACACCCTTCGGCACCAACAACAGCACAGTGGCTTCCTCGCTTGTAGCTGACAGCGCAAATGATGCAATATATGGAATGAACATACAATCAGGCAATGTCTACCAATTCGGCATTTCAACAATAAAATCAAATGGCGCAACATATGATATATCAAATCCTGTAATGATACAGGATGTACAGCAAGGTGGAGTTCCTGAAGGGCTTAACCAGCTTTTGCTAGGCGAAGCTATTGCTGCAGATGGTACTGTAACCACATATGTATATACAGAAGGCGGAGCATCTGTCAATGGAAACGGTGGAATGAGCATTTTTGAACTTAATCCGCAAACTCAACAATGGATAGATTTAATAGCAGGTGACCCAGTAGTAGTAAATGGTGTAACATACACGCCGATGTCAATAGCAGAGGTAACAACACAGCAACAGCAAGCACAACAACAGCAGATAGTAAGAAGAGAGGGACACTGATAAGGAAGCGGCCGCTGTTAAGTGACGAGCTCAGAAGGGTGGGAGGATAAAATGCATAGCCACAATAAGACGCTCGGGCAGCACGTTACGGAGAGCGCGGTACGGGTCGCAATTGCCATTATAGGCCTGCTCATTTTGCGGGGAATCTTGTCCCTCCTCCCGATGCTGCGCACGCAACCGATATACACGGCGTCCTGGCAGAATGCGCCGCTATATTTTACAAATCCGACTGACGCGGTGAACAAGTTCTGGCAGGACCTTTCCAATGGCCAGTGGTCTTCCAATAACCAGTTGCAGTGGTTGGCAGCCGAGATCCAGGAGATCCAGCAGGAGCAGGGGAATTTGAATCGCAACGTAGATCCAGCGACTTACGCGTTGAGATTGCAAAATGCAATTCTGCTGGGGACGAAGCTGGCGATCTTCCCCATAACGATCGCAAAGGCGGCGGCAGATACGCTCATCTTCGCGATGATTTTGTTGTTCTGTCGTAACCTGACGTTTCTGTTCCGGTCGAACTACCGCAAAATGCCGGATTTGGGATTGATGATGAGCCTGGGACTGACCACCATAGTTGTGGCAATCGCATACCATTCGTATCAAGGCATCGCCTATCCATTTCTGTTTCCCGACAACTATGCAATTTATGGCTGGGTGTTCCTGGTGCTGGTGCTGGCGCCGCTGATCTTTCTGACCGTGGTGGTTGCACGCAATATGGACGCCATCACCGGCGCTGTCATGCAGTCGGGGTCGGTGCTGGCGGCGCCTCCTCCGCCGCTAGTCACAGCTCAGTGCAGCAACTGCGGGCAACCGGTCCCCGCCGGGACGAAGTTTTGCCCGAACTGCGGAACGGCGGCCAACGCGGTGCGTCCGAACGCCGCCGCAAGGAGCGTGTGTCTCTCCTGCGGAGCCGAGAACCCCAGCTCTGCTAAGTTTTGTAAGCAATGTGGTCAGTCCGTGCAGTAGCGGGGTGACGACTGAAAGGAAAATGCAATGGCGAGTTTCTGCACCAACTGTGCCGCACCGCTTGATCCTGGCGCGAAATTCTGCGGTGCCTGCGGAGCTGCCGTTGAAGATACTCCGGTCATCCCTTCCAGCCAGCCTGTTGAGCCGGCGTGGGCATTTCGCCGCGGACACAAGGGTCGCTATCCGGCCCTTCGAATCGTGGCCACAATCTTTAAAGTTCTAGCGGTTATCTCTGCCATTGGCGGAATCATTGCGGGAGTGGTAATCGGGACCGAAGCCGGATCAATTTCGGGCGGCAACATGCCTGGTGGCGTTCTTGCCGTACTTGTAATCCTGGGCAGTCTCTTGAACGGCGTTATTCTCTGGAGCTCATCCGAAATGATTCACGTCTTTCTCGATATCGAGGAGAACACGCGCCGAGCAGTTGCTCATTAGCTGGAGGGACCGGCCAAACCCCCGAAAGGTGGTCAGCATGTTTTGCAACGAGTGTGGAGGGCAGCTGAAAGAGGATCAGAAGTTCTGTACGAACTGCGGCGCAAAGCTCGACCAGACTCCACAATTCAGCCAATCTCCTGCGCCGGCGGCAGAGGCCCCGGTAAAAACGGCCGCCAGCCTACAGCGGCTGCCTCCGAACAAAACTGCGGTAGACGAAGACAGACGGAACGAGCGGCCCACGGGCGAATCCGAGCGCTCTGATAGCGCGTTCCCCAGCATTGCCACCGAGTATCCTTCTAAATCGAGCGGCATCAGCCGGGCTGTTTTGTGGAGTGGAATAGCTGTTCTGATACTCGGATGCGTGGGTATTGGTCTTCTCATTTGGCGGCCTTCTCCGCCAGCCCCTCCTCTGACAGACGCACAGATTGCGTCCGCCGTCCAAGCAAAGCTGGCCACTGACCCTAACCTCAGCACCTTGAGGGTCACTTGCTACGAGGGAATCGTCAAGCTAACAGGGTCTGTGAACTCGGAGGCGGAAAAAACAAAGGCGGCGGGATTGGCCGCACAAGTAAGCGGTGTCCATCAGGTCAACATCTTTGGTCTTAACGTTGGCCGAGAACCGGTGACAACGCAGCCTTCGAATATGAGCGGCGGAACGGGGACGGTTACCGTGCCGGCCAATCAGCCTTGGACAGACACCGGAATCTTTCTGCATGCGGGAGACGTGGTTACGATCTCGGCGACGGGAACCGCCTC
>DATGLT010000254.1:0-23445 GCA_035294005.1 Verrucomicrobiia bacterium
AATCGGTCGCACTCCCCGCCCCACCGCCCAACAAACCGTCCGCCACCGAGGTGATCACATTGGTCCTCAATGGCATTACCAGCCCTCCCAGGCGCACCGCCATCGTCAATAACCGCACCTTCGAGCGCGGCGAAGAAGGCGAAGTTCACCTGCCCAACGGCAACAAAGTTTTGATCAGGTGCGAAGAAATTCGCGCCGATTCGGCCATCATCTCGGTCGGGGGTGTGCGACGCGAATTGAAGCTCAGGTCGGGCCTGTAGACCGCCGCATATTTCTCGCAATCTCCTGTCGCGCGACAGCACCCGGATCGGGTTGTGTCGCGCGATTTTTTTTGCCACCAGTGCGGACATTTTTGCCTGTCCAACGGCACAAAGAGCGTCTGAAGATTAGATTTATTTCTTCAATTCCCGCGCTTGCGTGGCACGCGCTGAGGCGGCTGGAGGGAGGCGGTTGTCTCGATCGTAGACAAGACCCGGTTGAAATGGCCCATTTCTTGGGTTTTTTGGCGGATCCATTCCCCGGACGATGCTGTTGGCATTTCCTGTGCTTGAAGTGCCCCTAATGAAACAGCGCATCGCGTCGATGTCTGGTGAACGTCACTAATTATCAAAGTCAATGAAACGGAAACTGTGCACCCTTACGCTCGTTGGGCTGGTCGCTTGGAGTTTTGCCGCCGTCGCCCAAACCACTCCCACAGCTGGCCAGCCTGCTGACGCAAGCGCCAGTGTTACCTCAACCAATGATGCCGTGCAGGCTCAGCCAGCTCCCGACAATTCGGCGGCGGCTACCAATGCGCCGGCAGCAACCAACGCCCCAGCCGCGGATTCAACCAATGCCGCGCCGGCCGACGCCACCGCTCAGCCCGTCGCTGCAGTGACGTCCACGACGGACGCATCGGCCGCCGCGCCGCAACCCGGCGCCGTCATCCCGCTCATCGTTATGGATGATGTGCCCCTGACCGACGCGATCAAAAACCTCGCCCGCCAGGCCGGATTGAATTATATGCTCGACCCGAAGGTGGCTTTCGGCCAACTCGGCCCCGATGGGAAGCCGATTCCCCAGCCGACCGTCTCCATTCGGTGGGAAAACGTCACCGCCGAGCAGGCGCTTAACGCTTTGCTGTCGAATTACAATTTGCAGCTCGTGGAAGACACCAAAAGCAAAATCGCGCGTATCACCGTAAAGGACCCCGCCGCGCCGGACCCGCTCATGACGAAAATCTTCCAGCTTAAGTACGCCACGCCGACCAATATCATGATCGCCGTCCAGAACACGTTCACCGACAAACGCAGCAAAGTCGTCGCCGACGTGCGCACCAGCCAACTGGTGATTCTGGCCACCGAGAAAGAAATGCCCGGTGTCGAGGACCTGATTGAGCACCTGGACACCCAGACCAAACAGGTGTTGATCGAAGCCCGGTTGCTGGAAACCTCGATGAACCCCAGTACCAGCAAAGGTGTGGACTGGTCGGGCACCCTGGCCAATCAGAACGTTTCCTTTGGAAACGGCATCATGTCTGGTCAGAGCACCACTACCCTTGGCGGAGGGTCTACCACCACCACCTTGCCCAGTGGCCGCACGGTTACCGGTTCAAGCGGCAATGCAGTCAGCACAGTGCTGAACTCGGTGATTGGCGCCGGCGGCATCGGCGCTTCGACCGCAGGTGGGTTCAGTCCCGAGACTTTCTTCCTTAACGCCGACGGCGTCAAAGCAGTCCTGTCCTTCCTGAACAAATACGCCGAAGCCAAAGTGATTTCCTCGCCGCGCACCGTCACGCTGGACAATGAGCCGGCAAAGATCGAAGTGACCCGCGCTTCACCCATCATCAACGTGACGGCCGGCACGGCTAACACCACCGGTGGCTCGCAAATCCAGTATACGAACCTGGGCGTTATTCTCAGCGTCACGCCGCGCATCTCGGCCAATAATTATGTGAACCTGAAGGTCACTCCTGAGGTTTCCCGTATCTTTGATACCGTCACCAAGACGGTCGGTTCGGCAGCCAATGGCTCCCCGAGCGTGTTCCAGGCCGATGAATACGATATCCGCAAGATCGAAACACGCGTCATGATCCCCAGCGGCCACACCCTGGTCCTCGGCGGTCTCGTCCAGGACGACGTTCGCAACGGCAACACCAAAGTTCCCGTGCTGGGCGACATCCCGGTCGTGGGCTATCTGTTCCGCTCTGATACCAAGACTCGCCAGAAATCCAATCTCCTCGTTTTCCTGACTCCTACAATTGTCCAGGAAGAGGATTTCCAACCGACCAAGACCGACTTCCTCAAGCACGCGGTTCCTATGAAGGACGAAGTCGAGCCTGACTGGTCAGCCTGGAATTCGGGCAAACCGAAGGATTGGAACGATGTCGGCGATGTGTCGCCCACGTCCGGCAAGTTTGATGAGAGGCTGTGGCAAAGCAAGGAAGGCACCGCTCCGGCCGGTTCGGTCAATCCGTAACCGACGATCGATCCAGCGCTAAACAGTGGAACGCAATAGCGAAACTTGCATATGAAAACCACAATCTTCAAGGATCATCGGGGCTCTGGTCTCGAGTCGATCTCGAGCCGGTTCTACCGTGCGGCCGTGCTCGGTTCGGCGGTGCTGTTGAGCGCTGCCCGGCTCGCCGCGCTTCCCGCTGTCAGTACGATTAGCGGCGGGCCCAGCGCCGGCTATATTGACGGCAACACGTTTCAAGTCGCCAAGTTCAATACCCCGGTCGGAATGGCTCTGGACAGCACGTCGAGCCTGCTCTACATCGCTGACCGCGGAAATAACGCCCTACGTCAGATTGACCTTGCGGGCGGCCAAACCATCACCTTCGCTACTTACCGCATCAACGCCCCCGTGGCGGTGGCGGTGGACGCTTCAGGCAATGTATTCGTGCTTAATCACGCTGATGGAGTCAATGGAACCATCGTGGAGTACGATGTATTCGGTGATTTTCTGAGTGTCGTGGCTTCTGGCCTGGCCAACGCCGAGGGCATGGTCATGGATCAGCTGGGAAACCTCTATGTGACGGCGCAAAATAACACCGTCATACAGGTCACGCCCGCCGGAACCCAAAACGTGATTGCAACCGTCTCCACGCCGAATGCGTTCCTGCGAGGCATTACGATTCTCGACAGCGGCTTCCTGGCCGTGTGCGATTTTAACAACAACGGTATTTACACCATCGACCCGACGACCGGCGCGGTTTCCGCCCTGACCGGTTTCCATGGTGCCGGTGATCACTTCGGAACCGCTGCGAATACTAAATTCAATCAGCCTTACGGGATTGCCGCCGCCGGCAACGGCTTTCTTGTCGTCTCCGATTACGGCAATAACCGCGTCAAAATCGTTGACCCGGTTGGCACGGTGACCAACCTGTATGGTGTCAATTCGGCTTACTGGGTAACCGGTTCGGGGACTTATCCCGGCTGGGCTGATGGGACTGTCTGCCGTGGAGATATCTTCTACAATGCGTATGGCTGCGTGGAATCTCGGCTCCCTGTAGGCGTCGTTTTCGCCACTGATGGCACCGTCTATACGACCGAAGACTACTATCACCTGATCCGCAAGGTCACAGCTACGGGTTTGCCTCAGCATCCCCCGCCGCTGCCCCCGGTGCCGACCCCTGCGATCGGCTGGGTCGACTTCACGATCCCTCCGGCCATTGTGGTTTCCATACTTCAAACCAATCAGCCGTTCTTGTTCAACAACGACGTTTCTCTCGCAATCGCGGGAACAGGCGGCACGGAAACGCTTTTCACCTTCGGCCCCACCCCGATTGGTGGCCTCGATTCCATTCCTAATCCAATTCAGTCCGGAAGCACCGCGCCCCTCTACCATGACGGGCTGTTTCCCAGCCAGGTTCCTGCTGCGGCGCTGCCTATTCCTACCCAACCCGACCTCACCGTTAAGGCCGTCGGCGTCCAGGCCGGAAGGGCAAATAGCCTCGTGGTTTCCGCCCGGTTCCAGTTCAAAGCGGCCAATCCCGTTATCACTGGCGACAACGCGGCCCTGTTTACTGTCACTGACCAGACGACGAACGCCGCCCTCTATTATACGACGGATGGCTCTGACCCTGACACTAACAGCACGCCAGTTACCAGCGGCGCCACCCTGTCCTTGAACGCGACGTCCGATGTTTTGTTTAAAGTCCGCGCTTTCCGCAATAACTACCAGCCAAGCGATGTCGTCAGCAAGACGTTCCTGGCCACGAGCTTTGTCCCCAATAGCATGAGCTTTGGGTTCGTCAGCGGTGAAGCGTCCAGCGACTTCGTCGGCGCTCCGGGGCAAACCTTCTATGCCCCAGTCACGCTGCGGCTGGTCCCGGGCTCAAAGATATACAGCCTCCAGTTCAACGTGGTAGTGACCAACGCAGGTCCGCAACCAGGCCCGGCACTGACCTCGAAGAACTTTTTATTCTCATCCATGTTGGAGAAGCCCGTGCCCAACATTACGCCGGTGGTCTATGAGACCATTCCTCCGCTGATGTTTTCCGGCCTGGCCACCAATCCTCCGCCGCTCAACCAAATCAGGGTTTACGACAATCTGCCATTCGTCAATATGACGTTCGTGGATAGCATCAACAACCTGATGGGAGTCGGTTGGCTGGAACGCCTCACCCATACCAACCTTTACGATACCACCAAACAGGACCTGGTCGCTTTCTCGCAGGCCCATGACACCCTCTTCGCCGAGGCCGGCGGAAAGGTGATTGTCGGCGGGTATGCCTTCCAGATTCCTCCCAACGCCGCTTTTGGCGACACTTACCAGATCCAAATCGGGCGTCCTTCCGCCACTTCCGATGGCGTCGGCGCTCCGGGGTCTGATGTAATTCTGGTCGCGCTGACCAATGGTTCTCTTACCGCCGGGTCGGAGAACGCCATTAAGATCGTCACGGCCGGTCAACGCTCTTACGTGGTTGGCGATTGCGCTCCGTTCCGCTGGTTCAACGCGGGCGATTTCGGCGATACCAACCTGGATAACAGCGATGTCATGCAGGTGTTCCAATCGGCCATTTACGGCAATAACTATCCTCCGTTTGGAAGCGACTTTTTCGACAGCATGGATTCCTGCGGTGTGCTGATTGGCGGAACCAACTCCAATGGGTTGTTGGTCCCTGGCCAAGCTGCCGCCAACGTGAACGCGTTATTTAATGGCGACGACACGACTATTAATAGCATCGCCTTCGGCGATGGTGTGCTGGACGTCTGCGACGTTTATGTCACCTTCCGACGTTCCTTGGATCCGAGCCTTGCCTGGTTCCAGCGCTTTTGGAGCGGCGGCCAGCGGGTGGCGCAGTACGTAGGCAACCCACCGGCGCCGATGAGCACCCCCGTCCCGCACGGGCTCCAAACCCCGGGCGCGGTCGCTCCCGCGATTAGCTTTGCCGCAGGCGACTTCCGGGCCGCTGCGGGCCAAACGGTCCAAATCCCGATTACTGCTCAAATCCAGGGAACCTATCCCCTGAAGCTCCTCATGCTCAGTCTGACGGTCAATCCGCTCGATGGCTCACCCGCCATACCTGCCCCGGTTATCTTCAGCCCCAACCCGGCCCTGGGCCAGCCGACGATCACTTCTTCCCGGGGTAATAATAATTACGCCGCAACGTGGCTTAACTCGACCATCGCGGGACTCTCCAGCAACGCGGTTCTCGGCACTCTCACGGTCACCATTCCTGCGAACGCCTCCCCGACGGCGTCCTACGCAATCCATTTCGACCATGCGTCGGCATCGCCCAACGGCCTGGCTTCGTTCCCAAAAACCACCGCCACCGGGCTGATTACCCTGGCCGATCGCTCCGTCTCTTCCTTCAACGATGGCATCCCGGATTCGTGGCGCCTTCGGTATTTCGGCAGCATTAACAACGTGCTCTCCGCCGCAACGGCCGACGCCGACGGCGACGGCGCCAATAACTGGCAGGAATACGTCGCAGGCACCGACCCGACGGATCCCAAATCGGTCCTGCAGGTTTCAACGCACCAGGCCGCGGCGCTCCAGAACGGTGATTGTGTCGTTCACTGGCCCAGCGTCTCCGGCAAGGCCTATTTGATTGAACGCTCGGCCACTTTGTTCCCGCCGAATTGGATCCCGGTCGCCACGAACAACGGCACCGGCTCCGACATGGAATTCCATGATACCACCGGTGGCGGGGTCAGGTTTTACCGCGTCCAAATCGCTCATTGATTCGACCTTAGCTCGGCTTTAAGCCTGGCGGCGCATTCCTCCCGGGGTGCGCCGCTTCTTCTTTTAACTTGAACCTGCAACGCCCGCAGTGACTTCAGCCGCTTCCTGCTATCTCCTTCAGGTAATCAAAAGAATAAATCCCGGTGTTATGTCCGTCCCCCCAGACCGGTTGAACCGCATAAGTTCCGACCCGGTTCAGAGTCCGCAGCTCGAATGATGACGGCCTCAAAACCTGTTCCTGTCCCTTGTACAAGTTCCCCATAATGTCGCGCTCGCCTTTGCAGCCCGCGCAAGGGCAAGCCCGCCTCAGCGTCTCCAGCGCAATGAAGCTCTCGGTGCCATCAGCCCATTTGATAGCCAGGTCCTGTCCGATTGGTTGCACGTCCAGCGGGAGCATTTTCGTAAATATTCTGCTTTCGGCCCGAATCAATAGTCGCTCGCCTGGACCGATGCAATGGCGAAAGGCGGTGAATAGCGGCGTTGCGAATTTCAACCGCCCGCAAACTCCACAATTGGATCGATAATCCTTTCGCTATCGATGCAGAATCGGCGCAAAAACCCTTGCCCGAATCTGGACCGGCCTTCAGATTTCCCGCATTAGGGCTTGCTCGAAAACCATGTGTCGCCGCTCATTTCTAAAATGCGCCTCTTTGGCGGCTGTCACAGGTCTTGTGCCCGGCGCGATTTCTGCCCAAGCCGCGGAATCATCCGAGAGCTCGGACCCTGAAATGGAAGCCGATCTGGTGGTCATTGGCGGGGGCGTGGGTGGTTGCGCCGCGGCCATCTCCGCCGCGCAGAATGGGTTGCGGGTCATTGTCACCGAGGAGACTTCGTGGATTGGAGGGCAACTCACTTCCCAGGCAGTTCCGCCCGACGAGAATCCATGGATTGAAACGTTCGGCGGAACGCGTTCCTATCTCCAGTTTCGCCGAGGTATCCGGGATTATTATCAAAGGCATTACCCGTTGACCTCCGAAGCCAGGGCAACGCCTTTCTTGAATCCGGGCAACGGCTGGGTCTCTCGCCTGTGCCACGAGCCGCGCGTTGCGCTCGCCGTCCTTCATGAAATGATGGCTGCGCTCCTGAGCTCTGGACGAATTCGAATTCTTCTGCGGCACCGCGCCGTTGATGCCGAGGTTGATTCCGCCCACGTGAAAGCGGTTCGAGTTCGCAACCTCGAGACCGGGAATTTCCATGTGCTGCGCGGTGCTTTCTTCGCCGACGCCACCGAATTGGGCGATTTGCTGCCGATGACCAAAACGGAGTACGTCACGGGGGCGGAATCGCGCGCCGAAACGGGGGAACCTCATGCCCCGGAGCACGGGTCAGCCGCCAATCAGCAGGCTTTTACCTGTTGTTTTGCCATGGATTACCTGCGAGGGGAGGATCATCGCATCAGCCGGCCGGCCGAGTACTCATTTTGGCGCGACTTCGTTCCTCGCTTGAGGCCTGCGTGGCCTGGCCGTTTGCTTTCATTCCAGGCGTCCGAGCCCGCCACATCGCGTGCGAAGACCTTTGAAATGGATCCTGAAAAGGCAACGGGTCTCTGGGCTTATCGGCGCATTTGTGACAAAACGATGTTCACACCGGGCACTTGTCCGAGCGACATATCTCTCGTGAACTGGCCTCAAAACGATTTTTTGCTCGGCAACCTCTGCGACGTAACCGAAATCGAAGCCTCGAGGAATATTGCCCGCGCCAAACAGCTAAGTCTTTCACTGCTCTATTGGCTCCAGACGGAGGCGCCGCGGCCGGATGGGGGAACCGGCTGGCCGGGTCTGCGCCTTCGGCCCGATATCGTTGGAACCGAAGACGGCCTTGCAATGCAACCATACATTCGCGAGAGCCGCAGGATTCGCGCGGAGTTCACGGTTCTGGAGCAACATGTCGGCACCGAAGCGCGAACGAAGGCCGGGGCGCCGTCGCCTCTTAGGGCGACGAACTTTTCTGATTCGGTAGGCATTGGGAGCTACCGCATCGATTTGCATCCAAGCACCGGTGGCGACAATTACCTCGATATCAGTTCGTTGCCTTTCCAAATCCCGCTCGGATCGCTGATTCCCAGGCGCATCGAAAACCTGTTGCCCGCCTGCAAAAATATCGGAGTCACCCACATCACCAACGGCTGCTACAGATTGCATCCCGTCGAATGGAACATCGGCGAATCCGTCGGCACCCTGGCCGCCTTCGCGATCGCGCGCAAAACTTCGCCTCGGTCCATTCTCAAAAACCCTAGGCTCCTGCGGGACTGCCAAGCCAGGCTGGAAAACCAAGGCGTTCCTTTGTCATGGCCTGAATCCATCGCCCGTTAAGACGGCTCGATCGCTATCCCTTCAAACACTGCAACCTGAACCCGATTCAAATGCGAAACTCAAAATACGCCCTGGTCCTGGTTACCGCGCCGGATCTCAAAACCGCCCGGCGCCTGGCCCAGCGCATCCTCAAGCCCCGCCTCGCCGCCTGCGTCAACCTGGTTGGCGGGATCGAATCTCATTATTGGTGGAAAGGAAAATTGGAGAAGGGCAGGGAAACCCTGCTGGTCATCAAAACCACCTCCGTGGCTTTGAACGAGTTGGAGAAATTGATCCTGCGGGAACATCCGTACGACACGCCAGAGTTCATTGCCCTGCCAATCCAGCGCGGAAACAAGCGCTACCTGGATTGGCTGAGCGACTCGGTCGAGGCGCCCTGAATTTCGGCCCCCTGGGGAAAACATGGAAGCCGATTTGGTGATCTTCCCATTTGAACCAAACGAACTCATGGATAGATTAAGTTTGAGTGAACGCGTGGGATGTTATGCCGGTCATGCTCTTGCTGCTTTTCAGCATCGCCTTGAGCGTCGGCATGGCCATTGTCATCCTCGTCGTTCGACGTTTGAATGCGCGGGCGCGCTGCACGCTGGCGCCCCGAGAAACGCCTCCGCCCGTGACTTCGCCCGAACCGCTCTGCTCGTTTCGCTGGCCGGGGTGCTGGCTCGCCGTAAAGTGCCGCAGCCCGTTCACCGTCCAATCGGCGCTGGGCGTTCACAATGCCAAACCGTGCTCGTGGATTCAGGGCCTGGCCGGCGAGGAAAAACTCTTCATCGCGCCTCCGGTGAAAGGCTGGGTGCTGGTCATGGGCTCAGGCTTGCCCGACCCGGGCGAGGACGTCGATGTCTGCTTTCGATTTGTGCTCGAACTGAGCCGCCGCCTGGGCCAGGTCCAGTTCTTCAGCGCCAGCCGCGTTTTGCATTACCACGCCTGGGTCAAAGCGGACGCCGGCCGTATTGTCCGCGCCTATGCGTGGGCCGGGCGCACGATTTGGAACCAGGGCTCCCCAACCGCGGCCGAAAAGGAACTCGATCTCAAGTGCTTTGGTTACCTCGAAACCCTCGAACCGGCCGGCTTCGGCCAGCCTGACATTCCGTCGCTGAACGTCGACAAAATCCCGCTGCTGGCCGCCCGCTGGAGCATCGATCCGGGCCGAATCGACGCCCGGTTCCTGCGAATGGAACGCGGAATCGCCGGGGAATCCTCCTGGAGATATTAAGTTTTTGACGAAACCGCTTGCGCCCGCCTCCGCCTGAGGCATTATGTAACCCGCACGTTGGATCGCGGGGTGGAGCAGCCCGGTAGCTCGTCAGGCTCATAACCTGAAGGTCGCTGGTTCAAATCCAGCCCCCGCAACCATTTTCCGGCCTTGAAACACACGTTTCAGGGCCTTTTTTCTGGGCTTTTTCGCACATTTTCCATTTTGGCCTCATCTGCAACTTCCTGCCACTTGCTGCTTCCGGATGCCCACCCACGTGTAACACCCCCTCGATAACCTGCGGTGGCGCCGTCGGCGCCGTCTCCACCAACTGCCGCAGAGTCAAAATCTCCGCCAACAGCGGCGGAATCACCCCCAGGTCAACCGTGATATCAATTTGCTCGCTCACTGCGCAGCACCCGTGCAAAAGTTTCTTCGATGCGGAGACGACTGTTGATTATCGCCAGCTCGGTTCTCGCTATAAGCACGGTAGTCTTTCTGCTCAAACACAGCCGGGCGCCCGATCCCATCATTAATGGTAAGCCACTCAGCCACTGGCTTATGGCCAAGTCCGAACACACCGGAGACCCCGCCGAAAATTACCGAGCCATCAAAAGCGCTGGCACCAAAGCCGTCCCGTTCCTCCTTGAACAAATCCAACAGTATCGAAGCCCTCCTCGATGGGAGTCCAATTTCATCGTGTTTTCCCGCGCCGTCCTTCCGGCAAAGGCCGCAGACGTTATCGAGCGGCGCCTCAACCGCTCCGAGGGCTTTACACTCACCTGCGCAGACGCCTTCTCCACACTTGGCACAAACGCGAGTCCAGCGATCCCTGGCCTTGTCAAGCTGGCGACTCAAAAAGATACCGTGAGAGCCCAGCTGGCTTTGTTCGCACTTAGCGGTATCGGCAAAGAAACAATTCCAGTTTTCGCCGAAATCATCACCAACCAAAGCCTGCCTCACCGAGTTGAGGCTATTGGCGAACTCGATCTCGTTGTCACCCCCTCCGAGTCGGCCCAGCTCCTTCCCATCATGTACTCCTGCCTTCAGGATCCGGACCCTGACGTCAGCAGGGCGGCCGCAGTTTCGATTCAGCGCATCACCACGTACCTGCCGGCCACCAACGCACCCCCGCAATAACTCTCTGCGTTCTCTCGCGGCAACTCCCATCCGTGTAATCCGTTTCATCCGGTGTTTCTTAGTGCCAATTCGTGTCTCACTCCCTCAGCCAAACCAACCTCTGCAGCTTCCCCTCCCGCCACGCCCCCGGCACCCTCACCGGCTGCGAGTAAGTAAACACCTTCGGGTCACACCCAAAACCCACCAGCCCGGCCTTGAGCCGGTTCTCAAAAACCTTGTTTCGCGGCGCATCGAACCACGCGTGCAATGACTTCCCGGCCGTATCCACAATGCAATGCAACTCGTAATGCAACCTGCGCCGTAAATAACCCTCCCTCGTGGCCACCTTTTTCCTCCGCCTGCGCCAGAACATTCGGTAATGTACATGTTCAGGACAGTTTCTGCTCCGACCCCAGATTCAAGCATTGCCAAAGACGTTCGAGTGTCAGCCGGGCTTGGGCTCGGTGTCTCAAGGACGAGAAGAAGAGTCGATTGGAGGCCTATATTCAGGCGAAAGCGCTCCTAACAGCAGGCGTAAAATATTAGGGCCAAGGTACCGAACCGTTAGGGAGACTCGAAGAAACCTCGGAAATCGGCTTGGTCACCTGGCGGCAGCCGCGAATTTAAAAGCTTCATATTGCAAGGTCTTAAGAATGATATACTGGCCCGGCTTGGCATATTCGTTGCTCTGTTGGCCTCGTGGCACACCAGAATACAAGCAGCGTCGTACTATGGAGTTGTGCCGTGATCGTTTTCTGTTGGAACCCCCTCCTAGCCGCCGAGGCGGACCTTGAGCATCGGTTGCAGAGCTTGGAAGAGCAGAATGCGCAGCTCATGAACGAAGTGCAAAGGCAGCAAGAATTGATTGATTTGTTGAGTCGCCGGGTGGCCGACTTCGGTTCACAGGGCGTGTGGACGAATTCGGAATTCCAAAGCAGTTCAACCGTAGGGGAACCCGATGCGGCAGCCGTCTCGAGGTCCTCCGCGAAGTTAGGCAATCTGCACCTGAGCGGGCAGGGCGGCATTGGATTATTCCGGACGGGCTCCGAGGGATTTTCTCCTCACCCGTCCTTCCGTGTGGATGAAGCAAGGTTGTTCCTGGAGTCCGAGGTTTTCAACAACACCTATTTCTCCGCCGAAACGGATTTGGCAACGCGCGAGAACAATAGCCTGGACCTCAAATTGGGCGAAGTATACCTGGATTTCGAAGACGTGTCCCAGCTTTGGGGACGCAACGGCCAACTCAACGTGCGCATCGGTCGCTTGAATATCCCTTTCGGTGAGGAGTATCTCAACCGTTATGCCGTTTCAAACCCGCTCATCTCCCACTCGGTTTCGGATCTGTGGGGATTTGATTCAGGATTGGAACTTTACGGCGCACTTGGGAAATTTAATTACGTCATAGCGGTGCAAAATGGAAGCGGGGCCAATGGCGTCCAGTCCTTTACCGACGACAAATCGGTAGCGGGCCGAATCGGGTACGATCCGGCGTCGTGGCTGCACCTGAGCCTCAGCGGCATGAGAACCGGCAACCTGGATCCGTCGCAGGACAAGATTTCGGCAATTTGGTTCGGAAACGGGTTCTTCCGTTCTCTGGGATCTGCTGAGACGAAATCTTTTCATGCAAACCTGGTGGAAGGCGACGTCCGGGTCAACTGGCGCTCGGGCCACGTGTCGGGTTTCGGCGGCTGCGCTCGATACGGAGATGATGATCCTTCCAGGAATAACTCCCAAGATGTTTTCTACTACTCGGTCGAGGCGGTGCAGAACTTGCCAGCCCGGTTCTATGTGGCCGCGCGGTTCAGCGACGTTCTATCCGGCGCGGGATTTCCAATCGTAGGGAACGGTGATTTTGGCGACTATTTCTTTGACCAACTCTCGGTTCGGCTATGGCGGCTAAGTCTCGGAGTGGGCTATCGCTTCAGCGAGCAGCTGGTTCTAAAAACAGAGTACAGCATCGAGAGGGGCAGGGAAGCGGGCGGCGGATCCAGGGATCACGAAGATCTCTTGGGCACGGAGGCTGTGTTCCAATTCTGAGGAAAGCGATGCAACTTTCATTTCCATTTTCACCCGTTGGCGGAGCATGGCGCGCGGCCTTTTGCCTCTGTGCCCTGGTCCTCAGCTGCGTAGCTGCACGCGCCGGGACAATTGTGGGCTCGGTGCGCGCGGAAGGAAAGACCCCCGCTCAGGCGGGCGCAGTGTCGGGAGAATACAGCAGCCGTAAATACAAGTTCGTTGAACGCGTTGATTATGCCGCGATGCGCGAATTCGTCGTCTATATCGAGGGCGACGCAGGCATGACCAATCAACCGGCGACCAATGCCGTGCAGGTGTTCACTCGGCGCGTCGCCCAGCAGGGCGCCATGTTCTCTCCGCACCTGCTCCCGGTTCAGCGCGGGACCACCGTCCGTTGGCCAAACCAGGATGAGATTTTCCACAATGTTTTTTCCATGTCCGAACCCAAGCAATTCGATCTGGGCCTGTACAAAGGGGACCCTCCTGAAAAGAGAGTCACTTTCGACAAAGCCGGCCGCGTCGACGTGTTTTGCTCCATTCATGAGCGAATGCATTGCATTGTGCTGGTGTTGGACAATCCCTTCTTCGCCGTAACCGACGCCAATGGATCTTTCAAGATTACCGGGGTACCCGCGGGGACCTACCAACTGCGGGCCTGGCACGAGCGATTGCCAAGCGCGGTGAATCAAATCGTTGTCCCTGAAACCGGGGAAGTTCGGGCCGACTTCGTTCTCGGCATTAAGAACCTTCCTCAATACTGAAGCATGATCTGATGACGCGGCTCCCGGACATGACACTGCGCACCAAAGTGCTGGTGCCCGTGATTGCGTGCATGGCGTTGTTGATCGTGCTGGCAATGTTGGTGGTCAATCGGCGCGTGAATCAGCAATTCCGCACCGAGGCATGGAACACCCTGGCCAGCGCGGACGCCGAGTTTCGGAATTATCAGAGGAACCGATGCGAAGATTTGCTTCTGAGATTTCGAAACTTGCCCAGGGAGCC
Organism: Verrucomicrobiia bacterium; assembly: GCA_035294005.1. Lineage (GTDB taxonomy): Bacteria > Verrucomicrobiota > Verrucomicrobiia > Limisphaerales > UBA8199 > JANXQE01. The sequence goes on from DATGLT010000254.1 coordinate 13,816, forward strand.
CCGTTACCGGGCCACCTTTTTGTTGGGCGACCCCGCCACTTTGCGACAGCCGCTGGAGGATCTGTTGAGTGAGCAGAACCTCGACATTGTTTTCTACTCCGCTGAGAAAGGCGTCACCGCGGTTGCAAAGCGGGACGCACAAATGCCGGCCACGGACTTCGAATCGGCGGCCAAACCATGTGTCAGTCGCGCCCTGGAAGGGCAGGAAACGGTGGATACGCTCAAGGCGGGAAACCGGTTGTACAGCCTCGTTTCAGTTCCCGTTTCGGTCGACGGCGAGGTGATCGGCGCGCTTTCGTTTGGCCTTGAGATAGGAGAGTCCGAGGCGCGGAGACTTAGTCGGCTGGCACATAGCCAGGTTGTCTTTCTGGCGGGCAGCCTGGTTGCCGCCTCGACGCTGACCGCTCCCGACGTGAACGAAAAATGTCTTAGCGTTCTCGATACCTGTTTGTTGCCGGCTAAAGGATCCGCCCCGACGGCCAACCTGACGCAAATCGTCGTTGATGGCCGGCATTACTTCGGACTCAGCGGACGCTTTGATTCCCTGGCTGGGGACACAACTTTGAATTACGTCTTGTTGAGCTCATACGAGGATGCTCTGCAGGCCCTGGGTCAAACTCAGGTCCTCTTGCTGGAAGTGAGCGCGTGCGCGATTCTTTTGGGCTCCTGGGTTGTTTGGTGGCTGGTGAAAAGGGCAACTCAGCCACTGCAGGAACTCCGAGCGGGCGTTGAAGCGGTGGCGCGTGGGGATTTTTCCAAGAGATTGGAGATCAAATCGAAAGACGAATGCGGCCAGCTTGCGACCGTCTACAACACGATGGCGGAAAATTTGAAACGCTCCAAGGAAGAGCTTGAAAAGGCCAGCGCCGAGCTGGCGCGATCTTCCCGCCTGGCAGGTATGGCGGAAGTGGCCACAGGCGTTTTGCACAACGTTCGCAACGTCATGACCAGCGTCAACATCGCGTCGGCATTGGTGGCCGATCGCATCAATAAGTCCAGGACGCCCGGGTTGGCAAAAGTGGTCGCGTTGCTGCGGGAGCACGAAAATGACCTGGCAACTTTTCTCACCATCGATGCCAAAGGCAAAAAAGTGATCGAATATTTGGCGCAATTGTCCGATCACTTTGCCGGCGACCAGGCCGCCATTGTTAAAGAGCTTAAGCGAATGCAGGATTGTATTGAACACATGCAGGATGTGGTGAAGTCTCAGCAGGAATATGCCAAGACCTCCGGTGCAGCCGAAAAACTCGCGCTGGCAGACCTCGTTGAGGACGCTTTGAAGATGAACACCAGTTCCCGCAGTAACGTTCAGGTCGTAAAGCAGTTCGCGGACGGTTTAACCGTCCATGTTCAGAAGCATAAGGTTTTGCAGGTGCTGGTGAATTTGATTCGCAACGGCCGGGAGGCGTGCGAAGGTTCCCCGTCAGCCGTAAAGACTCTGACAGTTCGGACGACCAACGGCGACCAGCGCGTGCGCATTGCTGTGACTGATAATGGAGTCGGCATTGCCCCGGAACACCTGAATCGGATTTTCTCCCATGGGTTTACCACTAAGAAGGACGGACACGGATTCGGTTTGCACCACAGCGCGTTGGTCGCAAAGGAATTGGGCGGTGCTCTGCTTGTGCATAGCGAGGGCGAGGGCAAAGGAGCTACGTTTACGCTCGAATTGCCCGCTGCGCAGTAGCGCGGAAATCCCTTAGCCTCTCCTTCCGCACGGGATCTGATTTCTGGTTTTATCCGATTCCGGACCGTCCCTCTCACTACTCACCAGCCCATTCTCTTTCCCGCTCTCCGTCTCTGGGTTCAGTGTAAGTACGGACCAGCCTGCGCCCTGCTTTTGCTTGATGGAAATTCCGATGGTTGATAGTTGTTACGCGACCCGCGTTCATCGTTACCGAGTTGCTACGTATGTCCCGACGATTGTTGTCTGTACTGGGGTCTGCATTTGTTTTGCGGACCTGTTCCAACGCTCGACTCCCTCTTTTTTCAAAACGTAAACGGCCGCTGCGCCAGCCGCTGGTCCTGGCGTTCCGTGGCGGCATTTGGGCAATCGCCTGTTGCGCGATTGCCTTTCTCGTTTGTTCGGCTCGCGCCTACGATTTTGCGGTCAGCGGCATCAACTTCCAGCTCCAGGAGGTTACCAGCAACCTGGATGTGTATTTCACCGCGATGCGCTTCAACACCATTTCGAATGAATGGGACGTTGACGTCACGATCAGCAACAAGTCGACTACCAGCGTTTCGGTTCCGTTGATGTTGCTGGTCGATCGGTTTAGCGGGACGGAGGGAACACTGCGGCCCGACGGAGTCTCGACCAACAAAAATTTTTATGATTTCAGCGGCCAGGTTGCCAACGGCGCGCTCGGTCCAGCGCAGTCAACGGTTCCGCGGACGATCGGCTTGGGCTTTATCGCGGGCCAGGCGCCAAAACTCGTGACGCGGTTGTTTTCGGGGATTCTCACCAACACGGGGCAGGCGATTGGGTTTGCCCGCTCGCTGAACGGTGCGGGCCAGCCGTTGGCGGCGGTCACGGTGACTCAGTCCGGCCCCTCGGGCAGCGCAACCAATCTGACCGATTCGGATTTCGGCGTCGTTACTTTGGGCCAGGCGCCGGGGCTTTACACGTGGCAGTTCAGCTTCCCGGGTTATTTGCCGGTATGGCGCCAGGCGACGCTCCAAAGCAATAGCGTCACGGTCATTCCCTATCCATGGCTTGCGCAACGCAGTCAGCAAAGCTTCACCATATCGCCGTTGCTCGGTGGCGCTGCCACCAACGACTCCGTGGCTGTCCAGTTCGCTCCGGGGAGCGCGGCTCAAAACACGACGGCGCAGATCACCGAGCTGTCCGGACAAACGTTGCCGGCGTTTCTTCCGCAGGGCTGGAGCCCGGTGCAGGCATTTTGGCTCGAGCTGAGGCTCGAACCGTCCCAACCGGTGCCCGCGAGCCTGACGCCTTGGGGGCCGATCGCCAATGCGGAGACCGCTGCCCTGGTTCAATTTTCATCAACCACTCTAAACTGGCAGGTCCTTCAACTGGTCAATGGGAACGGCACCAACGCGGTGGCAGTGCAGTTGCCGGGAAGCGGCGCTTACGCATTGGTCCTGCCGGACGCGCTCCCGGTCGCGCCCCCGGCTGCGGCGGTTGGCCTCGCGCTGCAACCCAGCCTCGCGACGATCAACCTCACCAATCTGACCGCCGGCGGAATCCTGACGCCGGGCGCCAGCCCTGCAAGCCTGGTTCCGGAGTTAGTCACGGCGGCGGCTGATTTGAGAGTTACCAACGCCTCCGGCGCTTTACCCAGTGGCACGCTGCTGCGCGGGGAAGTCAGCGAACATTACCTGCTCAATGACGGCACCACGCGCACTCCGCCGATGTTCGACGAGTCGATTGTCGCGTATCAGCGGCCCGGTGCGCCGCAAACCGGGGTGTTGCATGCGCAATTCCCGATGCGGCCGGTGTTGTTGTTTGGTCCCGACCAGCTCAACGCGGGCACCGTGCACATGGATATCTTTCCACGGGGCGCCTTTGCCGGCGGTGTGCTCGATACCAACGCGGGCGTCATTTCGAGCGAGGGGTTGCGTTTGCTGGCCGCTCCTGGAGTATTGGACGCGCAGCAGGCGGTGGAATTGCGCCGGCTTAGCGAGACGAATTTCACCGACCTGGCTGGCACCAACTTCTCCGTGGTCGCCGCGTTCCAGGTGGCGCTTGGCGCGCTGCCCGCGGGCAAAGAGCTTTTTCTCCAATCGACAGGCATTCCGCCTAACATGACGTTCGTGCTGGCTCGCGTGTTGACCCAGCAGGGGCTCTATGGGTTGGAGCCCCGCGAGCGCTTGCACAGCGACGCCAGCGGGACTTTGACCAGCGACGAACCGGCCACGGGCGATCGGCTGCCAGGCCTGAGCAGGGCAGGTGAGTATTTGTTGCTGGCAGTGCAACCGCAGCAAGGGCTGGTGGAGGGCGTTGCCAAGAATGCCTCGGGCGTAGCCACGGGGAGATTGCCCGTGCGCATCACCGGCCAGCCATGGCTGACTTTCTCCGCTTCTGACGGCAGTTTCAAACTACTCGCCCCGGCGGGCAACGGGACCCTGGCGGCCAGCAACCCTGCTACTGGCGATTCCGGGAACCAGGCGATCAATGTTCCCGTCAACCTGGCTCCGGTGATTAGCTCAGTATCCCTCGGAGTGACCGGGCTGCAAGTAGCCTCGATCACGCCGGCCGACACCTCCACCAATGTGCCCCAGGTCACTTCGGTGGTTATCACCTTCAACAGGCCGGTCAACCCGGCAACTCTCGTCAGCAATGCCGTGCAGTTGCTCGGTGTCAGTAACCAGCCCGTCGCCGCAAACCTGAGCCTGAACCTCGCCAACACCACTGCGACCTTGCTGCCCGGGTCGCCCTTGGATCCGGCAACCCTGTTCACGGTTCTGATTTCAACCAACATCGCCGATTCCATCGGCAGGCCTTTTCAAGGCCAGGCACAATTCACTTTTACGACGGTGGCCCTGCCCGCGCGCGACCCCGCGGCGCAGCTCATTATATATGAGCCGGGCGCAACCAATCTCGATACCAACGTCGTCGCCGATTTGCCCGGCTATGTTGCCGGCACCAATGCCAGCCTGGTCGTGGTTCATGGCACGCCCGGCTGCGCCGATCCTGCCGTGCCGGTGATCATCGTAAATGAAGGCACCGGCGAAACCGGCACCGTCCTCTCCAAACAAGACGGCAGTTTCACCAGTTTCGTTCCCGGCCAGGAGCAGGACTTTATCTCCGCAACCTTTGTCAGCCTCAATGGCGCCCGGGTGTACGTGCCAGTCAACCGCCAGTTATTTGATGACGGGACCGTGGGGCTGTATCCACAAGGCGGCGCCTTGCAGGCCCTGGGTGACAATGGCCCGATTAAAATAACTATTCCGCAGAACGCGCTTTCTTCCAGAGCTAAATTCAAGCTGGCGCCGGTGAATCCCGCGCAGCTGCAGGCTCAAGTAGGTGTGGTCCCGACCAATGCCACGGTAGCTGGCGGTGCGCTCAAGTTGCAAATCCAGGGCGCGATGCCCACCTTGCCTCTGCAAGTCAGCTTTCCTGTCAACCTGTTGGCTCTAGGCTACCCGACGAATGAGGCGGCGACGAATGCCGCCGCGGCTCTCGCGGTGGTTGAGACCAACCAGGACGTGGCTACCTACCAGGTTGTCGACCAGATGTTCTTTAAGCCTCAGACGGCGGCCACGATCACAGGCAAATCAAGGCGGCGTGAAGGCGGCAACGAACAAGTTTATGCGGGTCTCATGGACACTGGGACAGGCTTGATTCTAGGCTTGTTGCCCGGGGGACAGGTAGGCCAGCAACTCTTCAATTGTGTCATGGTGCCACTCTTGTTTGGTCCTCGCCCGGTCGTAATCAAAGGCAAAGTCGGAGCTGTTCCCACCGAATTTGGGGTGGCCTTGGAACGACTTGGAGATCTCAATTCCGTCTTGAACCTTCAGACGGGCAACGAAGATGCCGATACCGTTATCAATGCCGGGATTCAAGCCGGGATAATCAAAAGTCCAACACTCGGGCCTGGGCAGGTACTAGCGCTGTCACTCCAGGCCTTGCAGCAACTCGAAGTGGCCATTTCCAAGCCTTTGAGCGGAGCGTTCATTGCCTTGCAACTAAGTGGTGGACCTTTGAACCCGCGACCGGGACGCATTTTTCCAGGTATGGTCTATGCCACCAGCGGCTCGGATGGCACCTTTTTGATGGTTGCCCCGGCTGCGGGCGCGCAGTATCTGGTCAACTGCACGCATCCTTTGTTCTCCGACCTCTTGCAGGAACCCGTCAACCCGATCAATCTCAACCCGTTTTACGGTCAAGGCGAGTTAAGCCTCTCGGGAGTGGTGTTCCACAATTTCCTATTTACGACCCCCCTGCTGAGCCAGACTCCGTCGACCGTCAATATCTCCTTCTCGCCGGAGCAACCCGCTGCGGGTCAACCCTGCCAGGTCCTGATCAGCGCATTCGAACCCGCTCCGCTCGCTCCGATGGATGTCCATGTAGGGCTGGTTGGACTGGGAACCAAAAACCTGCTGACTGGCCAAGTCGTAGCCAATCCATACGGTGTCCTCACGAATACGGTTGTGGCTACCAATGGCAACTATGTCCGTTGGAGCGGCACGCTCTTCGTTTCTGCTCCGGTTACGGCAGCCCTCAAGGTCTATGCAAGGGGTGCGACGGCCAACCAGGACTTCGGCCCATGCTTCATCACTAACCAATTTACCGGTCCCATCCCACAGGTTAGTAATCCTTCGATTCCGCCTCCCGACACCAACGACGTGCATGGGCCTCTGGTCATTCAAACGGACCCCGTCGATAACGGGTTTTTAGGGGAAAACGCCAGTGTTAACATTGTTTTCAACAAGCCAATTGATGCCTTTGTAACCAACCACCTTTCCGGTATCGTTCTAAGCCCGGCATCCCAAACGCCGCCGATTCTAAGGCTAAGTCCCGACCAGCAAACTTTGACCATACAGTACTCGGGCCTCACTGCTGGTCAGTCGTATACACTTACTCTTTCCGGCCACTCCATTCGGGACCTGGCCAACCCTCCTCATCCCTTGGACCAGGTGCCCAGCACCCCGGTGGCCGAAAGCTTTCTCATGCGCTTGCGCACGCCTCCGGCCACAATGATCACCCTGCCCTCCTTCGTGGTCGGGAGCGACAACGGCCGCGGGTCGGCAATCGTCCGAAATCGGCTTTATGTCCTGGACCAGGCCTCCCAGGACAATTACCTGCTGACCTATGACATTACCACGCCGCTCAAGCCACAATTGTTGAGCAAAACTCACCTCTACGGCCAGCCCCGCGACCTGGCCATTGCTCCGCTTTACAGGTATGTCACCGATCCTAAAGGTCTCTTTGCGACGCCGCCTCGAGTGTTTACCAATGATCTGATTGCCGTGGTTGGCGGAGACCTCGACGCAGTCATTAGCCAGCAAGGGCAAGGCCAGGCTAGTGACAACACAACTGTCGGCGTTAGGGGCCAATACTTGTGGGTAATGAATATGGCCGACCCTGCAAATCCACAGATTCTGGCTTCGCCCATTGTCAGCTACCGCGTCGGCTCGGCAGTGACTAAAGTCCGCTGGGCTCCGCCTTACCTGGTGTTCCAGGAATTTGGTGCCGACATTCAGCGGTTGGGCCTGGTCAATTTGCAGGAAATGCTGATTGGGTTTGGTTCAACGCCGCTGCAGCAGAGCACCTTTCCAGCTGGCGGCAAACCGGGGGTCGACCTTTACGGAAATGGAGAGTACGTCGACCCCGGAGACACTATTCCGCTGCCCGATGCGAGTCCTACTGAGTTTTATGGTCTGGACCAGAATTACGTGCTCCAAGGGACTACTCAGAAAATCTTGGATTTCTCGGTCACACGCGGAGCCAGCATCGTAGGGGTCACGCTGGGGGCGGGGTTGCAGTTGGACCCCACGGGAAAAGTCATTGGTTCGATTCCTCCATCGTATCGGACACTGGCCTTGAGCGGGCCTCTCAATGTGTCCGACCCGACTAATTCTCTGTTCTCGTTCGGCACGGGCGCATACCCGCGCTGGGTGACAATCCTGGACCAATTGCAGCTGCAAATCAACAATTCGCCGGTTCAGATCGCGGCAGCAGTTGTCTCGCTGCAGCCCGACACCAATGGAGTCCAGACCCTGGCGGTTCTAGACATCTCGCTGCCCGAGCAACCCAAATTGGTGAATAAAATTCCAATTCCCGACACGTTGCTCGGTGGGGCAATTGAATCGGTCACACTCCGCTCGGACGGACAACTTGAAGTTGCAGGCCAGCAGAATACTCTGGTGCTCGATCCCAGTCTGCTCGCGGTAACCAATACGCCGCCCGGCCAGTTGCATCCATCCATTTTGGATGTCGTTACTTCAGCTGGAGGGACTACCCGCAGCGTCGGCAGCAGCGATTTCGGCGTTCATGCGGTTGCGGACAACGGTCGCGCGCTGCTTGTTCAATCACCTCCGCAACTGACATTTGTCAGTTTCCCTCAGCACTTCGGATTGGTCGATCCGGTTGGGCTGCATCAACAGGGTTACTCGACTTTGACCAATGTCATCGCGGGAATGCGCAATGCCGGCGGCGCTTTGGCGCCCGCGCGTTTTCTTGCCCGTCCCAACTTGGGCCTCACCTCGGACCTGGAACCGCCCAACCCGGCTTTGCACTTTTACGTGTTGGCAATTGTGCCCGGAGGCGCCGTGGGAGCCAACCAGACAATCGAACTGGGTTTGGAATCGCTGAACCCTGCGCTGCGCCCGCTTTCGAACCTTGGGACAGGTTTCGCCCCGGTGCGCGCCGTTTCCGCGGACACCCAGAAAGCCATCGGGCAAATCCCTCGGCCGAATTGTGGCGCCCCTATCCGCTCGCTGACAGCTTACCGCGTCACCGATGATCCGTTGAGTCCATTCTATAACTACTATCTTTCCCGCCCCTTCGCGCTCATTACTGAATCGATCCAGTTGAGCGACCTGGCCCGGGTCAAATCCGATGGCGGCACCGATCGGGAGATACTTTTCAGCGGTTATGGTCTGCGGGCGTTCCTCGACCCAACTCCAATCCAGGCGCTCGACTCAATCGTCGGGCCCTTCACGGCCAAAATCGATCCCGTCCGCAAAATCCTTTATCCGCTGGCCGTCTCCACTGCTTTGAGCGTGAACCGGTCGTACCTCACCGGCGACAACCCGCCACCCAACGGGGGAGGCAACCCCATGGAGGATAGTTACGGAACGATCCTTTCCCATAGCGGCGAGGTTCGGACGTCGGACCCGGACTTCTCGTTGCCCAGTCCGCGGATGCCGATCAACATCATCCGCTCGATTGGCAATCAGGATAATTACGAAGGGCCGTTCGGGGTCGGCTGGGACTTTAACTACAATCAGCGGTTGATGATTCTGGACCCTCTGACTTTCCCTGCCGGGCTCCAAATGCCCCTGGTCGAACGTGATACCCCCGCCGACAGCGAAATCGCCGGAAGCCAGGACGTGCTGTTCAATAGCGGCGAGGGGCAGGTGTATCATTTCACCTGGCAAGGCACCAATATGCCGCCGGAGTACGCCAAGGATCCTTTGGTCAACGATCCGGCCTTGGACTATCAAGATCTCGTTTCGGATTATTACCTGCCCGAGCACGGGATGTTCAATCTGCTCGTGAGGTTCAAAGATGGCCGGTTCGAGCGCATGACTCCCGGCGGTGTCCGCTACCGCTACAGGTCGGACGGGCGGCTGGAAACGATTCTCGATCGGTATCCCAGCAACCGTCATGATCTGACCTATGACCCCAACGACAGCGATAAGTTAATTCGTATAGACGACAATTCCGTTTCCAGTCCCCGGTTCCTTTTGTTCGGTTATTATCGGCAACAAAACAGCGACCCCAGCTTCACCGCCGGTTTGGATATGGACACTTCCAATCCTTTCCTGGTGGGGAAAATCTGCCGCATCCAGGACTATACGAGCCCGCCCCGGGATGTGCTTTTCCAATACTCGGCGGATGGCTTCCTGACCAATCGCTCAGGTATCCAGGTCAATGGAGAAAACGGCGGGTTCAGCGGTCGCAGCCAGACCTATTACTCGTACCAGAACTGTCAGTTG
>DATGLT010000255.1:0-5033 GCA_035294005.1 Verrucomicrobiia bacterium
ATGGTCAATGCGGAACGGAGCTTGTAATGCCCCAGGGCGCTCAGAGCTTCCGCAAAAATATGCCGGATCATTCGTACCTCAATGCTTCGACCGGCGTAAGAGACGACGCCCTGCCGGCGGGATAAATTGCCGAAACCACGCCCACCAGCACCAGCGTAGCAAACGCGAGTGCCGCGGTTGCGGGCGTCACCGGCAATCCGGCGAAAAGCGTCGGCAGGGGCATTTTGCTGACAGCCCCGCAAATAACCCATGCCGCCGCCAGCCCCGCCATGCCGCTAATTATGGTCAGTGCTATGGCTTCAAGGAAAAACTCAAACAGGATCCTGCCCGGAGTTGCCCCGACCGCCTGCTTGACTCCAATTTCGCGCGTCCGTTCAGCCACCGACACCAACATGATGTTCATTACCCCGATTCCCCCCAGCCCAAGGGTAATGAACGCCATGAAACTTAAAAACAGTTCCATTGAATCATAAATGTGGCTGACCATTTGCGCCGTCTGCACCGTGTCCCAGCACCACACCGCGCCCGGATCATCCGGTTGAAAACCGTGGCGCCGGCCCAGCACGCGTCTGACTTGCTTGACCGCGTTCAAATGCTCGTCCGTCGAGACAGGCATAAAAATGAGGTTGTCGACGTGTCCAGGCCCAATGAAAGGCCGCGGATCCGGGTAATGCCTTTCCATAACCGAATACGGAATAAGAATTTTGGTCCCATCCAGGCCGTTGTACGAATTGTTCTGGTCCTTTTTCGACAACTCCCCGATCACCAGGAAAGGAACATCTTTGATGAACAGTTGCGCTCCCACGGCGTTGCGTTCGGCGAAAAGTTGTTTTTTGACGTCTTCCCCAATGATACAAACGGTCCGCGCTTCGGCTAAATCCGCCTCGGATATATGTCGTCCCGCCGCGAGTTTCATCGAACGTATTTGCTGGTAAACCGGCGTAATGCCATGCGTCGAGAACACACCCGAATTGAATCTGCTGCGCGCCTGCAATGAGCTGGAAGATTCGGCGGTGATCTGTTTTACCAGGTAGCACTCCGATTGAATGGCCCCGACGTCCTCGTAGGTGAAACGAACGTCATGGCCGGCGCGCTGCCCGCCCGCCTGTTTGGTTGTGCGCCCCGACCACATGATCACGATGTCGGTTCCCATCGTGTAAAGCATGTTGCGGTAGCCGAGCTTGAAGCCGTTGCCGATGGCAATCATGAAGATAATCGAAGCGATTCCCCACGAGATGCCGAACATGGTCAGCAAACTGCGGAGTTTGTGCGCCCAGATGTTTCTCAGCGTCTGGGCCAGGATTTCGCCAAACAAGCTCACGGGAGCACGAGCTTATCGCCTTCGCGAACGCCCTCCGTGACCTCGGTCCGTTGGCCATTCGAAATTCCAATTTTGAGTGGCGTTTTGCGCCAGCCGCTCTTTGACGTCGCATCCAGCAGTTGTACCGAGGCATTCTTGTCTTTGTCGTATACCAGTGCCGCCTCGGGAACCAGCAGCACATTCTTGTGTTCTTCCAGTACAATCTCCGCATTCGCCGTCATGTTCGCCCGGAGTTTCCCCTGTGGATTGGAGATCGTAACACGCACCTCAAACGTCGTGACGTTGTTGAGTTCTTTTCCCATCGGATCGATCCGCTTTACGACGCCTTCAAACGATTCACCCGGGAAGGATTCAACCCGCGTCCGTACCGTCTGCCCGCAACTCGCTTTCCCAATATCCGCTTCGTCCACGTCTCCTTTGATATAGACGCTGCTGACATCGCCGAGCGTCATGATCAGAGTTGCCGCGCTGCCCAGGTTCAGGATTGATGAAACCGCATCCCCGACTTCGGTGGGCCGGGTGAGGACCACGCCGGAAAATGGCGCTCGAATGGTGGCGTAACTGAGCGTTTCTTCCGCCCGATCCAGCGAGGCCATGGCCGCGGCGACTCTCGCCCGGGCTTGGTCGACCTGGGCGCTCGCGCTGCGCGCAATGGCTTCGAGCAATTGCCGGCGGTTCTCGCAAACCGTGTAGGCCCTCTCCGCGTCGTCCAGCTGCTGCTGGGAGGCAATCTTGTCTTTGAACAACCCCTGGGCACGCCGGTAATCCCGGCGCGTAAACTCCAGTTCCGGGTTCTCTGCCTCAATTCGAGCTTTGGATTCAGCCGCAACCGCCGCCTGCAGGTTGGCCTGCTCCCCGTCCAGCGTCGCCTTGGCTTCCCGGACCTGCGCCTGCAAATCTGCCTTGTCCAGTTCCGCCAAAACCTGCCCTTCCTTGACCGCATCGCCCGCGTCCACCAGCAACGCTTTGACGATCCCATTGGCCTTGGACTTGACCGCCACTTTTGAGAGGGGCTCAATCTTGCCCCGGGCAACCACCGATCGCGCGATGTCGCCCCGGTCAACGGTGACAATCTTCTCCGCAGGAATGGGTTTGGCCTTCTTGAGCATCGTGGTTGATCCCAGTCCGATCAGCAGGACCACAGCCCCCGTTCCAATGACGATGAATTTAGGGCGCACCTTCCGTTTCATGTTCAATAGACTCCCTGGGCAGGGCTGGAGTTTCAACTTTCTTCGCTGCGGAAAACGCCCGCAGGCAGCGCCGAATATTGCTTTTGGAATGACAAAAAGTGTTCATGGCAATGGCCCCGCTGACGGCGGAGCTTTGGGGCTCGGGAACCTGTTCGCCCCGCAGCGCTCTCATATTTGGAACCTTCAACAGGTTGCTTAAGCTGGAACATGAGACATAATTAAGTTGCGGCCGGCACGGCCGACGCTGTATGGGAAAGTCTGTCCAATGCTGTGGCCCGTCGAGGCAGACCCGGGCCCTTCCGCGCGGACGCGGTTTTACCCTGGTCGAGTTATTGGTGGTCATTGCGATCATCGCCCTTTTGGCCTCGCTGCTATTGCCCGTTTTGACCTCGGCGAAGGAGAAGGCTCGCCGGGTGAGCTGCAAAAACAGCCAGCGCCAGTTTTTACTCGCCGTGCATATGTACGGGGATGATAACGGGCAGGCGGTTCCAAGCGGCGCAGCCAATCCCCCGTTCGGGGCAGTGGATGATCATCTGCCGATCATCAGCGACGCGACCAGCAACGCGATTGTCCAGTACCTCCGGAGTGATCGCATGGTGCATTGCCCAAGCTTCGGAGATTTTTTTCGCAAGACCGGAAGCGTGCAACTGGAGGCGTTGGGGTACGGTTACGTGATCGGCTACAATTACCACGGAGGTCACACCAATACTCCATGGCCCGGCGTTCTGGGCAGCTCCGCGCGATGGGCTTCGCCTCAAAAACTCACTGACCCCGGCACGCTCGTGTTGCTTTCGGATATGAACGACTGGTCCCGGGCCGATCACAGGACCTTTGCTCCGCACGGGAGCAAGGGCGCGATTCTTACGGGCAGTGATGCTTCGAACGCGGGGACCGGCCCCGGTCCGGGCCGCTCTTCGGCGGATATTGGAGCTGCGGGCGGCAATGTGGGGCTGCTGGACGGCTCGGTTTCCTGGAAGAAGATTCAAACGATGCAGGTCTATTGCGGTTCACAGCAGTGGGGCGACGAAGGCTGCATTGCCATGTGGTAGGTCCCCGGCGTTTCGGCTGATCACTCAGAAATGAGCTGGTGGCGCGCTTCAGCGTCCCAATCCGCTTTTAGCGGGCCGGATTTCTCATTGCTCTCGGGGTCGATCCGCAACACAGTATTTTTGATGTCACACAGGCTGCTGCTGCTTCCTGCGCATTGCATGCGGTTGACGCCGGAACGGTTTGTTTTGCGGGCGATTGTCGTGGCTATTTGCTTCTGCGCCGCCCAGGCCAGGTGCGCGATCGTTCTGAAACCGGACGGCTACCATGTTTATCCGGGCGATAATATCCAGGACGCTTTGGAATTGGCGGCAAAGAATGCCACCAACAAGGTGGTCAAAGTGCATGCTGGGCAGTACCGGCCGAGCGGCAAACGCCAGGCCCTGGTCTGGTTCAATCGGGCACATGACGGCATCCGCCTCGAGGCCGTGGGCGACGTCACCCTGACCGCAGCGAACGCCGAGCTGAGCCGGTCGAACGCGCCGGGTTACCCGGCCGTCGTCAATCACGTTGTCTATTTTGGCGATGGAGTCACTTCCAACACGGTTCTTCGAGGGTTCCGAATCACGGGCGCAAACAATTTTGTCAGCAACAAATTGACCAAACAAATGGAGCCCGACGAGACGATTCCCAAGAACCTGTTTTTTTACACCGATGGCGGCGGGATCAAAATCTTCGGCCGATCGTATCCGGTCATCCAAAACGTGGTGGTCGCGGACAACTACTCCAGTCCGTGCGGCGCTGGAATCTCCGTTCAGCATAAAGGTCACAACCAGGAGCTGGTCACGATTGAAAACTGCGTATTCCTGCGCAATCGCGCGCAGGTGACCGGCTCGGCCATCGATCTGTTGGAAGGGAGCGCTGCCCGGATCGTGAATTGCGTTTTTAACGCGAACGCATCCAACCTCGGCGAGGATATTGTCGCAAAACGTTCCGGCGAATGTGCCTTCACGAATTCAGGTGTACTGACCGTATTTCAAAACTCGCGCGCCCTGGTGAAGAACTGCACGTTTGTTGGCAACCGCAACGCGGTGGACGATTTGGGCGGCTTGAGCACTTATCAGGCGTGCATTTTCGCCGAGGACAACCTTGCGACAGGTCTGCCGGCCGAGAGATACGAATTGGATTTGCCGCTTGGGGCAAACGTCGAGAACTGTGTGTTCCGAGGCCCGGTGCGCGACCCACGAAACAGTGTTTCCGAGAAAACCAACGTGCTCGGCGGGCCGCCGCCCCGGTTCGATGAGACGTTTGTGCCGGGCGAGCCCGCCTACTCCGGCTTTGGTTATCGACCGGCGCGTTGAATACGAGCGCCCGGCCGACTCCATGAACCAGGGGCCGTCAATTGGGTTCGCCTGCCGGCAGGGTGCAGGACAAAATAGTCACCTGATTTAAACAGCAGCAGCTTCACACGCGTTTTTTTGCTTGCTTATTGTATCTTTATAGATACAATATGCTCATGCCTGCTTCTCTGTCAC
>DATGLT010000256.1:0-2975 GCA_035294005.1 Verrucomicrobiia bacterium
TTTCCAGTCTTCGGCCGGTTGCTCGGTTTTCTTCTCTGGCGCGAAGAATTTCCGGGCGGCCTCGATCAGGATCAAAGAAATGTCCAGGATCGCTGCCCCGAGGATCGTGCCCAGGGAGATCACAAAACCGATTTTGCGAAAGTGATCGCCGGGGGAGAGCCAGCCAATTCTGACCAGGTACGGCGTGGTCCAAGCGCCAATCAAAGCGACGACCAGCGCTGGAAGGGCGATGCGGGCACCCACGATCATCCCGGCGCCCGCGGTGGAAACCGACATCCCAATGTCGGATAGCATTTGGATTTGCAAAGACGCCATCCCCCCTCCATACCCAATCAACATGCTCGAGCCGAGTTTGCGGATCGAGCGCCGCAACAATTCCTTGTCGGTCAAGGCGCGCAGGATGTTGGCCACCGCATACCCGGACGGGTACGCCAAACGCATTCGGTCCACCAGGATCGGGGTGTAGAGCATTCCCACTCCGACCCCAAACATGCCGATGCACAGGAAATACAAAATCAACTGCCACGCCGGGGGTTCGGGCAGGCCCAGCCATATCATCGCTTGCACCAGAACCGACATGGCGCACATGCCCGCCACTGACGACGCCATGGTCTGCATGTAGTTGGCCCCATGTTTTCCCTCGGGCCCGTACGGCAGGGTCACCGTGCTGCCGAGGATCCCCGCGAGGACCTGCCCGCCGATAAAGAACCCGATCGAAAAGTTCATGAACGACGCGGAAATACCTCCCAAAGGCCCCAGAATCAAAACCGCGACCAACGAGAGAAGGATGTGATAGCCGGGGGAACCAATCCGGGGGAGAAAGCGCCTGACGCCCGTGGTTTCCTCCATCGGTCTGGATTCAGCGGGCGTCGCGTTGTCGGTCATTATGGCAGCTGTGTCCGGGGTTGAGAATAAACACCTGGTTCGAGGCTGTCAAAGAATCGGAGAATCTAGCCGGCCCCGCGACTTGCCGAGTTGGCGCTTCGGCCGGGTTAATATCCTCGTTTGATCAAGAAATAAACCGCGGCAATCGCTGCGACGCACAACAGCGATAACAATAACGCTGAACCGACGACATAAGAGGCACCCATCATTACCACCCCGCCAACCATCGCCGGCCACGACGCCTGTTTTTTACCGAAAATAAAATAACCAAACCCGACCGAACCCCAAACCAGGGAAGCAAACAGGAAGCTCGCGTCAAACATTCGTTCGGATAATAACGAAGTTAACTCGGGCTTACACTCTCGAAAAAGCTATTTGGTTTTCTTGCTTCGCAGCGACTTCACCGCCTCCGGCGTCTTGTAATGCCGCTTAAGCCCAGCTTCGCCGAGCATGCCGCCCGGCACCCGCGCGATGAATTCGGGGAAACTGCGTTCGACTCGATCGCGTAGCATCTTCTGCCCCGCTTTGGATGCCCAGAAGTCCTCTTCCAATTTCGAGAGGGCGATGCCCGCCTCCTCTGGTGACATGTTCTCGCGCTTCGCCAACAGCCAAACCAACTCCTTGTCCCCGGGCAGGCAAACCGGGAACGGCACAAACTTAAGCGTGATTTCCTGCTCTTCACTCGGCTGGTCCTTCAGGTGCGGATTGACCTTGATATCTCCGCTAAACTGAGTGCCGTCTGGCATCGCCACTTCTACCGCCAGAGTTTCCTCTTTCCGATTCGGCTTGAGAGTAATGTCGGCATTGCCGAAAGAGGCGCTCATCTGCTCCTTCACGGCTTGTACGCTTTTAGGCTCCAAATCCGGCAGTTCCACCTTTGTGCAAAATTTTTCAAACGCCGAGGCTTTCGCCTTGGTTTTGAGTTCCAGCTCCACCGCCTCATAAATTTTGCCGGCCAATTGAGCGTCGTGGGTCGCCTTTGGCAGCACTTTTTTGAGCAGTTCGAGCAACTGTACTTCTGTGGCTTTTCCTTTTTCGTTCTTCATGTTTCAATTCGATCAAAACGGTCCATTCTTTTGCCAAATCGCCGAGGCCGGCGCAAAGTTTATCGGTTAAAGACTGTCTTTTGGCCTTTATCTCAGTTGGGAACACGCGTTCGGTGCGGGGACATTCCGTTCGCATCTGACTACCCAACGCGCGGAAAAAGGGTATGATCGTGCCCAGGTCGCGAGCCTGTTCCGGCGCGACTGCAAAATAAATATGCGCATGGATAAGCTTTTTGGCCCGGTGACCGCATTGAGCATCGTTTTGTTCTCGTTGCTCTCGCCGCCGCTGATGCGAGGTGGCGAAACCCTCGAGTGGCGCGACAAAATGGAACCGATCGCGGCCCGGACATACTTATGCCGACGAGCCGCTTCGCCCATCGTCATCGATGGCAAGCTCGATGAAGCCGCGTGGGCACTGGCGGCCTGGACTGAAGATTTCGTCGATATCGAGGGGGTGGCCAAGCCCACCCCGCGGTTGCGCACCCGGGCCAAACTGCTGTGGGACGACCAGTACCTGTATATCGCCGCCGAACTGCAGGAGCCTCATGTTTGGGCCACGTTGACGAACCACG
The DNA here is from genome assembly GCA_035294005.1 of Verrucomicrobiia bacterium. Classification (GTDB taxonomy): domain Bacteria; phylum Verrucomicrobiota; class Verrucomicrobiia; order Limisphaerales; family UBA8199; genus JANXQE01. The sequence continues at coordinate 2,504 of DATGLT010000256.1, forward strand.
ACTCTGTGATTTTCCGCGACCCGGATTTTGAAATCTTCATAGACCCTAAAAGGGAGACTGAGCCGTATTACGAATTTGAGATGAACGCGCTCAACGCGACCTGGGACCTGCGGCTGGACAAGCCTTACCTGGACGGCGGCAAACCGCATAACGAATGGGAGATTGAAGGCGCCAGAACAGCGGTGGAGGTCCAGGGCACGCTCAACAACGCCTCAGACGTGGATCGAGGCTGGACGGTTGAAGTCGCTTTCCCATGGAAATCCCTGGGCGCCTTTGCCCGCCACGAGGGCCCGCCGGCCGAGGGCGAACAGTGGCGCATGAATTTTTCAAGGGTCGAATGGCAGATTACCACGACTAACGGCGCTTACCGCAAAATCGACGGGCGCGCCGAGGATAATTGGGTCTGGTCAGCCACTGGAGTAATCGATATGCACCGGCCGGAGATGTGGGGCCGGGTTCAATTCACGGCCCA
>DATGLT010000257.1:0-2450 GCA_035294005.1 Verrucomicrobiia bacterium
CGGTTTGGCACCTCGATGTCGGCTCATCGCATCCTGGGGCTGGAGAAGGTCCCAAGGGTCCGGCTGTTCGCCGGTTAAAGCGGTACGCGAGCTGGGTTCAGAACGTCGTGAGACAGTTCGGTCCTTATCCACTGTGGGCGCAGGAAACTTGAGGGGTTCTAACCTTAGTACGAGAGGACCGGGTTAGACGCACTTCTGGTGTGGCAATTGTCGCGTCAGCGGCATCGTTGCGTAGCCATGTGCGGAAGAGATAAGCGCTGAAAGCATCTAAGTGCCAAGCTCCTCCCAAGATATTGTTTCCCGGACCGCAAGGTCCCTAAAGACCCCCGGTAGACCACCGGGTTGATAGGTTAGGCATGTAAGCGGAGTAATCCGTTGAGTGGACTAATACTAATCGGTCGTGCGGCTTGATCGCTTTTTTCTTTCGTCTGTTCCCGCGGCGCTTGCGCTGCGGGGCAGCGATGGAAATGCGATTTTGACTCGCGAATTGTAATCCGTGTTGTTCCTATATGCAGTTTTCAGAGAATCCGCCGGCGGTTCCGGCTCGCTCTTTAAAATATTTGCGCCGTCGATCTTGATTCGACCCACTCTTGCGCCCCAGGCGCGGTGGCCGTGCGCCAGCACTTTTGGTGGCCATAAAGCTGTGGTCCGACCCGTTCCCATTCCGAACACGGCCGTCAAACACAGTCTTGCCGATGGTAGTGGTTTTATAGACTCCGCGAGAGTAGGTTGCCGCCAGTCTTTCAAAAAAAAGCCGAAACAGGTTTTGTTTCGGCTTTTTTCTTGTACCCAGCGGCCCCCACGAAAAGGCCGCCAAGGGTCGGGCCGCTCGACGTGTTGCGTCGAACGCGGCCGACCGGTCATTGCGGCAACCAGCATTCCAATGGCAATGGGAACACCCCAAACCCGCCGCCACTTCGCCGCAAACGACTGTCTCCAGCATGAGCGCGCGACTCCATTTTCCCATGAAGGGGCCGTGACAGTTTTGTCATAATCACGATCATGGCTCCCGGATCGGAGCGCGGACCTGTTTTTCTGCCGTCATGTTTTCAATGCGATACAGGCGAAACCGGGCAGAGTCGTTCCAGAGCGCAAGGTTCTCAGTCCCGGATTCCAGCGAGAAACCTTTGGGGCGAATCGTAGGCTGCCCGTTGAACATTGCTTTAGCCGCCTGAGTTGTTGCGAGAAACGGGAACAGCATGAAACCGCTGCGGAGTTCCGAGGGAGCGGCCTGTCGGCGTCCGAGCCGCTTAAGATTGCCTTCCACGCCCTCCCAAATGGACAAGCGGACGACTGCGGGGCGATACACCGCGTTCACAAACCGGCCCGACAAACTCGGTTCCACCTCTATTTCAGCCCACAACCCGTTGGTCTCGTGATCCGGCAAAGGAATCACTTCAGACCAGGACGCGGTCCCCTCCTGGATGAGGGTTAAAGCGGCGGGTCGCGCCGACTTGCGTTTGAGCAACAGAAAGGGAGGTTCATCGGCCACCAGCTCGTAATTGATGACCAAAGCACGCAATGCGAGCGCGTCGTCCAAAGGCGGCCACCGGTGCTCCAGCGCGGCAAGTTCGAAGAGAACGTAGTCCGGCGCGTTTGCCGATAAATAAAAGGCTTCGTTCAACTCGGAAATTTTTCGATCGTAAGCCAGGTAGCTCTGAAAGACCGGGCGCGGCCGGTACGTCAGCCCATTCAACAAAGCATACGCCTGGTGAGGCCCGAACACATCGACACTTGAGCTGCCGATTAGCTCGCGGAGGTGTGGAATTTGCGCCTCGTCACGTCTGGGCTTTAGCTCGGAGTCAAAATCTGCCCGGGACCGAACCGGGTCGCAGAACCAGCGCGCGTTGTACCAGGACCGCGAAAGGACCTGGCGCAGCGAGCTTGGGGGGCTGGGGAGGAACGCCAATTGAACGATGCACAGCGAGAGCGCCGCGCAGGAAATTGAAAGAATAACCGAGAGAACTCGCGCCGGGCCGTAGCGCGGGATTGTCTCCGTCGCAATTGCAATCGCGGGCGCTATCACGGCTAGTTCCATGAAGTGCACCCGGTCCATTCGCACAAGGCTGTGTTTGAGACATAGGATCAGAAAGCCGCCCAGCAACGCCACTAATAAAAGTTCACCGGCCTGATCGGCTCGGTTTCGGGAACGGAAAATCTGTAACGCACCCACCGCTACTGCAAAGAATGCCAACAAACCAAGGCACACCCCTCCCGTGCGTAACAAAGGTAATCCGGCCAGCGCTGCCGCCCGGGCGTAGGCGCTGGAGAATCGAAATGAATTCATGACAAACAGAGGCAAGTGCACAATGTGTTGGCCTGTGGCGACCCAGAAAATCAGGAAGCTGGCGACAAAGATGGAAACGAGCAAAACGCTTGAGCGCCGCCGCCGGTTTAACAAGAGTGCCGCGGCAACGCACGTCACGCATAAAGCCCCGGAAAAGAGGTAA
>DATGLT010000258.1:0-5606 GCA_035294005.1 Verrucomicrobiia bacterium
CAAGCGGCACTGCCGTTCGCCGGTTTGGATTGTTGGGCACGCAAGCAACGAAGTACCCGTCGGACACTTGCTATTTGTTGCTTTTTGAAATGCCAACAAACGGTGAGAAACGAACGCATTAATGATCCATAATTCTACCCGTGAAGATCAGGGAGCAGACTTCCGATTATAGGATGAGGTTCATGAGAAATCGCATCTGGTTTGTAATCCGAACCGCTTTGGTTTGCGGATGCGGATTGGTTCTATCGAGGTCTGGCGTTTACTCCCAAGTCCTCGGGAACGGCCCAACTCAGCTGATCTGGCGCACCGATTTCCAAAACGGATCCTTCAAATACCATGCCTCAACGGTTATTATGGACGGGGCGGACAACCTTTTCGTCGGCGGCTCAGTCGGCCCCCCGATGTATCAGGAGTTCCCGTGGATTGCGAAGTTTGACAAGGCCGGGAGCAAGCAGTGGGAGTATTGGGTTCGCACGAACGTCGTCGACTTATTCACGGTGGACGGGATGACGAGCGACGGGCGGGGCGGTATTTACGCGGCCTTAAGGATCGCAAGTGGTGGCCTTCAGACCGTGCGGATCGATGCCACAGGAAACCTCGACTACCTGGAATCGACCACGAATTACGCGACTTCTTCGGGATTTCTGCACGAACATAACAGTGTCCATTTGGCAGCAGATGGCCGGAATGGGTTCTACTTGTTGGGTTTGTTTGCGCTGCCAGAAGATCGTCCGATATGGCAATACGTTCTATCACGCTACGACCAAAGTGGCCAGATCCTTTGGCGCACCAACCTGTTCAGGGGATTTTTCGGTGACGTAGGTCTGGATCGCAGCCTGGTACTGAGCTCAAATCATCTCTACTTTTGCGGTTTGAGCGACTCGGGATCTCGCTTGGTCAAGGTAGGGGAGAATGGTGCTATCGAATGGAGCCGGGACTCGATACCATTCGTATACTGGAGCAGGTTGGCCACGATGGATGATGGAACGTTATGTGTTTCCGGAAATCGCAACTACGAGGTTTGGTCCGCAAACGGGCAGCGGCTGGCCTCCCATGGGGCTTGGGGGTTCTGCACTGTTGCGCGCCAAACGGGTGGGAGCGATGGCTTCCTGGTATCCGACTGCCACTCCGCCGATCTTGCCCTGCTGGACAGCAAAGGGGTGATTCGGAAGCTCGGGCAGTTGCCAGTTAGCCCCGCGGAGACCGGTCCACCGGAAATAGTTAATCTCAGCGCGGACGAATGGTTGGTTGCGGTGAACTGCCAGGAAGGTTTCCTTTACACGAACAATCTCAGTCTCTTTGAATTTGGTCCGAATGGTGAACTCAAGTGGCGGCAGCGCTTGCCCGGATTTGAGTACCAAAGCCGCAGCGGGGTTGAGGCAGGAGTTCCTGAACACTGGCTTCTCAAAGCCAGCGATGGAACAATCCGGTTGGCTGTGAACCTGAGCCTTGGCGGAGCAAATCCAAAACCAGGCGTTGGCGTGGCAGCCTTCAGCCTTACCAACAATTACACTGTTCCAACGTTGTCGGTTTACCCTGCGTTCATAACGAACCAAGGAGTCAGCTCTGTGCAGCTTCGTATCGACGCCGAAAATGCAGGGTCTCTGTCCTATGAATGGCATTTCGCCGGAATACCTTTGTACGGAGAGACGAACGCCACTCTCGCAGTGACATCGCCAGGCGTCTACTGTGCTCGCGTTATGGACGCCAACGGGGAAATGGTAAGCCCCGCGATCAGCGTAGTTCGCCAGACCGACAGCTACCAACGCGTGACGCTCGGCCAAAACGGTGTGGTGAATCTCACGTTTATGCCGGGCATCGCGGTTCAGTTTCAGGTGGGAACATCGACCAACCTACTCGACTGGGCCATAGATCCCGTAGTTTACAGTTGGGTTCAAGAGTTGCCTTCAACGCTGGTCAGTTTCCCCGGTCCAACGCCGACCTCGGCGTTCTTCAGACCCTTCCTCCTGCCTGCGCCCTAAAACTCAACTGGGAGTCCTGCCCAAGGACCTTGGCCTGCCGCGCCCGGTCGTCAGGTTGACGGTGCCCCCCAACCCGAAGGGAAGATGGAGAAACTGCTTTCGTCACATTCGGGTTTTAACACCGCAAGCACGAAGAATGCACCAGCCGCGGGCGGCCTCGAAAATCATGAACAGACCCGAAATGCCGATCCCAGCCCCAAGCCAGGGCGAGACACTCCAGGCGAAGATGGCAACGCCGAGGAATGCTACGCCGCTCAATGCACGGACGAGTCGGCCGCGCGTTCCGATGTTTGGATTCAAGAAGCTCATTTTTTCTGTTTGGATGCGGGCTTGCGCAAACTGGCCAGGACAGAGCAGAGATGGTCGAGGTCCTTGATTTGCAACGCGGCGATTTTGATCAAAGCGCTTTCGTAGGCGGGCGCGGCCCGGCCGCCGACCAGCAACGGCAGGCCCCGAGGCAGCAATTCCCGTAAACGCATCAACTCCCCTTCGAGTTTGGGGTCATCCTCGGGGTAGACAAGGCTCAAGGCCACCGCCCGCGCGCGGCTTTGGGTAGCGGCCCCCGCTATTTCGGCGGCGGGCAGACCTGGTCCGAGATAGGTGACGTGCCATCCCAGGTTTTCGGCGGCAGCCCCGGCAAGCAACGCGCCCAGTTCGTGCAATTGACCGCTGGGTGTTCCGACCACGAGCGCGGGCGCGCTCTGGGTTGCCGCAAAGGATCTAGAGGCATGCCCGAGGAAGACCCGGATCACCGCGCTCGCAAAATGTTCGTGGGCGGCGGTAATCGTGCCATTGCACCACAAGTCTCCAATTTTTTGAGTGAGGGGCGCAATTACCCTTTGCAGAACCCCTTGAGCGCCCAACTCGACCGCCCCACGTTTGAGCGCCCCCTCCAGCGCCTCGGCATCCAAACCGCGAACCGCTCGGATGCATTCGTCCAGCAGGCTCGGCTGAGCAGGAGTGCGACTGTCCGCCGCGCTGCCGCCCTTAGAGGCCATCTGCTTCAGCTGACCCAAGGGCAGGTTTGCCACGGCCCCGATGCTGTGACCATCGCGGGTTAGTTCGCGCAGGAGATGGAGACGTTCAATCTGTTCATCCGAGTATAAACGACGATTGGTGGGAGTCCGTTCAGGCCTGATGGCCCCGTAGCGCTTTTCCCAAATGCGAATCACATGCGCGCTCAGCCCCGTGCGGCGCACGACGGCCCTAATCGAGTGATGAGCATCGGTCATATTATTTAGACACAAGTTATACGTCTTTGAGGTTATAGCAATGCAAAAGTAGCGAAATCAGCAGGTTTGGTGCAGGGGTTCAGAGGAATCCAGGCAAATAACAAGAGTAAAATCGTCGATCACTATTTCTTCGACACAATATTGACAAGTTCAATAATATTAGACATATTATAGACAACAGTGGCCGGCTCTTCGGCGAATCTGAAAATTCATGAATCATCAGGTCATTATTATCGGCGCGGGTCCGGGGGGCCTGGCCACCGCCATTCTGTTGGCAAGCGCAGGGCTGCGTGTGAAAATTTTCGAGCGACTGCCGGTGATTGGAGGGCGCACCTCTCGGATCGAGGCTGACGGTTTCAAATTTGATTTAGGGCCGACGTTCTTTCTTTACCCCCGCGTACTCGAACAGGTTCTTCGGGTGGCCGGCACGAGCATCCGGAAGGAATTGGAAATGGTCCGCTTAGACCCGCAGTACCGGCTTGAGTTTGGCGCGGGTGGCCGCCTCGACTGCACAGCTAATGTCGCGGCGATGGAGCAGGAGATCGCCAGGTTGTCGCCAAAAGATGCGCCTGGGTTCAACCGCTTTCTGATGGAGAACCGCGAGAAATTGGCCCGGATGGAGCGTTGCCTGGAAACACCGTTTAACGGATGGACAGATCTGTTGCAGATGCGCTTGCTCAGAATGCTGCCCCTGCTGCGGCCCCATCAATCGATCGAAACGTATCTGAAAAGGTTTTTCAGCGATGAACGGGTGCGCCTGGCGTTCTGCTTCCAGTCCAAGTATCTGGGGATGTCGCCGTTCCGGTGTCCGAGCTTGTTCTCGATACTTTCATTCCTGGAGTACGAACATGGGGTGTGGCACCCGATTGGCGGTTGCGCTTCAGTAACGCAAGCCCTGGCGCGTGTGGCCGAAGGTCTTGGGGTGGAAATTTCGCTGAATGAACCGGTGCAGCAGATTGAATTCAGCGGGCGCAGGGCAGTAGGAGTCCACACCGCGAGCGGCCGGCATCGGGCCGATGCCGTGGTGATCAATGCCGATTTCGCTCGGGCGATGGAGCAGTTGGTGCCCGACCAGTTGAGGCGCCGCTGGACTAACCGTCGGCTCGCTCAGAAGAAATATTCCTGCTCAACCTTCATGCTATACCTGGGGATTGAAGGAAAATTTGATCTGCCGCATCACACGATTTACATAACCAGGAACTACGCGGAAAACCTCGAGCAGATCGAACACCGGCACCTGCTCAGCGAAGATCCGAGCTTTTACGTTCAAAACGCCTGCGTGAGCGACCCGACACTCGCGCCGAAGGGCCATTCGACTTTATACGTCCTGGTGCCGGTCAGCCATCAACACCCCAACGTGGACTGGCCGCGCGAGCGATCTCGGTATCGGCAGCTCGTATTGTCTCAAATCCGGAAGGCGGGCTATGACCTCGACCCGAGGCGGATCCGATATGAGCGCATGCTGACGCCCGCGGAGTGGGATACACGTTACCAGATTCATCGCGGCGCCACTTTTAGCCTGGCGCATTCGCTGGATCAAATGCTGCACCTGCGGCCGCACAATCGCTTTGAAGACCTCGATGGGGTGTATCTGGTCGGCGGGGGCACGCATCCGGGGAGCGGATTGCCGGTGATTTTTGAAAGCGCTCGAATCAGCAGCAGGCTCTTATTGGAGGAGTTGGGCTTGCCTTCACCAGACCCGGTTGAGCCCACTTCGAAACAGCTCGAGCGGCCTCTCATCGAGCAAGCGATTCAAACAGTCGCGCGCTTTTTCACCCGGGGAGTTCAAGGTGCCGCGCCCGCTAAACTTCCGCACAACCCGATTTCCGGTCCATGAACCTGGCCCAACAGCCCACGCGCATTCCCGTGCAGTTCCTGGACCAGGATTCGGAAGAAGCCGCGTTATGCGCCCAAGCGATGGCGCGGGCGCGCTGCGCTCACGAGCGCTGGGCTGCGTTACCGGTGCCGAAGCGATTGAAACCGCTGCGCCAGCTGCGTGCTTTGATTGCCCGCAACTGCGGAGCGCTCGCCGAAGCCTCGGCAGGCGGCCGTTCGAGGCCCACGTTTGAAGCGATCACCGCGGAGGTGCTGCCGTTGGCCGAAGCGTGCCGCTTTCTCGAACGCGAGGCCGAGACCATTTTGGCCCCGGTGCCTTTCGGCGCTGGCTCGCGGCCCCTTTGGCTTTGGAGTGTCCGGAGCGAGGTGCGCCGCGAACCCTACGGTGTGGTCCTGATCATCGGCCCGGGCAACTATCCGTTGCTGCTTCCGGGCGTTCAGGTGATTCAAGCGCTCATCGCCGGCAATGCGGTGTTGCTCAAGCCGGGCGTCGGCGGCACGCCTGCCGCCGCGCTGTTCTGCGAATTGATCGCTGAAGCGGGGTTTCCCTCGGGCC
>DATGLT010000259.1:0-4416 GCA_035294005.1 Verrucomicrobiia bacterium
AGCCGTTCCCTGGACTGGCGCAAACTTAAGCTGTCGCTCTCCCAGGAGTTCGTCATCGGCGGCTACAACCCGGAAAGAAACAGTTTTTCCTCGCTGCTGGTCGGCTATTACCAGGGAAAACAATTGATTTTTGCGGGGAAAGTCCGGCAAGGGCTCAATCCAGCGTCACGGGTTGCCCTGATGAATTTGCTTAAGCCTAATCGGGTTCAGGAGTGTCCCTTTGCCAATCTTCCTTCCAGCAAAACCGGCCACTTTGGCGAGGGCATAACCAAAGAGGATATGGCGAAATTATGCTGGGTTCGGCCGAAGTTGGTTGCCCAGACGGGCTTCACGGAATGGACTAGTTATGGTCTATTGCGTCATGCCACTTATCAAGGCCTCCGGAACGACAAAACGCCCAGAGAGGTCGTCAAAGAAACATTCGCAAGGGTATAAGAGGATGGCCTTGGATTGAAACGACGCCGGTGCCCTCCGCCGCAACCAACTGGTCGTGCCCAGGCGTGCCCAATGTCATCCGGCACGCGACCGCTTTCATTCCGAGAAAGGCCTACGCTTTAGGCCTGCTTCAAAACCAGCATCACACCCCATTTGAGAGCTGTCTGCCGGCCTACTACACTTCCATCCTAACAAAGGAGACATTGTATGGGAATGAACCTGGAATCCCGCCGGTTGGCAGCCAAGGAAAACCGCGACCAGTTGGTGCGCGGCCTCGGATGGTTCAGTATTGGTCTGGGGCTGACTGAGCTTCTCTTTCCTCGGACGCTGGGTCGTTGCATTGGAATCAACCCGCGCACCGGCCTGATGAGACTTCTGGGCCTGAGAGAAATCGCCAGCGGCATAGGCTTGCTGGCGCAGCCGCAAAAGGATGTTTGGATGAAATCACGGGTCGCCGGAGACGCGATGGACCTGGCGTTGCTGGGCGGGGCATTTCTTGACGAGGAGAACAACCGCTTGCAAGTGGGCATTGCCGCAGGGGCCGTCGCAGGCGTTACTGCTTTGGACGTGTTTTGCGCAAACGAGCTTGCAGCAGGAGCGGGTCAGAGTGTTCCGGAAGCCGGCAAGACGCCGGGTGCCGCGCAAGTCAAGCGCAGCATCATCGTCAACCGTAGTGTTGAAGATTTGTACAAAGTCTGGCGAAACTTCGAGGACTTTCCGGATTTCATGAACCACGTCCTGGCTGTGGAAAGAAAAGACAACGGCCGCTGGCATTGGACGGTGAAAGGTCCTGGAGGAGTCCGCGTGGAGTGGGATGCGGAAATTGTCGAAGAGCGGCCGAACGAATTCATTGCCTGGCGTTCGCTGCCAAACGCCGATGTGGACAATAGGGGTTCGGTCCGTTTCGAGCGAGCGCCGGGCAATCGTGGGACGATCATCCATGTGGAGCTGCATTACCGGCCGCCGGCGGGCAAGGCCGGCGCTGTCGTCGCCAAGCTCATGGGGCAATCGCCGGAAAAACAAATCGCCGTTGACCTGGTCCGCTTCAAGCAGCTGATGGAAACAGGGGAAATCGCACGGACCGAAGGTCAGCCAGCGGGTCGTGGCCGGAGCACTTCGCGGGCTTATGACGACCTGGTAAGGGCATAGACGAAAGGCAAATTCAAATGAAAGCCAATTGTTGGTATGGAAAACTGGACATGCGCGTGGCCGAGGTTCCCGACCCGGAGATTCTCAACCCGCGAGATGCGATCCTCAAAATTACGAGCACCGCTATTTGCGGTTCGGATTTGCACCTGTACGGAGGCTTCGTGCCGACGATGGAAAAGGGCGATATCGTCGGCCATGAATTTATGGGCGAGGTGGTCGAGGTGGGGAGTGAAGTTAAAAATCTGAAAGTCGGGGATCGCATCGTCGTGCCGTTTGCAATCGCTTGTGGGAATTGCTTCTTCTGCAAGAAAGGGCTTTTCTCATTATGCGAAAACTCAAATCCGAACGCCACGGAAGCGGAACTGATGTGGGGCCATTCGCCGGCGGGCCTTTTCGGTTACTCGCATTTGACAGGTGGCTACGCGGGCGGCCAAGCGGAGTATGTGCGCGTTCCGTTTGCCGATGTCGGGCATATCAAAGTTCCCGAAGGGATGCCGGACGAAAAGGTTTTGTTCCTTTCGGACATCCTGCCGACCGGCTACATGGCCGCGGAGAACTGCGATATTGAGCCCGGAGATACCGTGGCGGTTTGGGGCTGCGGACCCGTGGGGCAGTTCGCGATCAAAAGTGCTTCTCTGCTCGGAGCAGAACGGGTGATCGCTATCGATAAAATCCCTGAACGGTTGCAAATGGCCAAGGACAATTCGAGGGCGGAAATCATCAATTACGATGAAGTGGACAGCGTGCTGGAAGTGCTGAAGGAAATGACGGGAGGCCGGGGACCGGACCGGTGCATAGACGCCGTCGGTATGGAAGCCAATGGCCACTCGCACGCCGTTCAATTTACGTATGACCGCGTCAAACAAGCCCTCATGGCTGAAACAGACCGCCCGATCGCTCTGCGGGAAGCGATGCTCGCCTGCCGCAACGGCGGTACGCTGTCAGTTCCGGGTGTCTACGGCGGGTTCATCGACAAAGTCCCGTTTGGTTCGGTCATGAATCGATCCATTACGATCAAAACCGGCCAGACCCATGTGCATCGATATCTCAAACCATTGCTTGAACGGATCGAAAAGGGAGACATCGACCCAAGTTTCGTGGTGTCGCACGTTTTACCTCTCGAAGAGGCGCCCCGTGCCTACGAAATGTTTCGAAATAAGGAAGACCATTGCACCAAGGTAGTGCTTAAGCCCTGAGACGCATCCCGGCAAAGTCCGACGTGAACCCGAAGGCCCGGGTATCACCGCTGCGAACCTTTGCTAAAACGTGGGCCCCAAAATCCAGGGAGCGAACTCTTCGTCGCCGATTCCGCAGAGTTCGCTCTTGGTTTTTTCGCCCGAAGCGACGGCAATTATTTTTTCCAGGATGCGCGCTCCCACGGTTTGAACTGTCTCAGTGCCTTCCAGAATCGTGCCCGCGTTGAGATCCATGTCATCGCGCATCCATTCGAAAAGCGCGGTGTTGGTGGCGACTTTAATGCACGGCGCGGGCTTGCAGCCATAAACGCTGCCGCGGCCAGTCGTGAACACTCCAATGTTACAACCGCCGGCCACCAAACCGGTCATGCTCACCGGGTCGTAACCAGGGGTGTCCATGAAGCCAAGCCCGGGGGAGGTTATGGGTTCGGCGTAGTCGTAAACGGCCATGAGGGCTGACTGGCCGGCTTTCGCCACCGCGCCAAGGCTCTTTTCATAAATATTCGTTAGGCCGCCCGCTTTGTTGCCCGGGGACGGATTGTTATCGAGACAACTGTTGTGCATGCGCGCATAGTTCTCCCACCAACGAATGCGCCGTAGAAGCTTTTCAGCGACCTCACGCGTAACAGCCCGCCGCAACAGCAAATGTTCGGCGCCGTAGATCTCCGGGGTTTCACCCAGGACAACGCTGGCGCCATAACGCACCAATTCGTCGGCGGCCGCCCCTAAAGCCGGATTAGCCGTGATTCCGCTGTTCCCATCAGAACCGCCGCAGTTTTCGGCCACCACAAGCTTGCTGAGTGGCTGCGATGTTCGCCGCAGTTCGTCGGCGGCTTTCAACAGGCTTGTAACTGCTTTTACCCCCGCCTCAACTGTCTTTCGCACGCCTCCCGAGGATTGGATATTCAGGAATGCCGGTCTTGCAGACGTCAGAGGACCTTCATCCAAATGTGAGCTGCGGCGAAACTCCTCAACCTGGTTCACTTCACACCCCAAACCGATGAGCACGAAGCCTGAAATGTTCGGATGCCTGGCAATGCCCGCAAGAACACGGCGGAGTACTTCCTGCGGTTCACCCGGATCCATCGCGCACCCGCTCTTATGGGTAAACGCCACCACCCCGTCCACATTCGGAAATTCTTTGTGAAATTCTTCGCCCCGAAACCTGTCTCGCACATACCCTGAAACCGACGCGGAGCAATTCACGCTTGAAATGACCGCAATGTAGTTGCGAGTGCCCACCCTCCCATTCGCCCGCGCGTAACCTAAAAAGTGCCTCATTTGCTCTGGCGCATAAAATTCCGTCAGGGGAACGTGGCTGCAAGCGTCCGACACGGGTCTCGAGCCCTGCAATTCCAGGTTATGACCGTGGACATGTTCTCCCGGAGAAATCGGCTCACGGGCATGGCCAATCAATTGGCCGTATTTCCAAACAGCACCACCGCGTGGAATCTCGACAAGGGCGATTTTATGGCCGGGGCCAATCGACTGGCCGATTGTCAATTCACGGCTGCCGTCTAGCAGTTCGTCGCCCGGCTTAACAGCAGCCTTCAAGACGGCGACGTTGTCGGCGTTATGAAGAATAAGGGCGACGGCGGGAAAGCTTCTCTGGGCCATTGGGTAAGCGTAAGAAGGC
>DATGLT010000260.1:0-15743 GCA_035294005.1 Verrucomicrobiia bacterium
CCTCGCTCAAATTCGGATTTGAAATCATGAGAGGCGCGGCTTTCCGCATTTAGTCGCGCGCCATAAACGGCTCCCCCGATGGACAAAGAACTGAAGAAAAACAACGTAAACAAAAACAGCAAGGCTGCGAAAAAGGTCGCCAATCGCTTTCGCCAAAGCATAACAGTCCGTTTTCTGGCCTGAAACGCTCCCCAGGTCAAGCCTTGGGCGGCCTGAGTAGACGCGAGCCGCGCGCTAAGGCGCCCTGAGGGAACCCGTCAGCATGTGCGCGAATGGAACGAAACCTGCCCTCTGGAGCGTCTTGCGTGAAGGCACATTGGCGGGGCTGCAGCGAGCGCACGGAATCGCTCCCAGCTTATAGGCTTCTCGCTTGAGTTCTTGAACCAGGTACGAACCGAAGCCTCGTTGCCGCATGGGTTTCTCAATTTCCATATAGATGTCACCGTACGGACGGTTGTAATGGAACAGTATTCCGCCTTTGCCGACGACTGTTCCGTCAACCTCGATCACCCACTCACCCCCGCCCTGGCGCTCTTCGATCGCGGACACGACATTTTCGGGATCTGTGACAGCGCGCAACACGGCGTCGACGACTGCCAGGTTCGAAGTCATTCCATCTTGAAACACAATACTCTCGCTTGCCACGTCGGTGGCATATGTGAGTGCCATGGCTGAGAACAAAGCTTCGTTCGATTGCGCCTCGAAGAAGCGCGCGCCACTCGATGTCATCAGCAGTTCAAAAAAAGCAAACGCTCGATTACGATGTGCGGGCGAAATGTAATATTCCAGGATCGCATGTTTTTCCTTCCATGGCCCGCCGATCGCAACCGATCCGAACCCAGCCGACACGCCGCCAATTTCGAATATGTAGGAAATCATCCACCCCGCGCGCCGGTGAATGGAATCGTGAACAATCTGGCAGTTCATTTCCTCACGAAACCGAGTTCGCAGAGGGAGGATTTCCTCTGGTGCAGCCGCTTTGCAAGTCAGGAGCATAATTGCCTGCAGGTTACCTGCGACGCATTGTGCGTCCGTTTGTCCTTGTCGTCGGGGCAACCAGTAAGCACGAATGCCGCGAATGGGAGCGTGTTGGCATGAGCGAGTGTACAAGGCCTTGCTTCCGTGGTGCAATCCCGCGGTTCTACCCGGTGTTGAGATCCTTGGGGGCCGATGCCTTCAAAAGGGGCGCGGCTTTTTCTCTTCCGCACACTCCGAGGCTGGGTTAATTTCATCTCAACCCGCGCGGCGTTCCGGCCGGGCGCCTGCGCCGCTAAAATCATGAAAATCTGTTTTTTGTTCGTAACTTTGCCCTTGTTGCTTGTCCCCTACCCCTCCCAAGCCATCGTTATGGTACCGGACAAAGTCGTCCCCGTGATCGCCGACAAGGAGGATTTTCAAATTCCGGACCGGACGCGGTTGCAAGGCTGGATTGGCAGCCGCATCGACGCCAACGAGGCAAACCGACTGGTGAAACTGGACCCAACCCGGCTGCTGGAAGGCTACCGCAAACGGCCCGGGCGTCAGGCCTGGGACGGCGAACACGTGGGCAAATGGCTTCACGCCGCGACCCTTGCCTGGGCGAACACCGGAGACCCGGCACTGCGCGACAAACTGGACTACGTTAGTTCTGAACTGGTGAAATGCCAACTCGATGACGGTTACCTTGGCACTTACCTGGACAAGGACCGCTGGACCGAGTGGGATGTGTGGGCGCACAAATACAATCTCATCGGTCTGATCACCTACATGAAGTACACGGGCAACCTCGCTCCGTTGCCGGCGTGCAGGAAGATGGGGGACCTGTTATGCAAAACATTTGGGGATGAGCCCGGCAAACGCGACATTTTGAAAGCCGGCTACCACGTGGGAATGGCCCCGACGAGCGTTCTGGAGCCGATGGTCCTCCTGTACCGATTTACGGGCGAGCCGCGCTACCTGGATTTCTGCAAATACATTCTGCGCGCGTGGGAACAGCCCAACGGTCCGAAAATTGTTTCGACACTGCTGTCGGTCAAACGAGTCGACAAAGTCGGCAACGGCAAAGCCTATGAGATGCTCTCATGCCTCAACGGCGCACTGGAGTATTACCGGACGACGGGCGAAGCGCAATTGCTCCAGGCGTGCCTCAACGCATGGCAAGACATCGTGAATAACAGGCTCTACATCACCGGCGCCGCCAGTTATGGCGAGCTTTTTCACGACGACTACGATTTGCCCAACGTAAACAATGTCGGCGAGACCTGCGTCACGGTGACCTGGCTCCAGTTCAACGCTCAATTGCTTCGGCTCACGGGCCAGGCGCGGTTTGCCGAACAACTCGAACACGTCGTGCTCAACCAACTTTTTGGAGCTCAAAAATGCGACGGCTCAGCTTGGGGATATTATGTGCAAATGGAGGGAAAAAAGCCTTACAGCGCGACCCTCGACGGCCATTGCTGCCTCTCCAGCGGTCCGCGAGGGGTGGCGCTCATCCCGACCTTTGCGCTAACGACAGACAACGACGGGTTGGTGGTTAATTTGTATGAAGCTGGCGAATCCCGGCTCGTGCTGCATGACCAAACGACTGTGAACGTAAGGTCCGAGACAACTTACCCCGGAGATGGACGAGTCTGGATTACGGTTGACCCGTCAAAACCCTCCGGGTTCACAGTCAAACTGCGATCGCCAGCCTGGAGCGGAAGCACGAAAATCGCTGTGAACGGCAAAACAATCAACAGCTCGTGCGCGCCGGATGGGTATGTGCATATCAAGCGTAAGTGGAAGAAAGGCGACCGCGTCGACGTGCTCTTTGACATGGAGCCAAAGGTCATTGCAGGCGATCACAAAAACCGAGGCAAAATCGCAGTGCTTTACGGACCGCTCGTACTGGCTGCCGACGCTTCGCTGGTGGAGGTTCAGGGCGCGCCGGGAGACGCGTTGCCGTTGAGAGCGATCGCCGTCGCGGGCGCAACTCCCAGCGACCTGCGATTTAAGGCCGAGCCCGCCACGGGCAGCGTAAAGACCTGGCCGGGGGCCCAGGTGTTTCGAATCAACGCAGTCACCCGTTCCCCGGCGGGGTCCGCGCCAGCGGGAACGCCCGCAATCCTGCGTCTGATTCCGTTCGCGGATGCCGGAGGCACTGGAAGCGATTACAAAGTCTGGTTGCCCTTACGAAATCATGGAGCAGACGGCAACGTGCTGCTGGAGGGCAAAGAAGCGCGTTCTCGTCCCGGAAATCTGCCAGGGTCGATCAACGATGACGACCTGCAATCGGTCGTGGTTACGTTCGACGGCAAGCCCGCTGCCCAGGACTGGTTTGAAGTCACGCTCGATCAGCCGGCAGAGCTCCGCAGAATCGTTTTCGCCCATGGCCGAACTTTTCATGATGGCGGCTGGTTCGACTGCAGCGAAGGCAAGCCCCGCGTTCAACTCCGATCTCAGCCTGGCGGAGAGTGGGAGACCGCAGGCACCCTTGAATCCTATCCGTCGACGACTGCGACCAGTTCCGCGGGGTTGCACTCAGGCCAGACATTCTCATGCACACTTGAGCATCCGGTCAGGGCAACCGCAGTTCGCATCATTGGCAAACCGGCCTGTGGTGACAATCCCGGCCAGGCATTTGCCTCGTGCGCGGAGTTGCAGGGATTTGCCCGTTGAGCACCTCGAGCTTCAGCAACCAGCAAGCCGTGGAGGGAGCTCCTGCGCAACCGGCGGGCGTTTGGACCACTGCATTCCCAATGAGTTCCTATGACGTCGACTTTCGCAAGCAAGCGACTCCAATCTCCATCTTCCGCATCTTTCTTGAGGCCGCATGGAACCACGCCGAACAACTTGGATTTGGCTTCGGTGCCCTCGCCGCCCAGGAGAAGCTATGGGTCCTGGCTCGGATTTCGATCGAAATAAGCATGTATCCGCGTTGGGGAGATAAGGTCAGCCTTTCGACCTGGCCGCGGGGGACGTCCGGACTTTTCGCTTTGCGCGACTTTGAGATTGTGGACCAGGAGAACCGAATGCTGGTGGCCGGAACCAGTGGCTGGCTCATATTGGATGCTAAAAGCCACCGGCCGCAGCGACCCGACAAAATGAATCTGCCTGGAATGTCTGGTGAAGCTCGAACCGCTCTGGGACGGGATCCGCAGAAGTTGCCGCGGCCAGAGAGGCTTGAGGCGCCAAAATCCAGTGCGGTAGCCAGTTATTGCGACATCGATGTCAATGACCACGTCAATAGCGTCACGTATGTTGGATGGCTGCTCGATTCCTATTCCGCCGAGTTTCACCATTCGCATTCGCTGCGAAGCATTGAGGTGAATTACATTGGAGAAACGCGGTGGGGCGATGCGGTTTCAATTGTCACGCAGCCCGCGAGCAGTCTCCAGTTCGCGCATTGGATTGTTCGCACCGACCAATCCGAAGTTTGCCGCGCCGTGTTTCATTGGATCCCACAGCAGGATTAAGGATTTTTTTCCGAACATTTACCAAGAGAATGATGCCCAAGTTCCACAATTCCGAATCCGGCGCAGAACCAAAACCTGGCGACTGGCTTTCCCCCGAGGAGTTCGCGCGAGTCATACGTTTAACGCCGCTGGTCGCAATTGACCTGGTGGTTCGATCCCCGGAAGGCCGGATCCTCGTTGGCAAACGCCTGAACGAGCCCGCCAAAGGGTACTTCTTCGTTCCTGGCAGCCGCATCTCAAAGAACGAGACGCGGGGCAATGCATTCAGGCGCGTTAGCCGTGAAGAACTCGGTGTCGAGGCCGATCTTAGGAATGCCAGGCTGCTCGGGGCCTACGACCATATCTATCCTACCAATCGGTTTGGGTTGCCGGGCTTCGGCACACACTACGTCACATTAGCTTACGAACTGGAGATGAATCTTGACCCAGGTAAACTCCCGACGGACCAGCACGGAGAATATCTTTGGTTGATCCCAGAGGAACTGCTGGAATCCACGGTCGTCCACGACAATACCAAGGCGTACTTTCGTTAAGCCGGTTGGCTTGGGCAGCCCACAGCAGGTTTTTGATGAGGGAGCGAGCCGCCGGTTGGCTGCGCTACCAGGAAGATGAAGCCCGGGCCGCGGGACCGTCCGGAGAAGCAAGCCAGGGGCGAGCCGCGTCCCAACCGCGTCTTGATTGAGCTGCGGTTCGTGGCATGGAATGCCCTCCCGCACGTGAAACCCACAACCGCTCGATAGTCTTGACCAGGTCGACCAGGGCGTTAAATCCCAATGGCTTGACGAGGTAGGAGTCCGCCCCGACAGCGTAGGCCTGCTGGATATCGTCCTTGAGTTCGGAGCCGGAGAGAACCACAACTGGCAGCCTGGCGGATTCGGGCTGTTGTCGGATCCACTTGAGGACGTCAAAACCGGTTGCTCTGGGCATCTTAAGGTCCAAAAGGACCAAAGCGGGCACCGGGTAGAGGCTGCGGTTTGAGTAAATCCCCAGGCCGCTCAGGTAAGCCACGGCCTGGTCACCATCGCAGACGTTGTGGATGGAAAAGCAAGCCCTGGCGCGTCGCGCCGCGGCTTGGAACAGTTCCGAGTCGTTGGGATCGTCATCGATGTGCAACACCGTGGGCGTCGCCGAGACTGAATTGGCCGCTAAAGATCGACTATTATTTTTTGCGGGCTTCTTCATACGTACGTAAGAGCCGTCACGAGTTTCGGCTGGCGAGCCATCGCCGGTCATAGCCTTCCGTAATAACCGGATCGGAAACGCGAGTCAAAAGAAAGTTTAAGAAAAACTCAGGTGCGACCCGCTTGGCGACCATCCGCGGTGGTTTTCCTCGCGGCGGCCCCGATATTTCAATCATGACCCAGCAAACGGGCGACCTGGTCGCCAGACCCACGGCTACTGGCTGCGAACCCTGCGCGTTCGGGATCAGGCAACGATCACAGACTGATCCGGGCACCCACCTGACATGAGCCCTCCGGGACACCTAAAGGATGGTTGTCTCCGCAAGCGGCGGCTTCAAAGATGCTCCGGGGGTCGGGAAACGATTGATTTCTGACCAATACGCTTCGAAGCGTTGAATCATATTTACCATCGCGCTGAATTCGACCGGCTTGACCAGGTACGAATTTGCGCCGAGTTCGTAAGCTCGATCGACGTCGGCCTGGAGATTGGAGGATGTCAGAACGACCACGAGGAGCCGTTTAAAATCCGGTTGCGAACGGAGCCATTTCAAAACTGCAAACCCATCTGAGCCGGGCATTTTCAGATCGAGCAGCAGCAAAAAAGGCAGGGGGTAACGGCCGCGATCCCCGTATTGGCCTATTCCTTGCAAATAGTTGATTGCCTCCTCTCCATCGCGGACACATTTCAACGCTTCACCGAGACTGGCCTTTTGGAAGGCCCTCTTGATGAGCAGTGTGTCGTTGGGATCATCTTCGGCGAGAAGGATGAATTGATCTTTTACCATTGGAAATTTGGCGCCAAATCGCGTCCAAACAAATTACAGAATAGCCAGTTCCCGTTAGTTGGCAAGTAGGGGGAAAACGATCAAAAACAGCTCGCCCAACCCTGGGCAAAAAAAATTTTGAATCGCAGACAGCTCTCCAGCGTGCCGAGATCACTTCGAATCTCCACCTGACAGATCACCCGCGCTGGCTTCCCGAATGCGCGGCGGACCGGCCGTGAGAAAGCGGGTTTCACCCCATTTGCTTCGCGTATAGCGCGCTGCACACTCACGTCATAATAAAATTCAGAATTCACAAGTTTTTCATATGTCAAATATAAGTGTGCTGCTGGTGGATGATCACAATATCGTTCGGCAAGGGCTCAAGGCGCTCCTGACCGTCGAGAACGATATCACCGTGGTGGCAGAAGCCCAAACTGGACGTGAAGCCGTTCAAGTTGCGGCCCGACTGCACCCGGAAGTCGTCGTTATGGATCTCGCGATGCCCCTTCTTAATGGATGGGAGGCAACTCGCCAAATCCTCAAGGTGGCGCCTTCGGCGAAAGTCCTGGTGCTTTCGACGTACGACAACCTTGAACATGTGCAACAGGCAATCGCAGCGGGAGCAGCTGCTTATCTCATCAAGCAGACTGCGGCGGCCGACCTGGTCAAAGCCATTCGGGAGGTGCGCAAGGGGAACGCCTATTTTAGCCCTCCCATCGCCGAGCGTCTGCGAGAACGCACTTACCAGGCCGGGACAGAGGCTCAACCGGCTCCGCAGCCGGAAGTGGAACTGACCCTGCGAGAAGCTGAAGTGCTTCAACTCATCGCCGAAGGGTATGCCAACAAGCAGATTGCCGCTGAATTGGGCTTAAGCGTCAAGACGGTAGAGAAGCACCGTCAGCAGGTAATGAACAAGCTGGATATTCACGATACGGCGAGCCTGGTTCGTCACGCCGCAGCCAAGGGAATCATCGAAACGAATCTGGCAGGGATCCCTCAGAGCTAGCTTGTTACAGCCTTGGCGCGCCAAATGCTATCGGTCAAGCATGAAGCGCGCTACTTTCAAGGTCTTACCCGCAAAAGGGGGCTGGATACGAACTTCCATCGCTCCCGTGAATGATCGGCATTCTGGTGTCTTCGGCATGATCGACATTGTCATGCTGAGCGCACTGGTTGTTACAGTTATTACTGTTGCACGTTTGTTGATCGCCCATTGACGCGGAGCCCCCGCTTCAAAGGACCGCTCGGTTCGGCTGTCCCTTCCGCAAAGTTTTAATTCAAGCCTCTTGTCTCTGTTTGGGACAGAATCTGCCCATTTAAAGGACAGATCCAAGACAGATCCTTCAAAACCTCCCCTGATCTCTCCCGGGAACCGCTTATTTTGCGCCTAGCACTTTACGGCCGGAAACCCGAATTCGACCCGTGGCAATAGCTGAGACGCACTCGGGATAGAGTTCATGCTCGGCGGTTTGAATCCGCTGGTGCAGCGTCTCGGGAGTATCTCCTGGCAGCACAGGCACGGTTTGTTGTCCGATTATTGGCCCGGCGTCCACGCCTGCGTCTACGAAGTGAACGGTGCAACCGGTGACCTTTACTCCATAATCCAAAGCCTGCTTCCAGGCCTCCAACCCTGGAAATGCAGGGAGCAAGGACGGATGAATATTGATGATACGTCTTTCGAAAGCGCGCAGGAACTCGCCTTTCAAAACCCTCATGAAACCGGCGAGCACGACCAGGTCGACACGAGCCTCCTGAAGGGCGGTCACATAAGCCCTTTCGGCGGCATCATCCATTTTCGTGCGAAATTTGCCGGGATCAATGTAATGCGCGTGAAGCCCGAACTCCTCTGCCCTGGCTAGAATGCCGGCACCGGGGACATCGCTCAGAACCAGGCTGACTTGGGCAGGAACCTTCCCTTCAAGGATGCCCTTGGCAATGGCGACGAAATTGGAGCCCTTGCCAGACCCCAGGACACCGATTTTAAAAGATTGGTTTCCGGTCATCGGGGTTTGATAACCTAGATCAACGTGAAGACAAGTCCTAAAGGAAACCGATGCAGAGTCTGGTCTCCGAAAGGCCTCCATTCGCCTTGACAGCGGAAGCCCGGCAGGGTGAGATATTTTTGGTGATCCGGTTAGAGGTAAGAATCGAGACGATTGTTTGCGTACCCGCATGAGATATAGGCGCGTGGGCTGTTTGATAGCCCTGTTTGTGATCGTGTGGACTGCGGTGGTCCCGCGCGCCCAGGCGAGTCAATCACGCACGATTGAGCCCGGTTCAGACCTGGTGACGCCGAGCCTTGTCGCTGAGGAAAAGGAGGCTTGCACGCGCAATCTGAAAATCATTTACGAGGCGATTCAGGCCTATCAATTTGATCACAAAGATCTTCCGCGCTGGCTTTCGGATCTTGTGCCGGATTACCTGACGGACGGCAATGTGCTTATCTGCCCTGTTTGCAGGCGTACGGGACGCACAGAGTTGCCACCACTCGCGGACCCCAAGCTCGCGTGTTCCTATTTGTATGAGTTCAGCCCGGTGCCGGTTGGCAGTGCGAGACCCGGCGAGACAAGGCATACCCGTCGTGAATGGAAACGACGGCAAATGGGACTCATCGGGTCAAGCGTCCCGATGGTTCGCTGCCGACACCACGACCCGGTGCTGAACCTAGGGTTCAATGGGACAGTTTTCGAAAGCCCCGCACAATGGGAGTTGCTCTTTACCAATAGGATTCGAGCAGCCGAATTGTCATTGAACGCCATTTTCGGCGGACCGGACGAACCTGCCGAGAATCTAACGCCGCTGGTTTCACCAGCTCCCAAATCGACCGAACCGGCCAGGCCCCCGGGCAAGACTCACACGATTGAGCTTGCACCTTTCTTTACATCGACCCTAAACCGGTCCTGGATGAACGCACCAGGCGATGACCTCGCATCCTTGCCTACAGGAAACCAGGTTTTCGGTGGAATCGAATTCAAAGTCGAAGGCGTTGTCCAGCTGGGTGGCAAATCTCCGGGGCTCGCAAGGTTTCCCGCCCAGGTCAAAGGCATTCCAATTAATCATCACTGCCAGCACCTCTATTTCCTCCATGCCTCAACGCTCGACGGCGATCCCCAGGATGGAGACCAAATCGGCGCCTACCTGGTCCACCTGCCGGATAGTGAGATGACCCTCGAGATCCCCATTTATTACGGCCGCTCCGTATGCGATTGGCATCAGAAAGGCAGTCGAACCGACGACGACCGGGAACTCAAGGTTGCCTGGACCGGACAAAACGAAGTGAGTAAGCGAAACGGAAAATCCATTCGGTTATTTTTGACCGCTTGGAATCTGGCGCCGGGCGTCGACATCACCACCCTCGACTTTGTGTCGGCGCAAAAAGGAGCCGCGCCGTTCCTCGTCGCCATCAGCTTTGACTGACCTATGCTTCCGCTTCGCATAGGCTTTATGGCATTGGCGATCGCCTCTGAGTTGGCGGCGCACATCGCCACCGGCCAGAGCGTCCGGGTGACAAGCTGGAACCTGGGCATCTCAGGACAAACTCGGGATCCGTCCAGGACGATTATTGAAGCCGCCAACGTCTTAAAGAATCTGGACTCCGACATCGTCCTGCTTCAGGGAGTCAAAGACTGGTCCATGTGCTCCGAATTGGCTGAATTGGCCAGGCCAGGTGAATATCACGTTCTTGTATGTTCCGCGTTCCATGCCGCCGGCCCGCTGAGCTCCGAGGAAGCGCAGGTTGCCATCCTTTCGAAGCAGCCCGCATATTTCACTTGGTCCGAAGCATGGGCATCGCCCGGTGACCAGCCCATTCCCAGGGGAATGGTTTTCGCCGCCATTGACTCTGGCTCGCAAAGGCTCGGATTGTTCAGTGTATTGGGCGCTCGAGACCAAAGCAGCGATGAGCTGGGCCGCAAAGTTCTGGACCAAGTCAGTGCGGTCGGGCATTGGGAAACAAACCAGGTCCAAACTTTCGTTATTGGCGCCTCTTTCGATCGAGAAGGAACCCGGACAAGAAAAGCGCTCAACCGTGCGGCGAGGGCTTTCGACAAAGCGGGTTTTGTCGATGCCACTGAGGATATACCAGCTGAAATCAAATCAACTCTCCGGCACCCTGAGGCCGTTGAGGAAAGCGGCGATGTGGCTTTCGCCGGGCCTGCCGGTTATCCGGTTGCCGCCCGCATAACCTCTACACCTTTCACCGTCCACTATCCTACGACCTTTGACCTCGAGTTGAACCCCGAGAAGGTCACCCTGGCGCTCGACATCCGGCGCGAGACGCGAAGAGAACAACAGGAATTATTTCAGCGTAAAATCGAGTATTGGACTGCCGGAATCCTGGGGAGTTTTATCCTGATTGCTTCAGCGGGCTTTCTCCTGAAGCGCCGATCACGAAAGGCGGCTCGTCGACGCGCTGCGGTTCCAGGGCCGCTCGCGCCCAGGCCTACGCCCGGCGCAGTGCGGCCGATTATCTTTGCCCAAAAACCCACTGAGCCTCCTGCAGCGGCGCCTGCGCGCGGCCAGGTGCCACTGCGCATCAGCCAAAGGCCCCGGCCAGTCACGCAATCCCCACCCAGGCTCCCAACCCCGCCCCAAACGGAAGCACCCTTGCCGCCGCAGGATCCTTCCGGCGAAAAAAAAAGCCTCCCTCCTGAGGACATCGTGGCCCCAGTCGAGTTGGACCATGGCCCCGAGCTACGCCACGGTGTTATTCGCGAACTGACTTTATGGCTCAAACAAAAGTTCGTCCGCAAGCTGATCACCGATCGAGCCCAACTAATGGAGGCCCAGATGCTGGCGGCGCGCATGGCCAATACACTCGACACCCGACTTGCGCGAATCGAGGCTCAAATCCAAGCGCAAAATCAAGCGTACGTGCGACGCATTGAGGAATTGAACAAGGAACTCGCGGCCGCGCGCGAAGAGAATCGCGAATTAATCAGAGAACGAATCGCCCAGGTAAAGGCCGAGATGGAAGCAGCGCGAGCCCGGGTCCTGGCCGAGGCTCAACTGGACAGCAAGTCGATCCGGCTTTAGACCGAGCCAAGCCGGTTTACGCTGGTTGGGGGATACTTATTGCGGGGACGACATGGAAGTGACTTCCACATCGTCCCAAATGCACTTTAATGCGGCGGGGTGGGACACCGCGTCTTCTTCAAGAACCTTTAAGAGCGGGGCGGCGGCTTTGTTTTAGCCGAGTCGAGAATCGTGGCGACGATATTCGCGGGCACCGGTTCGAATCGGAATGGCTCCATTGAGTAGGCCGCCCTGCCCTTCGACAGCGAGCGAATTGCGGTTGCGTAACCGAACATTTCAGCCAGCGGCACCTCAGCACTGAGGACCGTCGAAGTGTCTTTAGCTTCGATGTTCACGATTTTGCCCCGGCGCCGGTTGATGTCGCCGAGCAAATCACCCTGGTATTCATCAGGGGTGGTCACCTCGACCTTCATAATCGGCTCAAGCAGGATCGGATTGGCCTTTTTGACGGCATCCTTTAGAGCGAAAATTCCAGCCATTTTAAACGCCAATTCGCTCGAGTCGACTTCGTGGAATGTGCCATCCACGACCTCAACCTTGATGTCCACCATGGGGTACCCGGCAAGGACGCCGCCTTTCACAGCCTCTTCAACACCATCGATGACGGCCGGGATGTATTCCTTGGGAATCGCGCCGCCGACAATCTTGTTTTCAATTTCGACGCCTTTGCCGCGCTCGTTGGGAGCCAGCGTAATCATCGCGTGGCCGTACTGACCACGACCGCCGGACTGGCGAATAAATTTACCCTCACCCTCGGCCCCGCGTGTGACCGTCTCGCGATATGCAATCTGAGGGGCACCCGCATTTGCGCCGACCTTGAATTCCCGGAATAAGCGGTCCCGGATAATTTCCAGGTGCAACTCGCCCATGCCCGCTATAATCAGCTGGCCCGTCTCCTCGTTGGTGAAACAACGGAAAGTCGGATCCTCTTCGGCGAGGCGTTGCAATCCTTCGCTCATCTTCTCGCGATCGGCCTTGGTCTTGGGCTCAACGGCCATCGAGATGACGGGCTCGGGGAAGGTAGGCGGCTCGAGCATGATCTCGAAATCCTCATCGCACAGCGTATCGCCGGTGGTGATGTTCCTGATGCCCACCAGGGCGGCGATATCGCCCGCGTACGTGGTTTCCACGTCGATCCGCTTATCGGCCTGGATCATTAGCACGCGGCTGACGCGCTCGCGTTTGCGCGTGCGCGGATTGTAAATCACGTCGCCCTTCTTCAGTTGCCCGCTGTAAACGCGGAAAAACACCAGCTTGCCGACATAGGGATCGGTCCAAAGCTTGAAAGCCAGGGAACAGAATTTGGAATTATCGTTCGAGGCAACTTCGACCTGCTGTGTCGTCCCGGGCGCGATGCCCTGTGCCGGGGGAACGTCCAGCGGCGAAGGAAGGTAATCGACCACTGCATCGACCAGCGGCTGCACGCCGCGCTTCTTGAACGCGGAACCGCACAGGACCGGCACGAGCTCGATCTTGCAGGTCAATCGGCGGATAGCCGGTTTGAGTTCCTTGGGCGTGATCGGCTTGTTGTCGATCACCATCTCGGCGATGACGTCATCTTTGTTGGAGACCGCATCAATCAATTCAGCCAGCGCGGCCTGCGCCGACTCCTTGAGCTCAGCCGGGATATCGGTCACCTGGTACTTCAGTCCGACTTCGTCGGTTTCATCGTAAATGATGGCCTTCTGGTTGACGACGTCAATGACACCGCGAAACCCGTCTTCCTTACCCACGGGCAGAAAAACAGGGTACGCATAGGCGCCCAGCTTTTTGCGCATGTCATTCAGGGCATTCTCGAAGTTGGCGCCGGTCCGGTCCATTTTGTTCACGAAAGCGATCCGGGGGACCTTGTACTTGGTCGCCTGGCGCCACACGGTTTCGGACTGAGGCTGAACGCCGGCAACGCCGCAAAACACCGCGACTGCGCCATCGAGCACGCGCATTGAGCGCTCGACTTCGGCCGTGAAATCCACGTGGCCAGGAGTGTCGATGATGTTAATCCGGTGCGGTATGCTTTGATAAGACTTAAAGGTTCCGTCCTCTTTTTGGGTCCAATAACAGGTCGTGGCCGCCGAGGTGATAGTAATACCGCGCTCTCGTTCCTGCTCCATCCAGTCGGTGACCGTGTTGCCGTCATCGACATCACCCATTTTATGAATCAGCCCCGTATAAAAGAGGATGCGTTCGGTGGTCGTGGTTTTGCCGGCGTCAATATGAGCGGCAATACCAATGTTTCGCGTGCGCTCCATCGGGTAAGGCCGAGTGGGCGAATTGGGCGACGCCTGGGCGGCGGCTTTGGTCTTTTCTGCTACAGCTTCCATCTGTTTTCCTGAATTTTACGGTCGCGATTTCTAGGAACAAAAACGCCCCGAGCTATGTCCGGCCTTCGGGGCGTACCTGAAATATAGTATCCTACCAGCGGAAATGTGCAAACGCCTTGTTTGCCTGGGCCATCTTGTGCACCTCGTCGCGTTTGCGAATGGCATTTCCCTGCCCCTGGTAAGCGTCAAGGATCTCTGAAGCAAGAGCTTCCTTCATCGGAATGCCTTTCCGGCCGTCTGCGAAATCCACCAACCACCGCAACGCCAGGGCGAACTGCCGGTCTGCTGGAACTTCCAGGGGAACCTGGTAAGTAGCGCCGCCAACGCGCCGGGCTTTAACCTCAAGCCTCGGCTTGGCGTTGTCGACCGCGCGCTGAAGGATATCCAGCGGACTGGCCGCTGTATTCTTGGCTGCGATCTGGTCGAAAGCGCCATACACAATGCGCTGAGCAACGGTTTTCTTGCCGCGTTCCATGACGGTGTTGACCAACCGCGAAACGAGGGTGCTGTTGAACTTGGCGTCCTTGATTATCGGGCGCTTGACTGCTTGTCGGCGTCGGGACATTTGTTCGTTAAATCTGTTTAGGAGTTATGTTCAAAGTTATGCTGCGGGTGCTGCGGCCGCGGCGGCGGGTTTTGCGCCTTCCTTGGGCCGCTTGACCCCGTATTTGGATCGGCTGACGCGCCGCTTTTCAACCCCGGCGGCGTCTAACGTGCCGCGCACAATATGGTAGCGCACACCCGGAAGATCCTTCACGCGCCCGCCGCGGACCAGGACAATCGAGTGTTCCTGAAGGTTATGACCTTCATCCGGAATATAAGCGATGACTTCGTAGCCATTGGTCAATCGCACTTTGGCCACTTTGCGCATGGCCGAATTGGGTTTCTTGGGCGTGCGGGTCATGACCTGGATACAGACTCCCCGGCGAAAGGGCGAATTGTCCAAAGCAGGCGATTTGGATTTATGCTTGAGCTTGTTACGGCCCTTGCGAACCAATTGATTTATAGTCGGCATTTCGCGTAAAAAAATTGTGCCCCGCCTTGCCTGGAAAGGCAAACGGAACGCGGAATATAGCAAACAGGAAGCGGGGTGCAACAACTATTTAGGCGTTTTTGCCATGCGCCTGCGGATGGCCCTCCGGACGAAGGGCCGGTTTGCTCGGCGGAACTTCCCTCAAAGATCTCACCCTTGGTTCGACATCTCTTAAGGAACCGACATGACTTTTCAGCATTCAGCCACTCCGTAACGAGCCCATGCCTGCGGTTTTCCCACTGAGTTTGTCGGGGCCTCGATCAACGGGTCGCGCCCGAGTCTTTTGATTCCGTCACAAGGTAACTCATCGGCGGCACCGACCGGCCGTCAGGGAGTTGAAAATCTTCGGTTGAAAAATTAACGACCACCCCGCTGCCATCTGCAAAACGCGTCTGTTGGACATCGCGATTTGGCGTAAGGAACCGGTGATCGATCATTTCCTCGTACCCGAAACGCCGCGCCTGCGGGCAAGTGTTGCGGTAGCTTTGCGCGAAGCGAGCCTTGGACTCATGCCACATTCGGGAATCGAACATGAACATGGGCGCAGTGCCGTAAAGCACGTTGAACAAGTCGCGCTTATCCCACAAAGCGGGAAGCTTGTTGTTGTAGTCGCCCCAATACCAATGAGCGACAACACAGTCGTGGTAAACCAGTTCCCAGAGTGGCAACCGATATTTGTGGCCGAGTTGAAATTTTGCCACGACTTCTGGAACATTGGTCCAAATTTCCGACATGCGACGCCCGGCGTCCGGCACCCTGTAAGGCCCGAGGCTTAGCATCCCTTCGAAATAATCCACGAACGGCACGGCTGCGTCGTGGCCGGTTTCGGAACCCGTAACGAGTTTGTTGTCGGAGGATATGTAACGAAGCAACTCCATCTTCCATTTTCTGCTCTCGGAACGGGTCATTGGATGGACCGGGCTGTAGCATTCGTTCCAGGGGGCGGCGGTCGTCGTATCAATGAAACGGCAAAGATA
>DATGLT010000261.1:0-39434 GCA_035294005.1 Verrucomicrobiia bacterium
TCAGGCCGAGTTGATCACAAAAGTTGGCAATCCCATCGAGGAAATTGTCCGCCGCACGGCCGAATCGAACTTCGACCTTGTGGTCATTGGGGCCGTCCGCAAAGACGCGCGCGGCCCCTTCTGGCTCTCGTCAAAGGCCTATAAGATCGTCAAAGAGGTGGATCCTCCGGTCCTGATTGTGGCTGGAAAAACTGTGGCGCTGAAAAAGGTGCTGATTTGCAGCGGGGGGAAAAGCTACATCGACGATGCGGTAAAACTCACGGGCAAAATCGCCCGGGGCCTTGGCGCGCCAATAACATTGCTTCACGTCGTTCCGGAGCTGCCCGCCATTTACGCGCACCTGCCCAAAATGCACGAGTCAACGGACTGGCTTTTAAAATCCAATACGGAATTGGGAATCAACCTGCGGCATGAAAAAGAAACCCTTGAAAATTTGGGCGTGGCCGCCGAGGTTAAATTGCGCCGTGGCCCAGTCCTGGAGGAAATCCTGCGTGAGATTCGCGAAGGGGAGAATGACCTCGTCGTGACGGGATCCGCATTGAGCAGGGGACTGCGAACTTATGTTTTGGGCGATGTAAGCCGGGAAATTGTCAACCGGGCGAGTTGCGCGGTGCTCGTTGTGCGCAGTCGCGAGCGGGGTGAATCGCAACGGTTGCGCGGGCTTTGGGGACGCATTGCCCCTCACCGGCGGGGCGCAGTGTAGAGTAAGAACTCCGGTGGGTTGGCAATTCGGAGCCCGGAATCAACGGTTCACGCCGGGAACGGTAAAGTCTGTTACGGGCCTGATCCGTTCGAGGTTGCGAGTGGCCCCGGTCCATGAGCGAATCAGGAGGGCGGCCACCGCGATCAGGCCGCACGCCAGGCCCACCCAAATTCCCAGCACACCCAACCGAAAGCTGAAGCAAAGGATCAACCCGGTCAGTAATCCAATGGGGTAATGGCCAATAAGGTTGGCTATTATGGGCGTCCGCGTGTCACCGAGGCCGCGCAGAGCGCCGGTGGTGCAGACTTGAGTGCCGTCAGCCACCTGGAACAAAGCGACGAGCACCAGAATCTTAACTCCCAACTCCACAACCTGGTGGTCAGCTGCGAAAAAGGACAGTAGCCAGCGCGAGAAAAACAGGTAACCCACAGCGAACCCGGACATGCACCCCACCGAAACTCCTATGGCCAGCCACCCGGCCAGCCGCGCTCGAGCGGCATTTCCCGCCCCAACAAATGTGCCGACTCGGACGGCAGCCGCCGACGAAAAACCCAATGGGAACATAAAAGTAAATGCGGCCATCATAAGACAAACATGATGCGCCGCCATGGCAACGCTTCCTAGCGTGGCGACGACGAATGACGCGATTGTAAACGCGCCAACCTCCAGTGCAGTGTGTCCTGCCGCGGGCAGACCCAGTCGGAAGATCTGCCGCTGCACTCTTCGATCCAACACCGGCAGCTTCAGGCCTTGCGGCTTCAATTGCCACCACGTGAACACAACTGCCGCAACCACCATCGCGTATCGACAGACAATCGTTGACCACGCGATGCCCCGGATCCCCAACTGCGGAAATCCCCATTTTCCCAATCCCAACGCAATGCAGCCGCCCAGGTTCAAAACATTCGCGGCGACGAGAATCACCGAAAAAGCGACGGCTCGATGCCTCGCTTGCCAGTAGCGCTGGAGCACAAAAAACGCGAACAGGCTGGGCAAGCACCAGAAGATGTTCGCCATGTAAACCGCGAAGGCTTCCCTCATACCTCCCGGGTTTGCCAGGAGCAAGTACAAGCCCGACGCCATGGCGATCAGAACGCCCGAGAAGGCCGTGACAATTCCACATGACCAAAAGGACTGTTTAAGGTACCGGTCCAACGCGGCGGCGTCTTGCGCGCCCGCGGCCTGGGCAAAGTAGGTATCGAGCGCGAGCAAACTTCCCTGGCACACCGCGGATAAGGTCCAAAAACAGTTCACCGCCAGGCCAAGCCCCGCCAGGGTCGTCGTGCTAATCGCGCCGGCCACCATGGTGTCGACCATTCCCATGGACATATGGCCGACCTGGTTGAGCACGATGGGCGCCGCAAGAACCAGAGTCTCTTTCAGTTCCGCCCTTAACGGTAGCGACGCCCGCGTTCCTGGCGTTTCCGGACAAGTCAGAATTGCAAGTCCTCCAGGAAGGGAAGCCCTTTTCGGTAGTGGCGCAGGGCTTCTAAATCGAGTTGCGCGTTGATGCAACCCTCCACAGCGCCTGCCTGGGCCACAATTTCTCCATTGAAATCCACAATCACCGATTGGCCCGAGTAAGTATAAAACGGATCAACCCCGACCCGATTGACTCCAATGACATAGGCCTGGTTTTCTATGGCGCGAGCCTGGAGCAGCCGGGTCCAATGGGTGATGCGTTTCTCAGGCCAACTGGCAATAACCACGAATACTTCGGGCCGTCGCTGCGCGGTGATACGTCGGAACAACTCCGGGAACCGGAGGTCGTAGCACACGAAAGGGGCCAACGTCGTGCCTTCGCACTCGAATGCTGCAGGCTTTGCTCCGGGAGCATAATGCTTCGACTCACCGCCGGGGGTGAAGGGTCGCATTTTTGCATAATAGCCCTCCAGTTTCCCGTTGAACGAAAAGTACAACGCCTTGTTACGGAACTTGCCTTCCGGCGACCTCATCGCGGCCCCGGCCAGCACATACACGCCGAACTCCTTTGCAAGTCCCGCCAGGAACATCTCGGTTGGGCCGCCATACTCCTCGGCAACGCCAGCGGTGTTCATGCTAAAACCGGTGGCGAACATTTCAGGCAGCACGACTAACGAACGGGGCAGGGGGCTCGCCTTTTGCACCAAAGCCCGGGCTGCTTTCAAGTTGGCAGATTTATCCTCCCAGCGGATATCCATTTGTACGCCCACGACGTTCATACGCCCACAGTAGTGGTTCCGGGCCCAATTGGCCAGCCGTGGCCCCGATTCACCCGCCGAAGGGCGTTCCATTCGGTGCTTGAGCCAACCTGTGCCGGGCTGGAAGGTGCAGTGGGTGCAATCGTAACCCCTTTTCGGCTCGCTTTAGAGAGTAGGAATCCGTAAAAAGGGCAACCTGTGGTCAAGTCGAGCACGTTTGAGAGCAGCGATGCGGTGCGCAGCGCCAAACCGCTGAAGTACTTGCAATCCGTGCGATTGCAAGGGCCGCTCGATCTCGAAAAAGGGGGCCGGCTCGAGAAGGTGAATGTCGCTTACGAGACCTACGGCAAGCTTAACCCCGCCCGTGATAATGCGGTATTGGTCTGTCATGCCATTAGTGGGGACTCGCACGTGGCGCGGCACAACGATTCCGACGACCCCGGTTGGTGGGACATCGCAATCGGTCCGGGCAAAGCCATTGATACGAACCGATTCTTCGTTATTTGTCCGAACCTGTTGGGTGGGTGCCGGGGGACTACCGGTCCTTGCGATGAAAATCCTCAGACGGGGCGGCCGTATGGCCGCGATTTTCCCACGATTACCATTGGCGACATGGTGGAGGTTCAACGCCTGTTGCTGGAGCAGTTAGGAATTCAACAGCTGCTGGCAGTTGTGGGAGGTTCTCTGGGCGGCCACCAGGCTTTGACCTGGGCGACGCGGCACTCTTCGAAGGTGCGCGGCGTTGTGGCACTGGCGACCTCTCCGCGGCTCACCAGCCAGGCCATCGCATTCGACGTGGTCGGCCGCAACGCCATTCTGCGCGATCCTCATTTCCACAACGGTCAATACTACGACCACCCGCAAGGCCCTGATGTGGGTTTGGCCCTGGCCCGGATGATCGCCCACATCACGTATTTGTCCGCCGAGTCGATGAAGGAAAAATTTGAGGCGGACCGTCTCCAGCCACGCGATGTCGCCATCGAATTTGAAAAAAAGTTCTCGGTTGGTTCTTATTTAGGTTACCAGGGAGCCAAATTCGTCGAGCGCTTCGACGCCAATAGCTATAATGCGCTGTCGCTGGCGATGGATCTTTTTGACCTCGGCAGCAATCCGCAGCAACTTGCAACGAACTTTCGCCCGGCGTCCGCCGCGCGTTGGCTGGTCATCAGCTTCAGCAGCGACTGGCTTTTCCCTCCAGAGCAATCTCGTGATATCGTGAATGCCCTGGTGGCCAACAATGCGCAGGTGAGTTATTGCAACGTGCAAAGTGCGTGCGGACACGACGCTTTCCTGCTCCCGGACGATCTTCAGTTCTACGGTGAAATGATGGGCGCTTTCCTGCGGAACCTTGACACTTCAAGCGCCAGCGGTACGGCAGCTTTGGCGCCCTCGCAGGATCCCGGGACCGACCTTGTTTCGCGCGCAGCCTCCGTTGACGGGTTCAAAGAGGAAGCTCATGGGCCAACCAGCATTTTTCACCAGCACCGGCTGGATTACGATCGCATTGTCGAACTCATTCCACCGGGAGCCAGCGTTCTGGACCTTGGCTGTGGTTCCGGCCAGTTGCTTGCCCGCTTGCACAAAGAGAATCACCGACGACTGGTGGGCGTCGAACTGGATCAACGCAAAATCCTGGCCTGCATTGGCCGTGGGTTGGATGTAATCCAGGCCGACCTGAACCACGGTCTCGGCGCGTTCGGCACACAGGAGTTTGATTGCGTCATTCTTTCACAAACATTGCAGGCGGTGTTTGATGTCGAACGTGTTTTGATGGAAATGCTGAGGATCGGCCGCCGAAGCATTGTCAGCATACCGAATTTCGCCTACGGCCCATTGCGCAGAATGCTGGCAGAGGACGGGCGTGCTCCCAAATCCGGCGGCGTTTTGCACTACGAATGGTATAACACCCCGAATATCCGCTTTTTCACGATTGCTGATTTTGAGGATTTTTGTCGTGCAAAAAACCTGCTGGTCCACCGCCGAATTGCTTTGGACACCGAAAAGCACGTGGAAATTTTCGACCACCCGAACTTGAACGCGGACATTGCGATTTTTGTGATAAGCCACGATGGCCATGAGCCCCCCCGACCGGAGGCCAATCCGATCGGCGCCGAGTTGGGCCGCGCTGACAAACGATAATAATATGTCCTACCGCGCCTGGTTCCAATGCATCAACCCGCACTGCGGTGCAATTTACCCGCTCAACGCGGTGGTTTACCATTGCGAGAAGTGCCAATCGCTGCTGGAGGTTCAGCATGACCTCGAGGCGTTGGCGCGCCGCGGCGCGGCGGCCTGGATGAAGCTTTTTGAAGATCGCTACAAAAGCAACGCCTGGCCGTACGGGTCGGGTGTTTGGGGCAAAAAAGAATGGATCCTGCCCCAAATCGATAACGCCAACATCGTCTCGCTGTACGAAGGCGGCACAAACCTGTTCTGGGCCGAGCGCTTCGGGAAAATAATCGGACTCAATGACCTGTGGATCAAACTGTGTGGCAACACCCACAGCGGGTCCTTTAAGGACCTCGGCATGACCGTTTTGGTTTCGCAGGTGAAACAAATGATTTCTGAAGGCGCTCCCATCAAGGCTGTCGCCTGTGCTTCCACCGGGGACACTTCAGCCGCACTCGCCACCTATTGTGCCGCGGCGGGCATTCCCTCAATCGTTCTGCTGCCGCGCGGCAAAATTTCGATTGCCCAGCTGGTTCAACCTGTGTCGAACGGCGCACTTGTCCTTTGCCTCGATACCGATTTCGACGGGTGCATGAAGCTGGTGCAGGAGATTACCAAAGATCCCACTCTCTACCTGGCTAATTCCATGAATTCGCTGCGGGTTGAGGGCCAAAAGACCGTTGGCATCGAAATTGTACAGCAGTTCGACTGGGAGGCGCCCGACGTCATCATAATTCCAGGCGGCAATCTTGGAAACGTTTCAGCTCTTGGGAAGGGCCTGCTCATGCTCCATGATTTGGGTGTGATCGCGAAGTTGCCGCGAATTGTCGTGGCACAGGCGGAGCGCGCCAATCCGCTTTACCGCGCGTATCAAAGAAACTTCGAGGTATTCGAGCCGATCCAAGCCCAAAAAACTCTCGCCAGCGCCATCCAAATTGGCAATCCGGTCAGTTTTGAAAAAGCGGTACGCACGCTCAAACGGTTCAAAGGAATCGTCGAGCAGGCCACCGAGGAGGAATTGGCTGACGCGGCGGCTTTAGGCGATCTCACCGGCATGTTCAACTGCCCTCACACGGGCGTCGCTCTGGCGGTGCTGTTGAAGCTGTTGAAGGCGGGCAAAATTGAAAAATCCGAACGAGTGGTTGTTATCTCGACGGCGCACGGGTTGAAGTTTGTTGAAATGAAAGTCAAGTATCACCAGAAAGAACTCGAATTTCCATCCCACCACGCCAATCAACCCATTGAGTTGCCGGCCCGGCTGGACGCGATCAAACAAGCCCTTCAAAAAGCAATCGACGAACGAAGCCTGTCCCGGGCTTAGTTTGTCCCCGAAATCCCCGCAGGCGGAACCGGTGCGGGATCCACCTCGCTTGAAGGAGCTTGACTGTACCTTAAGTTCCCTGTTGGAGGATAAGTTATGGAACAACTTCTGGGATTACACGCAGAAGGGCGCGATCTTACTGTGATCAACGTGTGCCTGCGAGCCGTGATTGTGTTCATGGTGACCCTGGTTATGGCGCGAGTCGCGGACAAGCGCTTTTTGGCAAAGCTCTCGGCTTTTGACGTGATTTTGGGGTTCCTGCTCGCATCGATGATGGCGCGCGCCGTAAACGGTTCGTCGTCATTTGGCCCGACGCTGGTGGGCGGGTTCGTTCTGGTTTTCCTTCACCGACTTTTCGGCACATTCGCATTTCATTGGGATTGGTTTGGACGGCTCGTCAAAGGAGATTCCCGAATTGTTATTGAGCAGGGGCACATCAACCGAAAGGCCTTGGAGAAGCTGCATATTTCAGAAAAGGATCTAATCGAGGAAATGCATCTTAACGGCAATGTCGACGGAGTTGAAGAGGTCAGGAAAGCGACGCTGGAAAGGAACGGGCAGATCAGCGTTATCAAAGAGAAACACGGCTCCTGAAGGCACCCGCAAGCTCATAAAGTACTTGGCAGATTCGCGTCTCGTCCTAGAGTCCGGAGTCCACGCGAACGGATGAGCTTATGAACAGAAAAGATCTAGCCAAGGCGTATTGGGTTGAGAACGGCAAGAAATTCAGGCTGGATGATGTGGATCCAGCGGACACGTGCAAGATCAAGTCCAAAGAGGAGGCGCACGAATGGCTGGAACGAGGGATCCGAAGGCTCAGCGAGCTGCAGTCGTTGCTCTACGCGCAGAATAAGTGGGCGCTGCTGCTCATTTTCCAGGCCATGGACGCTGCCGGCAAAGACGGAACGATCAAACATGTGATGTCCGGCGTTAACCCGCAGGGTTGCGAAGTGTTTTCTTTTAAGGCGCCGTCTGAGGAAGAACTGAACCATGACTATTTGTGGCGCTCGGCCAAATGCCTGCCGCAGCGTGGCCGCATCGGGATTTTCAACCGGTCGTACTACGAAGAGGTGCTCGTGGTTCGTGTTCACCAGGATTTGCTTGAAGGCCAAAAACTCCCGGCCTCCCTGGTGACCAAGGATATCTGGGCTCAACGCTACGAGGATATTTCCAACTTCGAGAATTATCTCAGCCGCAACGGCATCTTGATCCGAAAGTTCTTTTTGCACTTGTCCAAGAAGGAACAAAAGCGGCGCTTGTTAAGCCGTCTCGACGAACCGGACAAGAACTGGAAGTTTTCGGTGGCTGATCTGCGGGAGCGAGAGCATTGGAAGGATTATATGGACGCCTACGACAAAATGATTCGCCACACTTCCAGCGAAGCGGCTCCGTGGTATGTCGTGCCTGCGGATCATAAATGGTTCACAAGGCTCGTGGTTGCCGAGGTGGTCGTCGATGCGCTCGAATCTCTGAAGCTGACCTACCCTGAAGTGGACGAGAAGAAGAGGAAGGAGCTGGCTGCGGTTCGCAAGACTCTGGCTGGGCACCACGGTGAGTGACCGCGGTGCCGTCGAACGCTATTTCTTTTCCTGTGTGGAGTCTTTGGTGACTTTGCCGCTTTGTTCGGCGGATGCCGGCACGGCGTTGGAGCGCTCGGCCTCCTTCTGGTGCTCGTCGAGAGTGTTCCCCAGGCGCTTTTTGAGATCGGCGTACATGTCGTTTGTCACGATGTTTAGCATCGACCGGGCAAGTTCGAACTTTTTCGCCATCATATTGACTCGGGCGAAATGGACGTACACGCCTTCCCGTTCCACTTCGTCGTGGGCAAGAGTTAAAGCATTGGTCCAGGCCTTAAGGGCGTCATCCGGCCTGAACGGATGCACGCCGTAATAGGTTTGCGCGACATCCGAGGCAAGGGGGAAGTCGCTCGGGTCCAGCCGCATGGCATTGCTGTAGAGCTCGAACGCCTTGTCAAACACCTGCTGTTCATTGATGCTGTAGTACTCCTTTGCGTCTTTTCGGAACAGGAACACGGTGGTGCCGAAGTTATGGTAGTACACGGGCTCATTGGGATTTAGGTCAATGGCCTTGGAGTAATATTCGAAGGCCTTCTTGACGGGACCGTGATGCCCATAAATATTGGCCAGATTATTGTAAATGGCAGGGTTGTTCGTATCGATGGCCAGTGCCTTGTTCAGCTGTTCTTCTGCCGCTTCCTCGCTTTTCGTGTCTCCCAGGAAGCTGGCGTAAGCTACGCGCGCGCGCGAATTGGTGGGATATTCCTGTATGAAATCCTGGTAGGCCTTATCAACGGGAGCCAGCCGGTCCTGGATGCGCTGGCGCAACTGCTCCCGGGAAACGCCGGCCCCCTTTTCGGCAAAAGCCTGGTTCTCCTGAATCCATTTGTCCACCTCCGCCTGGGCAGCGTCATCCTGCTCGAGAATCTTATCCAGGCGCTTTTCAACCGCGTCAGTTGAGTTGGTTGCGCTCATAGACACGCCGGATTGGACCAGCAAATTGCTGATGGCCTCGGGCTGGTTCGTAGCCATGAGTGCGCCGACGAGGCCAATGAGTAAGCTGCTCACCGGCGAAAGCTAACACCTCCAAATCCTGTTTGCCACTCCCGATTCGATTGCCTGGCGCAGAAATGCGTTGCGTGGGCCCGGCGAGGCGCTAAACCTCCATTCCGGCCGCAACAGCGATGTCTGAACAACGCCGACGACAAACCTGCTGCTGGCGTGTGCGTTTGATTTTGGAACAATGAACTTTAACAAGATAAGCCTCCTGTTGGTGTTTGCGGGGAACACCCTTTTTGCGGCGGAATCGTCACTTTGGCTCACCCGGCCTGCCAGGCATGTCATGAACGAAGGCCTGGCGATTGGAAACGGGCGCCTGGGGGCCATGGTGCTGGGAGGCGTTGAAAAGGAACGACTCGTTATCAACGAAGACAGTCTTTGGACGGGCGATGAAAACCCCTCTGGGGATTACGACACGATGGGGGCTTACCAGTTTCTCGGGGACGTCCAGCTGGAACTCTCGCCTGTGGCGCCCACCGAAGATTATCGACGAGAACTGAAGCTGGCCGACGCCGTGGCCAGCGTGAGTTACAACTCAGCAGGAACGTCCTATCTCCGTGAACTTTTCTGCAGCCATCCGGCCGGCGTTCTGGCGGCCAGGTTTGGCGCTGACAAGCCGGCCAAGTACTCCGTCACGATAAAGGTGACGGATTCGCACCAGGGGACCATTAGCGTGAGCGGTCAACGGGTGATCGTTTCCGGGCGGCTTAAGAACGGCCTGCAATATGAATGGCAGGTGCTGGTGTTGCCTGAAGGCGGCACCATGGATGCCAATGGTTCGTCGCTGGTTCTTAAAAACTGCGACGGATTCGTGCTGCTGCTGGCCGCCGGCACGGACTACTCGATGACTGCTTCAACGCATTTCCGGGGACCTTCTCCCCATTCTCGCGTTTCGGCGCTATTGGAAGCTGCAGCCAAGAAAGGTTTTCAAAAATTGAAAGCCGGACATGTCGAAGATTTCCGATCTTTTTACGATCGTGTGGTTTTGAACCTCGGCGAGTCGTCTTTGGAGCAGAGGCAGCTGCCCGTTGATGCCCGGCGCGTGGCCGCATTCAGAAAATTTGATCCCGGTCTCGAACAGTTGCTCTTCCAGTACGGCCGGTATTTGTTGATCAGCTGTTCGCGACCCGGCGGTTTGCCCGCAAACCTTCAAGGCTTGTGGAATGACTCGAATGACCCTCCGTGGCATTCCGATTATCACGCGAACATCAATATCCAGATGAACTATTGGCCGGCCGAGGTCGCCAATTTATCCGAATGCCATGTGCCGTTTTTCGATCTTGTGCAAAGCCAATTGCCCTCCTGGAGGCGCGCGGCCACAGCTTCGCCTGATTTGACCACGCCCTCCGGCCAGAAAACAACCCGCGGATTTGCCATCCGAACCTCTCACAACATCATGGGAGGGCTTGGCTGGAAATGGGATAAAACGGCCAATGCCTGGTACTGCCAGCATTTCTGGGAACATTACGCGTTCACGGGCGACACGAATTTCCTTCGAACCGTGGCTTACCCCGTTCTCAAGGAGACATGCGCGTATTGGGAGGACCACCTGAAGCGATTGCCCGACGGGCGTTTGGTCGTGCCAAACGGCTGGTCTCCGGAGCACGGGCCGGACGAAGACGGGGTGAGTTATAACCAGGAAATCGTCTGGGACTTGTTCAGTCATTATGTTGAGGCTTGCAACGTATTGTCAGTCGACGCGGCGAATCGCGACAAAATTGCCGCACTGCGGGACGAGTTGGCCACGCCAGGGATCGGAAGCTGGGGTCAGTTGCTCGAATGGATGACGGAGAAAAAGGGAACTAATGCCGTTGCCGGCAGCCCGGAGCTCGACACGCCCAATGATCACCATCGGCACACCTCACACCTGTTTGCGGTCTACCCCGGATCGCAATTCACCGCGGTCAAAACCCCGGCACTCGCCGCTGCCGCCAGCGTCAGCCTCCAAGCGCGCGGCATCGCCCCCTCCAGCGACGTGCGCGAATGGTCGTTTGCCTGGCGCGCCGCCCTCTACGCCCGATTGCACGACGCGGAAAATGCCCACACAATGCTGCAGCAGCTATTCTCGGATCGGAACACCTGCGCAAACCTGTTTGGACAACACCCCCCGATGCAGATGGATGGTAATTTCGGGATCACCGCCGCTGTCTGCGAGATGCTGCTTCAAAGTCAGGATGGCGAATTGGATTTGCTTCCGGCGCTGCCGGCCGATTGGTCTTCGGGCCTGGTCAAAGGCCTTTGTGGACGCGGCGGCTTTCAGGTGGATATGGTCTGGAAAAACGGCCTTCTCAGTTCCGTCATGATCCATGGCAGGAGTAATAATTCGTGCCGGGTTCGCTACGGTTCGAAGCTGAAACAATTCACGATTCCACCGAACGGTTCTTTGTCTCTCGACGGCAACCTGAAGTGAGCAAAGCCGGCGCCGCGTCCGTGTCGCGGGCCTTTTCGCAACACGCCGCACTTCCTCGATCTCCGTGACCCTGCGCGGCGCCGCTCTTTCAGGGGCTGCGGCACCACCGCTCAGACTGTCCCATTTTGATTCAATTCAGGACTTACGCGGTACATTAACTTCTATTTATACACGGGAGGGATGTTTTCGAGGGTTAAATAGCTGATCTGCATGAGTCATTTGAATGATCATTTGAAGCCAAGTTGGCACATCACTTGCAATCATTACGGGTGAGCTCCAGGTACTCAGGACCAGGTGCTCCTGGACAGGCGCAGGTGAGAACGGAGTGAGCTGGATTGATCAGGATTTCCTGCTTGCCAACCGAGGAAATGCGGCGTCATAGTCGTGCTCGGTTCGAAAGTGGGTTAACAGGGCAGATGGGAATCCCGCGTTCTTTGCCTTTTTTCCGGTTCAGTGCATGAAGATCTAATTTATTACACTTATAATGAATGATTTGAAAAAGCCAGGAAACTTATCAAAGCTTCTGGTTTTTTGCGCCGCGCTGATGGTGATGGGTATGCCCGTTGCCGTGAATTGCGCGGGCGCCTCGGGCAAGAACGCCGGTCAAAATCCTGATTTGGAACCCCAGGCGAGGCAGCAGATCGAAACATTGATCCGGGAAAAACTTTCACGCACACCCGCGCAGCGGAAGATCAATTCCCAATTGCTGTACTTGTTGCGGCAGAAGAGGCAAGGCACGATTGGAATGGGTCTGAACTCCTTCAAGCCACGGGTGCTCACTGAGGCAGACGGCCGGGTTCTTGTGGACCTTAAAGCGAACGTTTCGCCCGTGTTGCTCCGTTTCATCCAGGCGAACGCTGGATTGGTGGTAAATAGTTATGGGCGTCACCAGGCGATCCGCGCGCTTATCCCTGTTGAATTAGCGGAAACGCTCGCAAATCGGTTCGATGTGCGTTCCGTTCGGCCAGCCGCGAGGGCGATGACCAGCTTCAGCAATATAGCTTATGAGGGAGGCGACATCGCCCACCGGGCAGCTGAAGCCCGGCGGTTCTTTTCGGCTGAAGGGGCCGGGGTAAAGATCGGAGTCCTATCGGACAGCATCGACGGACTGACCAATGCCCAGGCAACGGGAGCCCTGCCCGACGTGACAATTTTGCCGGGGCAGGCAGGAAATGGCTCAGGGGAAGGCACCGCGATGCTCGAGATCGTGCACGCACTTTCTCCTGGATCCGAATTATTTTTCGCTACCGCATTTAATAGCGAGGCGAGTTTCGCCCAGAACATCCGCGACCTCTACGCCGCAGGTTGCAGGATCATTATCGACGATGTCACTTACTTCAACGAATCCCCTTTCCAGGACGGTCCTATTGCGCAAGCGGTAAACGATGTTTCGGCGGGCGGAGCGCTGTATTTCTCGTCGGCCGGCAATAGCGGCGGAGTGGATCGGGGAACTTCCGGAACATGGGAGGGTGATTTCAAGGATGGCGGACAGGCTACTATCGGGCAGGGAGGCCGTCTCCACGACTTCGGCGGTCTTACTTACAACACGGTTCTGCCTGGCATCGGTTTTGAACGGCTGGATCTAACGTGGTCGGATCCGCTTGGGCAATCCACGAACGATTATGACCTTTATGTACTGGACAGTGCCGGCAACGTCATCAGCAGTTCGACTGACAACCAAAACGGCACCAGCGATCCTTATGAATCGATTAACTCGGTGGGCATCGGCGAACGGGTTGTGATTGTGAAGTATTCGGGGGATGCCCGGTTCCTCCACTTGAGCACTGGGCGCGGCCATTTGACCTTTACGACACCGGGAACTGTCTTTGGGCATAATGCCGCCGGCGCCGCCAACGCCTTCTGCGTCGCAGCAACCCGCGTTGCAACCCAACCTGCGCCTTTCGTGGGCGGGGCCGCTAATCCTTTGGAAACATTCAGTTCGGACGGTCCCCGGCACGTCTTTTATAAGCCGGATGGGACCCCCATCACTCCTGGAGATCTCTCCTCAACCGGCGGTGCCATCCTGCAAAAGCCGGACCTTACTGCCGCGGACGGGGTCAACACAACGGTCAACGGGTTCGCCCCGTTCCTTGGGACATCGGCAGCCGCCCCCCACCTGGGCGCAATCGCCGCGCTTCTTTGGTCGTACAATCCATTTTTAACGCCCGCTTCTATTCGTTCGCTGCTCACCAGCACCGCCCTGCCAATAACCAGCAGCGGGTATGACCGAAATTCAGGGTTTGGAATTGCGATGGCCTACCCGGCTTTGGCGGCCGCACCGCAAGCCATGCTTAAGAGTGTGCAATTGGAAGATGCCAACCAAAATGGGCGGCTCGACCCCAATGAATGCGCCAACCTCGTCATTACTCTGAGCAACCCGACCACCCAAACCGTCACCGGAATCACTGCGGTCTTGTCGAGCCGAACCGCTCAGCTGTACGCCGATCCCACACCGCATTCATTTCCAGACCTTTTACCGAGCCAGTCCGTCACCTCCACTGTTCCCTTTCAAATCAGCACCGGGCCCGGTTTTGTCTGCGGCTCCAACGCGGTTTTCCAGCTCGACATTGCGACTGCCAATATCGGCAGCTTTTCGCAGCCTTTCGAGGTGGGTTCGTCCGTGGCCGGCTTTGGCAGCACCAATGTCTTCGTCTCCACCAATGGTCCCACCGACATTCCGGACATGGGTGAAATGTATTCGAGCCTGCCTGTTTCGGGCATTGCGCTGCCCCTGACCAGGGTGCGCGTCTCGCTCTGGATCACTCACACCTACGACCAGGACCTGCGCATTTCGCTGGTCTCGCCGGATAACACTGAGGTTTTGTTAAGCGCCAACAATGGGCAGAGCGGCGAGAACTACGGCCAGGATTGCCAGCAGGTGACTCAATTCGATGACGACGCCACAAACACGATTACCTCGGCCGCAGCGCCGTTTATCGGCGTGTTCGCTCCCGAAGAAGCTTTGTCCGCATTTGCCGGCAAGAGCGGCCCGGCGGTCAACGGTACCTGGAAACTTCACGTTCAGGACCAGGCTCCGCAGGACGTCGGCACGCTTCGGTGTTGGTCATTGGAATTGACGCCGATCGGCTGCGCGGATGGCGGAGGCCAGTGCCTGGCTCCTCCTGAACTGACCCAGGACCTTTCCAATCAGGTCGTCACCAATGGAGCAAATGCGCAGCTCTCGGTCCTTGTCAGCGGCACAGGTCCGCTCGTCTATCAATGGTATTACAATACCAACAGTCTGCTATCGGTTCAGACAAACGCCTCGCTCATCTTGAGCAATATCGCTCCGGTTCAATCCGGCGTTTACCAGGTTGTAATCACGAATCTCTACGGGAGCGTGACCAGCGCGCCGGCTGAATTGCTGGTTGTGCTGCCAGCCGGCATTTTGGCTGGGCCAACCAACCAGGTGGTCACCAATGGCGCGACCGTGTTATGGCAGGTGGCCGCGCAAGGCACTCCCCCGGTCGGATATCAATGGTTCTTCAACCAAACCAATCTGCTAGCCGGGGAAACCAATAGCACTCTGGTTCTGAGCAACGTCACCCTCGCCTCCTCAGGCGTTTACCAGATTGTGGTGACCAATGCTTTCGGAAGCGTAACCAGCGCTCCAGCCATGCTGACGGTTCTCACTGTCCCGGTGGTCACCTGCAGCCCCGACACAATTGTGCAGTTGGGAACGCCGTGGGACTTCGCGATTCCCATCTTCACAGACACGAATCTCACCCTTCAGGTCCTGGGCACTCAAACCAACGCGTTTTGCGGTGAGACATTTGCCGCAACACGGCAATGGTCGGTCACGGATAGCAATGGGATCCAAGTATTTTGCAGCCAGACCGTGCAGGTGGTGAACACCAATCCGCCTGTGTTCTCCTGCCCGACAAATAAGTCGGTCATCAGCGGGACTGCCTGGACCTTTGACACGCCAATGGCGCGACAGGCCTTTGCCACCGAAGCGCTGGTCTATGATAATTGGACTAACAACCTTCAGCAGCAATTCGATCCGGGTCAATCCGAGGTTGGAAATCAGGTTACCCTTGCAGGAACCGAGACCTATCCGAGTCGTTTTACGATCGAGTATTGGGGCACAAACGCGGCACAATCCGACTTCGCCGGCCGGGTCACTGCCCGCATTCGTTTTTACAAAAACGACGGTGTTCCTACAAACAATCCAGGCCCCGGAACAATGATATTCGACAGTGGCTCAATCGGAGTTCAGGCGACCAACAATGGGATTTTGTCGATTCAAAACTTTC
Organism: Verrucomicrobiia bacterium; assembly: GCA_035294005.1. Lineage (GTDB taxonomy): Bacteria > Verrucomicrobiota > Verrucomicrobiia > Limisphaerales > UBA8199 > JANXQE01. The sequence goes on from DATGLT010000261.1 coordinate 15,616, forward strand.
AACTCGATGCGGCCTTGCCTCTCGTCGGGAGTTTGCCCTCCAATTTCACATGGACGGTGACTTTCAGCGGGCTTGGGACGCAAGACGCCGCCGGGCTAGTCTTCTACGGTCCTCCGGTTTCCGGCGAAAGCGCCCCCGGTTTCTGGCAGTTCGGAACCAACGGCTGGACTCTTGCCGGCCAGGCGGGGCAGGCTTTCGGCGCACAACTGGCGGCGCTCAGCGGAGGCGTCAATTTGACTGTTTCAAGCACGGTCACGAACCAGGGATGCGGCCGCAGCTTCACGGCGACTCGAAGTTGGCTCGCCGTGGACGCGTGCAGCAATTCAGCCTCATGCAGCCAAACGGTGACAGTCCTCGACGAAGGTGGCCCGCTGCTGGTCGATCAATCTCACGATCAAACCGAACTCGAAGGCCAGACGGTCGCTTTGATGGTGAACGTCTCGAGTTGCCCTCCCATCGGTTACCAATGGTATTTCAACCAATCCAACCTGCTCGCCGCCGCAACCAATGCGACGCTGTCGCTTACAAACGTTTCGCTTGCTCAGGCAGGCATTTATCAGGCGGTGATTACCAACGATTACGGCAGCGTGACCAGCGCCCCCATAAACCTGCTGATCGTTCCTCCCCCCACGTTCAGCAGTGTTCCTTCAAGCCTGACGGTTACCAACGGCGACACTGCGGAATTCGACGTTGCCGCCCAAGGCACCGGGAACCTTAGCTACCAATGGCTTTTCAGCGGCGCGCCCGGAGTGGTTCAGGCCACGAATTCCAGCCTGGTTTTATCTAATGTGACGCCGGCGCAGGGCGGGACTTACCAGGTTGTCGTTTCAGATGCCTATAGCAGCATAACCAGCGCACCCGTTCGATTGACGGTGCTGGTCACGTCGTTCCTGACGAACACGCTTGGCTCGCTTCCGATCCCGGACGTCGGCTCGGTCCAATCCCAAACCCTGGTTAGCGGACTCGACGCACCCCTGGGCCGCGTGCAGGTTGGGGTTTACATTACACACAGCTACGATGCCGACTTGCGAATTTCACTGATTGCTCCAAACGGAGCCTCAATCATGCTCAGTTCGAATAACGGCCAATTCGGACAAAACTACGGCAGCGACTGCTCCGCAATGACCTGGTTCTCGGATGCGGCCACAACCAGCATCGTTTCGGCCGGCGCGCCGTTTGTGGGGACCTTCCGGCCCCAGGAACCGCTTTGGATTTTCAACGGATTAAGCGGAGCCGCGCTCAATGGTGTGTGGACCCTCAAAGTAGAGGATACAGGCCCGCAGGATACGGGAACGTTACAGTGCTGGTCTCTTGAACTGGATCCCATGGGCTGTCCTGCAGGCGGCGGCCCATGCCTCATGGCGCCGCAAATTGTTCAGGATATCTCGGACCTGACCGTCACCAACCGGGGCAACACGCAATTCCAGGTCGCTATCGACGGCACTCAGCCCTTGGCTTACCAGTGGTTCTTCAACGGGACAAACGCGCTGCCGCAAGGCACTAACGCGACTCTCGCCCTCACCAACGTCGATTCAACGCTGGCGGGCCAGTATGAAGTTGTAGTGAGCAATCTTTACGGCGCGGCCACGAGCTCGGTTGCCACCCTGCGAGTGGTCGTGCCGGCCGCCATTTTGGTCGGGCCCTCAAGCCAGATTGCCACAAACGGCGACACCGTGACTTTCGGCGTGCAAGCCCAGGGAACCGCGCCATTGACGTATCAGTGGTTCTTCGACTCGACAAACATGCTCGCGGGACAGACGAATTCGGTGTTAGTCCTGAGCAACGCGACTCCTGCTCTGGACGGCACCTACGACGTGGTTGTTGCCAATGCGTACGCCAGCACTGACAGCGCCCCGGCAAATCTCACCGTTCGGTTGATTCCCCATATTGTTTGTAGCCCCGGCACCAACGTTTACTTGGGCATGCCCTGGGGCTTCACACCGCCGGCTTTCTCGGACACGAACCTCATGGTCGTCTATCAAACGGCGACCAATGCCCTTTGCGGCGAGAGCTTCTCGGTCACTCGGACCTGGGTCGTAACCGACACGAACGGGTACCAGGTCACCTGCGCACAGACGATCCAGATACTGGATACCAATCCGCCGGTATTCAATTGTCCGGCGGACAAGTCGGTTTTCAGCGGGAGCAACTGGGGATTTGACACGCCCACCGCGCGGGATCCTGAGGCCACCCTCGCGCTGGTCTACGACAACTGGACAAACAACTTGAACCAGCAGTTGGATCCCGGAACCAACGAAGTTGGAGACCAAATCACATTGTCCGGCAACGAAAGGTATCCGGCGTTGCTCTCGGTGGGATATTGGGGGACCAATAGCTCACAACCGGGGTTTGCAGGCCAGGTTACGGCGCAAGTCAGGTTCTACACGAATGATGGCCCAGCCATTCAAAGCGGTCCGCAGGCGCCGGGCACACTCTTTTACGACAGCGGGCCGTTGCCAATAGCCGCGACCAACAGCGGTGTGTTGGCAATTACCGATTTTCAACTAAGCGCGGCGGTTCCCTTCGCCGGAGCTTTGCCATCGAATTTTACGTGGACGGTGCAGTTCAGCGGATTAGGCAGTAACGACGCCGCGGGTCTGGCGTTTTATGGACCTCCCGTTCAAGGCCAGGCTGCGAATGGATACTGGGTCGCGGGAACAAATGGCTGGGCTCTTACCGGCACCGCTGGTCAGAATTTTGGGTCTCAACTGTCAGCGCTGAGCAGCGGAGCCATTGTGACCATCTCCAGCACCGTGACCAACCCGACCTGCCAGGGTGGTTACAACGTTACTCGAACGTGGAACGCGGTCGATGCGTGCGGCAATTCCAGCAGTTGTTCGCAAACGGTGACTATTGTGGACCAGGTTGGTCCGGTTATCGTCAGCCAACCGCAGGACCAGGCCCTGCTGTTGGGCCAAACCCTCTCCATGAACGTCGGGGTGACTAGTTGTCCTCCTACCGGAGTTCAATGGTACTTTAATTTTACCAACGCGGTTCCGCTGGCGACGAACACGACTCTTGTAATCACGAACATCTCCACCGCCCAGGCGGGCCTTTACCTCGCGGTCATCACCAATGTGTTCGGCAGCGTCACGAGCGCGACGGCTACAGTGACTGTGGATGTCCCGGCCGTTATCGTCGGCAACCCCGCCGACCAGGTAGCCACCAATGGCACCCAGGTTCATTGGCGCGTCCTGGCAAAAGGTAGCGCCCCGTTGTCTTACCAATGGTTCTTCAATGTGACAAACGTCCTTGCCGGTGAAACGAACAGCACGCTCGACCTTACCAATGTTGGGCCCGCGCAAGCCGGGGCTTATCAAGTGGTGGTGACGAACCTGTTCGGGAGTGCGACAAGCGCGCCGGCTTTCCTCACCATTGTCGTGCCTCCTGCCATCACTAACGATCTGGAGAACCAGACGGCGACCAACGGCAACACCGTCGTATTCAGTATCGGCGCAGTTGGCAGCCCGCCCCTTTTCTACCAATGGTACTTCAACAATGGATTGTTGGGTCTCGAGACAAACGCCACCCTCGTCCTGAGCAATGTCATTCCAGCGCAGGCCGGGGTGTACCAGGTAGTAGTTGGGAACGTTTACGGAAGCGTTACCAGCGCGCCCGCCAACCTAACCATTGTCGTCATCCCGAACGTCGTGTGCAGTCCCGATTTGACCGTTCCGCTGGGCAGTCCCTGGGATTTTACGCCGCCCGTTTACACCGACACCAATCTTTCTCTACAAGTGGTGCAGACGACCACTAATGCCCTTTGCGGAAACAGTTACAGCGCCAACCGCCAATGGCTGATCACGGACACCAACGGATACCAGGTGACGTGCAGCCAGACCGTTACTGTGCAGGACCCAGTGGCGCCGGTATTCAATTGCCCGACGAACAAAACAGCTCTCTATGGCAGCAGTTGGGCCTTCGACCTGCCTTTGGCTCGGGAATCCGGCGCAGTCGAAGCAATCGTTTATGACAATTGGACAAATGATCTGGGGCAAAGCATTGATCCCGGAACATCGGAGATCGGTGCGCAGGTTACTCTGTCTGGCACACAGCGCTATTTGAGCAAGTTGAGCGTGGAGTACTGGGGAACCAACGCTACGCAATCCAACTTCACAGGGCAGGTCACTGCCAGGGTCCGGTTCTATCTTGATGATGGCCCGTCGCCCGCAGCGAGCATTCACTCACCGGGAACGGTTTTCTATGACAGCGGACCGCAACCCATCATCGCGACCAATCGCGGCGCCCTGGTTCTGAACGAATTCCAGCTTAGCGCGGCCGTTCCCTTAACCGGAGCTTTGCCTGCCTCCTTCACATGGACCGTGCTTTTCGAAGGCCTGGGAGACGGGGATTCGGCGGGATTGAATTTCTATGGACCCCCTGTGGTGGGCCAGTCCGGTGCGGGTTACTGGATTCTTGGAACCAACGGCTGGACAATCCAGGGCCAGCCCGGCCAGGGCTTCGGCAGCCAGTTGTCTGCCCTAAGCAGTGGCGTCAATGTTAGCGTCCTGTCCACCGTGACGAACGTGGTGTGCGGGCAAAACGTCAACGTAACGCGCAATTGGCTGGCGCTGGATGGATGCAGCAACGCGGCGGCGTGCAGTCAAACGATCAGCGTGCTGGATCTTTCGGCCCCGCGCGTTACCAGCCAGCCGAAGAACCAATCCACTTTGATCGGTCAGAACGTTTCGTTCACTGTTGGAGTCGCTTGTCCGCCTTCGTCGTATCAATGGTATTTTAACCAAACCAACATTCTGTCCCAGGCAACCAATTCAACGTTGAGTTTGACCAATGTCACTTTGAATGAAGCGGGGATTTACCAGGTCGTCCTCACCAATGTCTACGGAAGCACCACCAGCGCGCCGGCTATTCTCTCTTTATCCGGGTTGCCTTTGATTACGACTCAGCCACTCGACGCCGCGGCCGCTCTTGGCGGCAGCGCCACCTTCACCGCCGCAGCCACGGGATACCCGGCTCCCTCTTACCAATGGCTTTTCAATGACACAAACGTGCTTTCCGGCGAAACAAACTCGAGCCTCACGCTCACCAATATTCAGAGTGGCCAGGCTGGATTCTATTCGGTCATCGCGAGCAACACCGCTGGTACCGTTACCAGCTCGCGAGCGAAGCTCACGATTTTGCAGGCGCCAGTCATTATCACTGAACCGGCGAGCCTCACGGTGTTGCAGGGACAGCAAGTGTTGATCACGGTCTCAGCTTCGGGAACCGGACCGTTGCAGTATCAGTGGATGGCCAATTGCAGCCGCCCTATCTCGGGCGCGACGGGAACCAGTCTGCGGCTGAAGAGCGTTTCGCCCACCGACAGCGGCAGCTATTGCGTCAGGATTTCCAATCCTTTCGGCACGACCGAAAGCCAGCCTGCCGTGTTGCGCGTCCTGGCTCAGGCAAAGCTGAGTAACATCAGCTCCGGCACGAATGGCGCCGCTCTGAGCTTTTCAACCGTCTCCAACCTCCTGTATTCGGTCTATGTTGCAAACGACGTCGCGACGACGAACTGGACCGTTCTGCCCAATGCCTTCCAACAGCCCGGGACTGGCGCGCCCATGACCATCCAAGACCCTGGCGCAACGGGCAGTCAGAGATTTTACAAGATCGTGGTGCAGTAAATGAGGCGGGTGCGCGCCTTCATTCGGCAGCGTCCTTTGCTGGTTTGACAAAAGCCCTCAACCGGATGGTTCGGGTCAGGCCAGGAGCCCTCGGACGATCTCACCTTCAACATCGGTGAGCCGGAAATCGCGGCCTTGGAAACGGTAGGTCAATTTCGTGTGGTCAAATCCCAGCAGGTGGAGCAGCGTTGCATGCAGGTCATGGACATGCACCTTGTCTTTAACCACATGGAATCCCAGTTCATCAGTTTCGCCCCAGGTGATGCCGCGTTTGATTCCTCCACCGGCCAGCCAGACGGTGAACGCCTGCGGATGATGATCTCTTCCAAGTTTACGCCCAACATCGGGATTGCTCTCCACCATGGGTGTGCGGCCGAATTCGCCGCCCCATATCACCAGCGTGTCATCGAGCAAACCTCGCTCTTTTAAGTCTTTTACCAAGGCGGCGCTAGCCTGGTCGGTCTTGGCGGTCTGATCCTTGACTCCTTTGACCACTTCGCTGTGATGGTCCCAACCTTCGTGAAACAGTTGCACGAACCGAACACCCCGTTCGATGAGCCTGCGAGCGAGCAGACAATTCATTGCAAAGGAGGGTTTGCCTGGTTCTGCGCCGTACAGTTTCAGGGTTTCGGGGCTTTCTTTGGAAATGTCCATCAGTTCGGGCGCGCTGGCTTGCATTCGCGACGCCATCTCGAACGAGTTAATGCGCGTGGTAATCTCCGGGTCACCCACCACTCCCAGATGTTTTTGGTTCAGTTCCTTAATCAAATCCAGGGTGCGGCGTTGCATTTTGTCGCTAATGCCGGCCGGATTTGATAGGTACAGCACAGGGTCCCCTGTTTTTCGGAATGGAACGCCCTGGTAAAATGTGGGCAGGAAACCGCTGCCGAAAAGCGCCGACCCGCCACTCAGGCCGTTGGCTGAGTTCATCACCACAAAACCCGGCAGGTTTTGCGACTCGCTTCCCAGCCCGTAGAGCACCCACGAGCCGAAACATGGGCGCCCGAACTGGGTCGACCCGGTCTGCATCAGGACCTGCGCCGGTGCGTGATTAAACGCGTCGGTGGTCATCGACTTCACGATCGCTATATCGTCGACCACTTGCGAAAGGTGCGGCAGCGCTTCTGACAATTCCGCCCCGCAGGCCCCGTATTTTGAAAACTTGAATTCGCTCGCGTAAAGTGCCGCATCGGGTTTGATAAACGCGTATTTCTGGCCCATGACAACTTCGGCGGGCACAGGCTTGCCGTTGTATTTGGCCAGCGAAGGCTTGTAATCAAACATGTCCAGCTGGCTGGGGGCGCCTCCCATGAACAGGTAAATCACGCGTTTGGCGCGCGCCTTGAGCGGGGGTTGCCGCGGTGCAAGCGGATTAGTAGGCTGGGGCGCCGCTCCCGAGGCTTTCTCAGCGCCGAGCAAAGAGGCCAGGGCGATGGATCCCAGGCCTACGCCGCATTGTCGGAAAAACCAGCGCCGCGTAATTAAACGCGCGTATTCGGCCCTCAACTCATTCTGCAGATTCATTCTCGTGTGATGGTTTCGTCCAGGTTCAAAATGGTCCGGCTGACCATTGCCCAGGCCGCGACTTTGTGCAGGTTCACTTCCGGCGGCATGTTCGTGATTTCCATACTCGATACTCTCACGGCATCCGCGGTGTCGTTCTCGAAATGCGCGTATTGCTCCTGCCAGAACTTCAGGAGCTTATCGGTTTCCTCCGGATCCGGCTGGCGGCCGGTACAAAGGCGGAAGGCGTAGCGGACGCGTGCTCGGTCGTCCGGCCCGGCTTCTTTCATCACTCGCAAAGCCATGGCTTGGGCCGCCTCCATGAATGTTTTTTCATTCAGCGTAGTCAGCGCCTGCAATGGCGTGTTGGAGCGGACTCGACGCGGACAGGCAGTCTCCGCCGTCGGCACATCGAACGCGGTCAGCGTCGGAAAGGGCAATGACCTTTTCCAGAAAGTATACAATCCGCGCCGGTACCGCTCATCGCCCTTGGACTCCGGCCAGTTAAACCCGCCGTAAACCGTGTCGCCCACACTCGAGGGAATCGGCGGATACACACTTGGGCCGCCAATCTTTGGGTTAAGCAAGCCGCTGGCCGAGAGCGCGATGTCCTGGACGATTTCCCCGTCGACGCGCACCCGGGGTGCCCTCTCCAGCCAGCGGTCGAATTGGTCACGCGCGTAGATCTCGGGTTTGACCTCGGATGACTGCCGGTACGTCGCCGAACCGACAATGAGACGATGGATATGTTTTATGCTCCAGGGTTGCGGCCGTACTCCCGAGCAATCCGGGGTTATGGGATCCATGAACTCGCACGCGAGCCAATCCAACAGCTCGGGGTGCGACGGTATGTCGACCCTGGTGCCGAAATCCTCGGGCGTTGTGACCAGGCCCTGCCCGAAATAAGCCTGCCAGATACGATTCACGATTACCCGGGCCGTTGTCGGATTCGCAGGGTTCACAATCCATTCAGCCAGGCCGAGCCGGGTGAGCGGAGCGCCCGATGGAAGGGGATTGAGAAATGCCGGCACACCCGCTTGAACAGCCTCGGTGGGCCGGAGCCGATCGCCGCGCTTAAAAACGTGAGTGACCCTGGGGTGCGCCCGCTCTTGCAGCACCATGGTCGTGGCTGGGAACGGCCACGTGGCCCAAAGTTTGTCAATTTCCTTGTTCAACGCTGCGCAATCGGGATCGGAGTGGCGGATGATGCTGAAAAGTTTGTGCTTCTGCTCGCGGGTGCGTTGCGTAACCGGGATCCCGAGGATGTTTTGCTCTTCAGGGGTAAGCGGGTTAGAGCTTAACGGAACCGAGTCCGTGGTCGCGCTGAGCCTGAAACTGCCCAGCAGGTGAGCCTCGAGCTTGGTGTCGGCGTCCAGCCCGTGATTCTTGTCGTCGCCCTCGAAACTTTGATGGACCGTGATAAGCAGTCGCGTGCCGTGAGACAGGTTTAGAGGTTGATCACATTCAAATACCGCGAAATGGTTTTCATTTCGGTGCTCGGCGGTTGCGGTCGGCGTCCAGCCTCCCTTTTCGGTGTTGCCGTCGATGGCGTTGGTAACGCTGAATCCCGGTGCCTCTGCATCTGCCACGGCACGCCGGAGCTTCACTTTGTTCGTTACAGTGGGGTTTTCCAGCGCGTACGTTTCAGCCGTGAATTCCCTGATTAGAAAACTGCCTTTGCCAAGCTCGCCGGGACCTCCGTACATCAGGTTGGCATTAGTCAATGCTTCCAGCCGAAACCCGGTCACATTTGTCAGGTCGGTGTCGATCCAGACGCGCATTACTCCGCCGGCGTTCAGATCGCCGCCGCCCAGCAACGAAAGGTCTTCCTGTTTTTCGAACTTGGTCGCGAAACAGTCCCACACGGTCGGATCGAGCACTGTCCAATGTGTGGTCGGCGTTGAGAGGCCTTTCTCCCATGCCGCCATGCGGTCATCCAGATTTGTCGATTCTGCGATTGCGTGATCTTCGAGCTCACTGATTTTGCGAAGGATCTGCGCCCGTTGCTCCGCCTCGTGACGCGTGGGAACTTCCATGAACGCTTCGTCGTCGTTATTCAAAAACGCGTAAAACCTGTAGTAATCCTGCTGTGTGAACGGATCGAATTTATGATCGTGGCATTGGCAGCAGTTGATCGTTAGACCGAGGAAAGCTTTGCCAAGCGTGTCGACTCGGTCGATGAGGGCTTCAACCCGGAATTGTTCTGGTTCGATTCCGCCTTCCTGGTTGAGCATTGCATTGCGCAAGAAACCGGTGGCGATGCGCTGGTCCGCGGTGGGATTGGGCAGAAGGTCTCCGGCCAATTGCTCGATCGTGAATTCGTTAAAGGGCATGTCCTGGTTGAAGGCGCGGATGACCCAATCCCGGTACGGCCAAATCGAGCGCGCACGGTCCTTTTCATAGCCGTTGCTGTCGGCGTATCGCGCTACATCGAGCCAATGCCGTCCCCAGACCTCGCCATAATGCGGTGAGGCCAAGACCCGTTCAATCAACCGCTCGTACGCCCCGGGCGCGCGGTCGGCCAGGAAGTTATCAATTTCCTGCGGGGTTGGAGGCAAACCCGTCAAATCCAAAGTAACACGCCGAATCAGAGTGACTCGGTCCGCTTCCGGCGACGGCGCCAGCTTCTCTTTCCCAAGGCGGGCCAGGACGAAAGCGTCTATGGGATTCCTGGCCCACTTCTTTTTGTCCCCTGAGGGCACAACCGATCTCACCGGGGCTTTGAAAGCCCAATGGCTGCGCTTATCGGCGGCCTTGTGGGCCGCCGCGGCAGTGGCCGGCCAGGTCGCGCCCTGGTCTATCCAGCCGCGCAGAAGCCCGATTTGTTCGGGCGTCAGCCGGTCGCCGCGCGGTGGCATTATGGAATCGGGCTCAGCACCGCTTACGAGCTGGATCACACGACTGGCGGCGCTGTTGCCCGGAACAATCGTCGGCCCGTGCTCGCCAGTTTTGAACGCGCTCTCTTTCACGTCCCACCGCAGGTCCGCTTTCTGTTTGTCGGGGCCATGACAGGAATAACAGCGCGCCGAAAGGATCGGTTGAATGTCCTTTTCGAAATCCACCTTGCGTTCGGCAGGCGGGGGAAGAGTCACTGTCGTTTTTGTGTTTGCGGCCAGACAGAGCGCCGGGACAATGGCCAGGAGCGCTCCCAATCCCGTCTGGAAAAGCCGAGGCAGCTTCCACACTCTTTCTCGACCGAGAATTTCGAGGTGCATATGCGACGCGTGCCCTTGCCCGGGGGCAATCGGCAGCCCTTCCAGCGGTGAAGGGCGCCTATTAAAAAAAGGACGCGTGATATGAAATATTATTCAGCCGTAACATCCGGGCAAGCCTGGAAATCGCCCGCAACTATGACTGGCCGCAAAACCCCTGGCTCAGGCGTGTTTTTTTGCCCGTTGATCCGCCGCGATCTCTGTCCCGGTCGTCTTCTTCTCCAGTTCCAGCAGGAGTCGTTTGCGCCATAACCCGCCGCCGTAGCCCGTCAAGCTGCCGTCTTTGCCTATGACGCGGTGACAGGGAATCAGGATGCAGACGTAATTCATGCCGTTGGCCCGGGCGACCGCGCGTTGCGCAGTGGGTTGGCCGATGCGAGCCGCCAATTCATCGTAAGAGATGGTTTGCCCGTATGGGATACGCCTCAATTCGGCCCAGACTCTGTCCTGGAAAGGCGTTCCGCGGGCCGCCAGAGGCACCGTGAACTCCCGCCGTTGGCCCTCAAAATATTCTTTTAGCTCGCTTCGCAGTTGTTCCAGCAGCGGATGTTGGCCGGGCACAATGCCACACTCAAAGCGCCGCCGCAGGGATTGAATGTTGTGCTCGAGCATCCGACGATCGGTATACTCGAGAAGAGCGATGCCGTCATCGTTCGTTCCGGCAAGCAACGACCCCAGCGGGCTGTCTATCATGGTCACCACGACGCGTTTGCCGTGGTCGCGGATTCGCCCCGGGGCATCGCCAAAAACCCGTTCAAAAGCTTCGCGGAAGCCGCTGAGCGACTCAAACCCGCTGTCGAACGTGGCGTCGTCAAGTGAGCTTCCCTTTTTGATTCTCATAAACGCGCCGGCCAACCTGGTTCCCCGGCACCAGGCGGCGAAACTCATGCCATAGTTTTGCTGAAACCAACGCCTGGCGCGCTCGGGGGTCACACCCAGTTCCTTCAGGTCGCATCCCTTCAGCCGCAAATCCGGGGAGGTCTCGACGCGCGACAGGATGGTATCCACCCAGGCGGGATGTGTGCCCGTCGCATTCAACGGGTGACATCGCTTGCAGGGACGGTAACCGGCGAACAGGCATTCTCTGACGGAGGCAAAGAATTCAACGTTTTCGAGCTTCGGTTTGGAGGCGCAGGAAGGACGGCAAAAGATGCCGGTGGTTTTGACGGCGACATAGAAGACGCCGTCATAGGAAGAGTCCTTCGCGGCAAATGCCCGCTCCAGTTCGCTCCGCGGCGGCAGCAGATTAAGCAATTCAGTCATATTCATCCTCCTCAGTCTAGCAGCCGGATCCACCGAAAAAGCGACGCCACAGTCCCATTACATAACCGGGTCGAAATTGTACTTTCCAGAGCCGCAACACCGGAGGATGATACGGCAAAACTGAACTGAAAGGCAAAAACGTATGGGCCTGATGGACTATTTAAAAACGCAATTTCTGGAGATTATCCAGTGGCAGGATGATTCGCGGGACACAATTTCCTACCGCCATCCGGACACTCAAAAAGAAATCAAACGAGGCGCCAAGCTAATCGTCCGCGAATCGCAAGTGGCTCAATTCATTTACCTCGGTCAGTTCGGCGACACCTTTGGGCCCGGGGAATGGACCCTCACCACCGATAACATTCCCATTCTCTCGACCCTCAAAGGCTGGAAATACGGATTTGAGTCGCCATTCAAAGCGGATGTTTATTTCGTCAACACGCGCCTGTTCACTGGCAACAAGTGGGGCACGGCAAACCCGATTCTTCTGCGCGACCCCGATTTCGGTGTTGTGCGCGTGCGCGCGTATGGGACCTACGATTTCCACATAGTCGACCCCAAGCTCTTTCTCAAAGAAGTCGCGGGAACCGACGACCATTTCCGCCTGGAAGAGTTCGCCGACACAATGCGGTCGAGGATTGTAAGCGTGTTCAGCGAAGCCGTGGCTGCGGCCAAGGTCCCGGTTTTGGACGTTGCTTCGCGCTACCAGGAATTGGGCGAGGCCCTGCGGCCTGTTATCAACCCGGCGGTTACTGCGAAGTATGGATTGGAGATCCCGAGTTTCATTGTCGAAAACGTTTCTGTTCCACCCGAGGTCGAACAGGCGATCGACAAGCGCTCGAGCATGGCTGCTGTCGGGAACCTGAACGATTACGTAAAGTACCAGATGGCGCAGGGGATGGCGGAAGGGGCTGGAGGCGGCATGGCTGCCTCGGCGGCGCAACTGGGCGCCGGAGTTTCCATGGGCCAGCAAATCGCCCAAGCCTTTGCCGCCGGCCAAACTCAAGCAACGCCGCCGGTCATCGGTGCGGGCGCAACGTCTTCAACCCCGCCGCCTCAGAATCCCGGGGGCGGCACCGGCGGCTTTCCCGACCTGATGAGCCCGGCCGAGGCCGCTAAAGCTCTCGGCGTCTCTGAATCTGACGTGCTCACGGCCCTCGCCGATGGCTCGCTTAAAGGAAAGAAAATCGGAACCGCCTGGAGAATCACCCGGGCGGCTTTGGAAGAATTCCTAAAAGGTTGAACCCCTAACAATCGCCTTAACCGGATTGCTTGGAAGCAACGGCACAACAGAAATTCTCCTGCCCTGCGTGCGGGGGCGAGGCGCGCTGGGACCCGGCCAAAAAAGCGCTGGTCTGCGCTTTTTGTGGAACGACCTCCCCGGCCCAGGTCCAACTGACCCCCGGCGGCGACCAGGTCATCGTCGAGCACGACCTTGTCCAGGCTTTGCGTTCGATTCCGGATGATCAAAGGGGTTGGCAGGCGCGGAAGATTTCCGTCAAATGCCAGAGCTGCCAGGCAATCTCGGTCTTCGATCCCGCGCACGTCGGCCAGCGCTGCGATTTCTGCGGTTCTTCAGCTCTGGTTCCATACGAAGAAATCAAAGAGGCCTTCCGCCCTGAAAGCCTCCTGCCCATGAAGGTCAGTGAAACCCAGGTGCGCGATGCGATTCATCAATGGTACCGGACCCGCTGGTTTGCTCCCAATCTTCTAAAACGCGCCGCTCTAACCGATATCGTAAAGGGCCTTTATATTCCATATTGGACTTTCGACGCCCAGGTCCATGCCGAGTGGACCGCTGAGAGCGGGTATTATTATTACGAGGAGGAAACCTACCGGGATTCCCAGGGAGAACTAAAAACGCGGCGTGTGCAAAAAGTGCGGTGGGAGCCCAGCAGCGGAGCGTTGGATCATTTCTTCGACGATGAGCTTGTGCCCGCATCGCGCGGCGTACAACCCGAGATGCTGCGCCGCATCGAACCATTTCCCACCAAAGAATTGGCCCCATATCAGCCCGGATTTCTTTCCGGTTGGGTGGTTGAACGCTACCAGATTGACCTTGGCACGGCAGCCCACGCCGCGCGCGAGGAAATGGACGCCGAGTTGCGGCAGATGTGCGCGGCCCAGGTTCCTGGCGATACTCACCGCAACCTGCAAGTCGAAGCCGATTACTCCGGCCAAACCTTCAAACATATCCTCGTGCCGATCTGGCTGCTCACCTACAATTACGGCGCCCGGAACTTCCAGGTCGTGATCAACGGGTACACCGGCTCAATCGCGGGCAAATATCCCAAGAGCTGGATCAAAATCACTTTACTGATATTGGCAATCCTCGCGGCCGCGGGAATCTTCCTTGTCCTCTCGAAGCATTGAGGCGTTCCACTGTTGAGACACGCGCAATAGCCGACAACGATTTTGGCGGGAACATCGCGCGGCCATCTCCGCCGGCGGCCTCGCCCACCGATCCTCACTAAAGTGTCCCCTATGACTTTTCAACCTGTCAGAGAGTCGAGGGTTGGCGAAATTACTTTGTCCGCGATGCTCCTTGTGGGCGGCTTTTCACGCCGCATGGGCCGGGACAAGGCGACGCTTGTCATCGAGGGACTTCCTCTTTGGGAGAAACAGGTGTCTACCCTGCGGATGCTGAACCCAAAGGCTATTTACATCTCAACGCGGACGGCGCCGGCCTGGTGCCCACCCGATGCGCAGCCACTGCTGGACACTCCACCTTCCTGCGGCCCTCTCAGCGGCCTTGCGGCGGGGTTAGGGGCGATCAACACGACCCACCTCGTTGTGCTTGCGGTCGACATGCCCCATATGACCGGCCAACATCTCAAAAAAATGGCAGACCTGGTCAAACCAGGCATTGGAATTGTCCCATCGAATGGCGAACGGTTTGAGCCGCTGGCTGCCATTTATCCCAAACCTGCCTTAGCTTCTGCAAAAGCCGCCCTGGCTTCGGCAGATTTCTCAATGCAATCCTTGGTCCGGCAACTGATCCAAATTGGACTCATGCGAGAGCACCTGCTGGAAAATTCGGAAAGAGCGCTTTACCGGAACCTTAATTCACCCGACGAGTTACCGTGAATTGGATCAAGGTTCACTTCGGGCCCTTCACTCCAACATGACGTATAGCGCATCGGCCGGGAATACAAGCCGCTTCGCCGCGTCCTGAACCTCCAGCCGGCTCCCTTTCACGGGAATCCCGTTAACGTCCAGAACCCGGGCGGTTGAGAGCTTCGTGTTTCTGATCAAAATCGTGACGTGGCTGCGCGCAATCATCCACGGCGCATGGCCAAAATCGACAACCTCCTCCGCGGCCTTCCCTTTAAATTCCGCGGGTTTGGTTTTCCACCCCGCAGGCCGTTCGGTTGTGCCGACCTGGATCAGCACCTGTTTGGATTCACCCAACGGTCGGTCGTCCATTGCAACTGCAAGCACGGTGGCATAATCGTCCCCAGACACAATTTCCAGATCCCGGAACTTAAACTTGCCTCCGGCTCGTTTCAAAAAGCCGGTGACTCCCTGCGCCTTTGCGGTGTCGAGCTGGCAAATCCCACGCCCGTAGTCGTAATGTATTTCGCCGGTATTGGCTTCGACCTGTTTAGCTTCGACGTGCACGAACTGGTTCAGATCAGCCACCCTGGTCCGGGTAGAATCTCCATCGTATTTGACCTCGACCGGCCCCACCAGGTACGCCAGCGGCGATACGTTCCCCTTCGAATGGGATTGGGCGGGTTTGGATCCCTGGTCGCGATTGGGGTCGTAGCCGGGTTCCTCAGCAATCACCGGCGCGCGCCGTTGCCAGAGGTCATCCTGCGATCGGTGCTCTTGCACGACGGGTTGTCCTTGCTTCACATATCCGCGTCTGAACATCAGGGCCGACGCGGGCCATTGGCCCATGATCATCGGAGTCGCGCAGACCCATTTTCCTTCCGACGGCATAAAGCCGTTGGCCGAGCCCGGTTGCCGCCAATCTTCCTCCCCGGTCGCAAACCAGTAGAACGCGTCGATGCCCGAGAGCGACTGGTAGGCTGCCACCAGAAACGGGCCTTCGGATTGATAGCTCAAAGGAGGAACCCACGAACTTTCCGTCACCAACATCGGAAAGCCTTCGACCTGCTTCAGTGCGAGTGGCATTTCCAGCGGCCGCAGCAACGCGGATTCATCCGTGAACACATCCCCGTTGACGATAGCCCAGCCATTATTCTTCCCTTCGTGGACCCCCGTGTAATACCGGTTTACGGCCATGACTTCATTGGCGGAGTAAGACCAACGTTCCGCATCGAGCATGGTGACATTGTTGGCGGTGCGCCAATTGCCGGCGTTGACCAACTGCTTGCAGTGGCACTCGTTTCGTAGAAATTCGCCCATTGTCCGATTGAAGCGATACATCGTCTCAGTGAGAAATTGCATCTGGTCTGAACAACGCCGTTGCACACCTTCGGGCCCTGGTGCCTGGGTCAACTGCCATACCAGATACAACGCGGCTTCTCCCTGCGCCAGGTCGTCAGGACTATCCTGGTCTGGTGACGGCGCCGCGTCGTTCCAGGCCTGCCGTGCCCGTTCGAGCGAGCCATATTTCCGGGAAACAAACGCGCCGAATTGTTTGCGCAGCTCCCGGCGTGCCTGGCCTTTGATGCCTTGGACCGTCCAGAAGAGCAGTGAATCCTCATTCTGAAGTTCAATGATTGCCAGCGCCGGGTCAGCCGCCAAAGGGATCCCCGTATAAGTATTGGTTTCGACCAGGACTTGCCTCAGCCATCCCTTGTATGCCTCCTGCAGCCGGGCATCGAAAAAGAGCAGGCCCCAGTTGCCATTTCCGCCGGTATCGAGAACTCCCATTGATGGTTTCACTCGTGCCGGACCCGCCCAATAGGGCGAGTAAGTCACGTAAATGCCCTGCTTTTTCATTGCGGCGACCCCGCGCCACAAGTGATCCCGGTCTGTTTTGTCGATCGCCATGAGGTCATTGCCTGTCGGGGTGATATTGCAGTGGAAACGCACCATGTTGATGCCGCGCTTGGCGATGAACCGGGCATGACGTTCCAGGTCGGTATCGAATGCGCCGTCGTTCAGCGCCCAAAAGCGCACCGGGGTCCCGTCGGAAAAAGCGAAATCGTTCCCATCTGTCGTACGGCTCACAAAGCCATGATCACCGGCGATTTTTTCATTCAGAGAACGCAGGTCCAAAAGCGAATTGGCGCTGAATTCGTCACGGGAAGGTCTGAACGCCCAGTATTCGGTGCCCTCTGTGGGGGAGGTTTCCGCCGAGCGGACGGGTTCTTCACACGTGCCACTGATTAGCAGTGCCAATGAGAGAATCGTAATTGTGCGTGGATGCGCAGTTTTCGAGAAGGCAGTCAGCTCTTTCATGCTTTGGTTGGGTCGCAAACGCGATGAGCGCTGCTGCCCATGTGGGGGGCTAGGTTATTCCGAGCGCTGGACCTGTCAATTCCACCGGCGATGTGGTGAGTGAACCGAATTGTTATTGTGCGAATGGTACGAAACTTTTGCAAAATTGTGCCAGGACCGGCGATGTGTCCGCCCTGCGCCATGCCAGCACCGTCTGAACCGGCGGCAGGCCTGGAGGCAGTGCGCGAAACACCAGCCCCGGGCGTTTGACCTCGCCAAGAGACGCCGTGGTTGGAGCGATGCCGAATCCGGCGGAGATCAGCCACATTTTAGTTTGGATATCATTGGCATATTGCGTGGGCCGGGGTTGCGCGCCGGCTTTGGCGCATGCGGCAAAAAAAGGATCGTAGTAGCCATGCTGCGCGCTTGGATGAATCAAAACCAACCCTTCGCCGTGAAAATCCGACCACTCGAGGCGCCGCTTTTTTGAGAGTCGATGGCCTGAAGGCATCGCCAGCACCTGGCGCGACTCGCCGACGAAACTGTAATCCAGTTCCGAGAGCGTTATGGGCGGTCTGAGGAGTCCGGCGTCCAGTTCGTGCTCGTGCAAACGCCGCAACTGCTCGGGGCTGGTCAGGTCGAACAAGGAAAACTGGACCGCAGGGAACCGCTGGCGGAACCGTCTTAAAATCCCGGCGAGCCAGGCTCCTGCGACCGGGGCGATGATGCCGACCCGCAAGGTTCCCGCCAGCCCGTGCTGGGCATCGCGGGCGCGCTGCTCTGCCCGGGCCGAAGCGGCAAGCACTTCGCGCGCTTCCTCCAGGAACACTCGCCCGGCATGCGTCAGGTTCACCGAACGCGTGGTTCGTTCGAATAATTGGACCCGCAATTCCTGTTCGAGAGCTTTGATTTGCGCGCTCAGCGGCGGCTGAGCCATGTGGAGCTTCTCGGCGGCCCGCCTGAAATTCAGCCCTTCGGCCACCGCGACAAAATACCGGAGATGTCTCAGTTCCATGGATTGATATTAAACAGGTATCAATTGCCGGGCAAACTTGTATTGGTCCGGCGCGCATCCCTGTGGCTTAATGCTGTCCTATGTGGATTGTCCGCCTGGCACTGCGCCGCCCCTACACGTTCGTAGTGGGCGCGCTCGTGTTGTTGCTGCTCACGCCGATCGTGCTGTTGCGTACTCCCACCGACATTTTTCCTTCGATCAATATTCCCGTCGTCAGCATCGTGTGGAATTACACGGGCCTGGACGCCCAGGAAATCGAGCAGCGCATGAATTACGCGGAGGAACGCTCGCTGACCACTACCGTCAACGACATTGAGCACACCGAATCCAACGCGTATAACGGGATCGGCATCATTAAGGTCTTTTTCCGCGAGGGCACCTCCGTGGACGCCGGGGTGGCCCAGGTCACTGCCATTTCACAGACCGTGATTCGTTCCTTGCCTCCCGGCACAACGCCGCCGTTGATTATCCGCTACAGCGCTTCCACGGTTCCAATCCTGCAGTACAGCATCAGCAGTCCGAAACTTTCCGAACAGGAGATTTTCGATATCGCGGCCAACCAACTGCGGGTCGGCCTGGCCACAGTCAGGGGCGCTGCCATGCCATGGCCGTACGGTGGGAAAATGCGCCTCGTTTCCGTCGATCTCGACCTCGCGTCACTCAAAGCCAAAAACCTCGCCCCCATCGACGTGGTCAATGCCGTCAACGCCCAAAACCTCATCTTGCCCAGCGGCACCGCAAAAATCGGCTCTACTGAATATCCGATTGAGCTCAATACCAGCCCGCGTGAACTCGCCGAATTAAGCGATCTTCCCATAAAGACCGTGAATGGCGCCGTCATTCATTTGAATGATGTGGCCCAGGTCAGGGACGGGTACCAACCCCAACAAAACGTCGTGCGCAACGAAGGTTTGCGCGGCGCTTTGTTGACCGTGTACAAAACGGGGTCGGCTTCAACTCTCGAAGTAGTCGCCGGGATCAAGAAAGCTTTGCCCCGGGTCCTAAGCGGGTTGCCGCCTGAACTGAGCGTCAAGGAGTTCTCTGACCAATCCGTTTTCGTGCGGTCGGCGATCAAAAGCGTTGTTCGGGAGGGTGTGATTGCGGCTGCGCTGACGGCGCTGATGATCCTGCTTTTTCTGGGTTCATGGCGCAGCACCCTGATCATCGCGCTGTCGATTCCCCTCTCGGTGTTGGCTTCAATAGCCATCCTTAGCGCACTGGGCGAGACCATCAACCTCATGACCCTCGGAGGGTTGGCGCTGGCGGTTGGCATCCTGGTCGACGACGCAACGGTGGCGATTGAGAATATTCACCGGCACATGGCCTCTGGGAAGCCGCTCGAGGAATCGATCATGGATGGCGCGCAAGAGATCGCGATGCCCGCCTTTGTCTCTACCCTGTGTATTTGCATCGTCTTCGTTCCCATGTTTTTCCTGACCGGAGTTGCTCATTACCTGTTCGTGCCCCTGGCTGAAGCGGTGGTATTCGCCATGCTCGCCAGCTATGTGATCTCCCGAACGCTGGTTCCGACCCTGGTGATGTGGTTCTACCGGAACGTGCAGGATCATGGACCTGAAACTCCGGGCGCACCCTGGTTGCGGCCGTTTGCAGCTGTTCAAAGCAGTTTCGAGAGCTGGTTTGATCGGTTCCGCAATGGATATCGGCTGCTCTTAGGCGGCCTTTTGCATCACCGCGGCGCGTTCGCTCTCTTGTTTCTGGTTTTCTGTTTTGCCTCTCTGGGATTGGTGCCGCAGCTCGGCCAGGATTTCTTCCCGTCAGTTGATGCCGGTCAATTCCGGCTGCACGTTCGCACTCGAAGCGGAACCCGGATCGAAGAAACCGCCAAATTGGTCGACCAGGTCGAGGCCGAAGTGCGCAAGACCATCCCCGCCGACGAATTCCGCGGCATGCTCGATAACATCGGCATCCCAGTTTCGAGCGTGAATCTGACTTACAACGACAGCGGCTTGTTAGGAACTGGCGATGCCGACGTGCTGGTTTCGCTCAAACCGGAGCATCAGCCCACCAGCCGTTATATCAAGGAACTGCGCGTTCGCCTTTCACGCGCCTTTCCAGGGGTGACTTTCTATTTCCTCCCTGCGGACATCGTGAGCCAGTCCATCAACTTTGGTCTCCCGGCGCCCTTTGATGTTCAGATCGTCGGACGCGACCAGGAGACCAACCGCAGGATCGCGGCACGGCTGGCCGAATCCATCCGCGCGGTGCCTGGCGCCGTGGACGTGCGGGTCCAACAACCCGCCGATTTGCCGAAACTGGATTTCGCGATTGACCGGACCAAAGCGTCCGAAATGGGCCTGTCGGAGCGAGATGTTGCCAATTCGGTGCTGCTGAGCTTGAGCGGCAGCGGTCAGGTTCAGCCGGTTTATTGGATGAACCGGGCCAACGGGATCCAATACCTGATCAACATTCGAGTTCCGGAGCATCGGATGGATTCTCTGTCGGCGTTGAATGCGATTCCGATAAACGCAAGCTCTCCCGGCCAGGGAGATGTCCAGTTGCTCGAAAATCTCGCCAGCTTCCATCGGACCGTAGGCCCTCCCGTGATTTCACACTACAACATTATACCGGTCGTCGATGTGTTCGGCGGCGTAAGCGGACGCGACCTCGGCGGGGTGTTAAAAGATTTGAAACCGCTCATTGCCAAGGCGGAAAAGGAATTGCCGCGCGGCAGCTACATCATCGTGCGCGGCCAAGCCGAGACGATGCACTCGAGTTTTGTGGGGCTCGGCATCGGCCTAATCATGGCGATTGTTCTGATTTACCTGCTGCTGGTAGTGAATTTCCAAAGCTGGCTCGACCCGTTTATCATCATCTCCGCGCTGCCGGGCGCGCTGGCCGGGGTTGCCTGGGCGTTGCACATCACCCTCACCACCTTGAGTGTGCCTGCTTTGATGGGCGCGATTATGAGCCTGGGCGTCGCCACGGCAAATTCCGTCCTGGTTGTCACTTTTGCCCGGGCGGCCCTCCAGCGTGGAGAAGACCCGCTTCAGGCCGCGTGGGACGCGGGCGTAAGCCGTTTGCGGCCTGTCCTGATGACGGCGGCGGCGATGGTGATTGGAATGCTGCCCATGGCCCTGTCGCTGGGCGAGGGTGGAGAACAAAACGCACCGCTTGGCCGGGCCGTGATCGGAGGCCTGGTTGTGGCAACGTTGGCAACCTTGTTTTTTGTGCCGGTCATCTTCAGCCTGTTGCATCGCCGCATCCCGGTGACCACGGATGATCCCGTGCTGACAGGTATGGAACCAGGCGTTGCGGGAGCATGACGGCTCATTACAAATCGTGTTTGAAACCAAACATCCGGCCGCGGAATCCAGGAACTCTTCGAGTGACATGAAACTGTAATCTTATCAAGCTCATGAATGGAACAGTAATGAAAACCGGCCAACCTGAACCTGTTGTGTCGATTCCAGAGGCGGCCGCCAGGTCGGGAGCGAAGCTCCGAACCGGCGCAATCGTCGCCGTGGTTTTGATCCTTATTGCCGGGCTGGCTGGATTTCTGCCGAGATGGCATCAACGCGCCCAGCTCAAAGCCGAAACCAGGGAGCTCACCGTGCAGACCGTCGAGGTCGTTTCCGCCAAGGCTGACAAAACGGGCAGCGGCCTTGTGTTGCCTGCCGAGATTAAGCCATTCCTGGACGCCCCGATTTATGCGCGGTCCAGCGGGTACTTAACCAATTGGTCGGTGGATATTGGCGGACAGGTTAAGGAGGGACAGCTCCTTGCGGAAATTGACGCGCCCGAGCTGCGTCAGGAACTGATGCGGGCGCGGGCCGAGCTCGACCAGGCCAAAGCCGCTTTGGCCCTCTCCCGGATTACGGCCGATCGCTGGGCTGAGCTTCTCAAAACTGCCAGCGTTAGCGAACAGGAAGCGGCCGAGAAAAAGGCCGACCTCGAACTCAAGTCCGCAAACCTTGCCGCCGCGCAGGCTACAGTGCGGCGGTTGGAAGAACTCCAATCCTTTTCCCGGGTCCGGGCGCCATTCTCCGGAACGATCACGGCGCGAGGCACCGATATCGGGCAGCTCATCGTCGCAGGCAGCGGCAAGGAATTGTTCCACCTTACCCAAACCAGCAAGTTGCGTGTGTTTGTCCACGTCCCGCAAATGTCCGCGAAGGCCATTGCGACCGGGCAAACGGCCGAATTGATGATACCGGAAATTCCCGGTCGGGTGTTTCCCGCGACCATCGCCCGCACCTCCGGCGCCATGAGCGCGGATTCGCGCACTTTGCTCGTCGAGTTGCAAGTGGACAATCCCAGCAACGAGATCCTCGCCGGGACTTATGCCCAGGTACGGTTCCCGGAACTGGATCAGGACGCGGCTCTGACACTCCCTTCAAACACGCTCCTGTTCCGATCCGAGGGGACCCAGGTCGGAGTGGTTGGAGCCGACGGCAAAGTCGAACTGCGCAATGTTAAAATCGGACGGGATTTCGGCCCCACAGTTGAGGTGGTTCAAGGCATCGACAAAACCGATCGGGTCATTCTGAACCCCGCCGATTCGCTGGTCAGCGGCGCAGTGGTGAGAGTCGCGCAATCGCGTTCTGAGAATTCAGGAGGCAATTGAGCCGATGCCGGGGATGTCCTTTATTGCTGCTAGATCCGACCCGTTGCGGAACTCAAGCTCGAGCCGAGAATGGAAGGCCTGGGCTCTGCTCGTGGCGTCCCTGTTTCTTTTTGCCTCGTGCAAACTCGGTCCTGATTACCACCGGCCTGCGCCGCTGGGCACCAATGCGGTCCCTGCAAGCTATTCGGACGCGGGCCAAACCAATGGCGCCGATTGGAAGCCCGCAACTCCGGGAGCAGCTCTGCCCCGGGGCGCGTGGTGGAGAGTTTTTAATGATTCAGACCTGGACCGGCTGGAGATTGCGGCAGCCGCAAATAACCAGCAACTGGCCGCCGCTGTTGCGCGGTTCGATCAAGCCAGGATGCAAATTTCCATCTCGCGGGCGCAATTGTTTCCCCAGTTCGAAACAGACCCTTCCTTCAATCGTCAACGGACCAGCGTCAATGAGCCGCAAAACGGCAGGATAGCCGGCATCGAGCACACCTACAGTACCTTTACCCTTCCGCTTCAGGCCGGATGGGAAGTTGATTTGTGGGGGCGAGTTCGGCGCCAGGTCGAAGCAGCGCGCGCCAACGCATCCGCCAGTTCCAATGACCTTGAATCCCTCAAACTCGCGCTGCAGTCCGAACTGGCGACTGATTACTTTACGTTGCGCGCGTTGGACCAGGAATACTCGGTCGTCGAGCGCACGATTGAGACCTATCAAAAATCGCTGGATTTGACCGTGAATCGTCGTAAGGGAGGCATTGCGACCGACCTGGATGTGGCTCAAGCAGAGACTCAGTTGCGCGGAGCGGAAGCCGAATTGCCGGCCTTGCGCCTCCAGCGTGATCGTTTGTTGCACGCTCTGGCGACGCTGAGCGGCCAGCCAGCCGGCAGTTTTCGATTGGAACAAAGACCTTCCGAGCAACTGGAGCCGCCGGCAATCCCGGCGGGTGTCCCGAGCGAATTGCTCGAGCGGCGGCCTGATGTGGCGGCCGCTGAAAATCGGATGGCCGCTGCGAATGCGCAAATCGGCGTGGCCTTGACCGCTTTTTACCCGCGGGTGCGTTTTGACGGTCTGGCCGGTTTTCAGTCCCTTAGCGCTTCCACCTGGATCGAATGGCCCAGCCGATTCTGGTCAGTCGGCCCGACGTTGCAGTTGCCCTTGTTTACGGGCGGCCAGAACAAAGCGCAACTGGCCCTTTCAAAAGCAGCCTACAATGAGACCATGGCCAGCTACCGGCAGACCGTCCTTGGGGCTTTCCAGGAAGTCGAAG
>DATGLT010000262.1:0-4843 GCA_035294005.1 Verrucomicrobiia bacterium
TTCCGCAGAACGACCATGGCCAAGTTGCAGGTCCGATTCGCCTTGCCCTTTTCTTTGAGCTTCTGCAAGTGGTTAGCGACGTGATATGGTCGAATTTTGTCGAGATACAAGTGACCGATGGACCTGCGGAGTTGTTTGAGATGGACCTTCTCGGTTACGAGGGTATCCGGCTTCTTGCCGGACGTGACTAATCGTTTCAGATAGGTGTCCTGAACGTAGCTGTCAAACGTTGGGCATCGACCTATGTGAGGCAGCTCGGCTTCGCTGCGCTGGACCAGCAGTTTCCGAAACTCCTCCTGGGCCTCGGCCACAGTTTCGGCGTTCAATGGCACCCATTTGACCACCTTCCGCCCGGCATCGTCTTCAACCGTGAAGCGCGCCAGGAACTTCCCGTTCCTTTTCCAGAGCCCGCGAATTGGGTGCTTGCGATTGTCCCGGACCTTGGTGTATTTGTATCGCCGTGAGTTTGAAGTTGCTTCGGTCTTTCGTTGGCTTTCGTTGCCTTCCACAGGGCAACACTGTCGCAATTTCTGTCGCAAACGTCAAGCCCACAACCGTTTCACTTCGTAAGTCGTTGTAAATAAGGTAGCCCGCGTGGCGGAATTGGCAGACGCGCTAGATTCAGGTTCTAGTGAGTAACATCGTACAGGTTCAAGTCCTGTCGCGGGCACCACCTTTGGCAGCGAACGTCCCATTACCCACCGCTTCCGTCGTAACCCGGCGCGGCAAACAGAGGCTTCTTGAGGTTCAGGCGTGGGCGGCCCCGCGCAGGTTGAACTGTTCTCGCTCCGGAGGCATACTCCAAATGTGAAAGCCTGCTCGTGGTGCGGAAGGAAAAACCTTCCGGACTCAACCGCGTGCCTTGAATGCGGCACACCGCTCCCAACCGCGACGGCGAGCCCGTTACAAACTGAGGACCCGCCCGATTCTCAGGAGCCCGAATTGCTCGACTGCTCTAATCCGCCTCCGTTTCGGTTTTCCGACCGGGCCATACCGGAACTTTCCGAACTGGATATGCCCTTTGATTATGTCGAGGGCTTTTCCCGGCCAGACTGGGACACCGTCCGGGGCTCTATCCGGGAGCGGGTCCGTTCGGAGGACCTGTTTGCAGCGTGGGATTTTGCCGCGCAGAAGTGGCTGCAGCAATTGGCCCAGGACCTGGGCGGCGGCGCTCGGGTTTACGACTCGGGCCATTTCCTTTGTGTTTCGGACGCTGACCCGGGGACGGTGAATACGTTGCTGAATTATGCGGAAGGGGTGTTGCCCACGATTCGCGCAAACCTGCGAGGCGCTGCCTGGATCGGCTACCACGGACGACATGTGTTGTTACTTTTTTCGGATCCTGACGATTACTATGCTTATGTTTCTTTTTTTCATGAAGCCGAGGTCAGCCCACTCAGCGGCGGCGTGTGCCTGGGGCGTGGGTACACGCATATTGCGATGCCGTTGGTCAACGTCCGTTCTGCCGAGCACACGATTGTTCATGAACTGGTCCATAACCTGGTAGTCCACCTTCGCTTGCCGTTGTGGTTGAATGAGGCGCTCGCAATGGTGATCGAAAGCCGAATCGAGCGGCGGCCGTTCCTTCTCGATCGTGACGAGGTGGATCGTCACAGGCAGCATTGGAATCCCGGCACAATTCAAGAGTTTTGGGCCGGCACCGCCTTCGGCATACCCGGTGAATCCAATCACCTCAGCTACAAACTTTCCGAGATCCTGCTCAATTTGCTCCTGGAAAGGCAGGTGAATCTCGTGGAGTTCATCAAGAACGCAGATTGGCGCGACGGCGGACAGGATGCTGCGCTGAATCTTCTTTCTACGGACTTGGGTGCCCTGGCCGCTGATTTTCTAGGCCCTGGCGATTGGCGGCCGCGACGAAAAACCATCGCGGCATTGTTAAAGTTGAGACCGACGTAACGCCAAGGAAACGTTGCGCTCTTGCTTTCGAAACATTACACGCCCTTAGACCTACGGTTCCTTACATGCCATTTCTCCTGTGGGAGCTGACTAGAGGTCAAACCTCCAGAAACCGTTTCCGAAGCCTGGTGTTTTGTTACCATGAAAAGTGTTAAACCCAGGCGCTGGTTCTTTGTGCTCCTGTTGCTGGCCCTCGCGGTGGTGAGTGCGGCTCTGCTCATGCCACCCAAGGTGCGCCTGCCCGCCGTGATGATCCTTTCCCGTCCTTTTGAGGCCCCGAGCTCGCCGCGGGAGGCGCTACTCCGTTGGATGCCCACCGGCCCAGGCTGGCAGTGGGCACGATCCATAGTATTTGGACACCGCAAGCCGGTCTTGTTTCAAACGGGTGTTTTCGTCTCGCCATCGGCCGTAACGCGCACCACGGATCTGGGTGCGCCTGTGTTTACGAACGACTCCGGAATCGAGGTGTGGTTCCTTAACGCGGCGCAGAGTCACGCATTCACGGCTGATTTGCCGAGGATCGTGGCCGATGGGAACCTCGTCCGATCCCGAGTGTCGACGTGCGATGGAGTCACGGCCTCACTTTCCACAGGTCAGACCGTGATTCTCAACGGATCGACCAATCAGGTAGGCGTGACGACGTCCTTCTCTACTCGAACTTACGGCGACCACACCGACCTTTGGCTTAGCGCCTTCTTTTCAGAAATCCGAACGAACAACACCGTGCAGGTGGAGACTTCATCCGTTTCGATCGTAACCAACCTGGATGTCGCCGCGCGCTTGCAGGTTCCCCGCGGAACCGGACTGCTGCTTTTAAAGCCTCATCAAGACGGTGATTCCAGGTTGCGCGCGGGAATCGTGTTGAACCCGTTTTGATTTTAAAGTCGGGGCATGCCCAATTCTGCATTGCGGTCAAGGTCCCCGCCGTCCCGCAAATAACTGGAAAGGGTGGCCGAAAGCCTTTACAACTCGTTCACCTATGAAAGCCACTTTTGTTCGCGCAATGCTTTTGCTCGCAGCTTTGTCGCCAATGCGTCTCCTCGCCCAGGAACCAGTACCCCAGGCGAGTTGGCACGCTAAATCCCTGGGAGAAGCCCTGCTGTACATGGCCATCTTCACCACGGTGGGGATGGGCCTGGCCATTATCGGTTACAAGCTGTTCGATCGCTTCACGCCGGGGGACCTGAACAAAGAGATACTCGAGCACCGGAACGTGGCGGCAGCGTTGCTGGGGGCCGCGGTAATCCTTGGAACCTGCATCCTGGTTGCGGCGGCGATGATCAGCTAGAGAATCACCAGCCGGTTACAAACCGTTCACGGGTTCATACTAGGCGGCTTGTGGCGGTTGACCGATAATCCGCTAATGAAACGGAGCCGAAACGTGGTGCTGGTCCTTTCCGGGGCCCTGGCTTCGGGCACGCTGGCCGGCTGCAATGCTCCTTCCGATCCCGAGGTTTGGCAACGGATCGACCCCAACGGCACTTATACCAACAACTATTACGTTTCCGGTGCCGGCTACTACCATGCCGGCTATCACGGGTGGTATCCGTACCCGTGCAATTATTTCGATCCGAATCGAGGCTATTACCACGGCGGCACGTGGAGCAGTACCCCGGAGCCGGAAACGGTCAACGCGTCGCGTCCAACCGTTTCGGCAGCACGCGAAGCAACGGCCCGGGCCGGCGCCGTTCGAAGCGGTTTGATCAGCCGCGGCGGGTTTGGCAGCAGCGCGCGTCACGCAGGCAGCTGAGGGGAACCCGCCCAAAATGCAGCGACACACCTTTTCGCCCAGGCCAAACTGGAAGGAACTCGTCGAACAGGTTGGACTGACTTTTCATTCCCCACCTTCGGGAGTCTACTGGGATGAGTCCGCGTATTATGAACTCACCGCCAAAGAGGTGGATGAACTCGAAGCCGGCGCCAACACCTTGCACCAACTCTGCATCGAGGCCGCCCAGAAGGTGGTTGATAACGGGTGGTGGAACCGGCTCGGCATCCCCGAAGCGGCGGTTTCGTCGATTTTACGGTCCTGGAACGAAGATGACTTCAGCCTGTATGGACGTTTCGACCTGGCCTACGACGGAAAAGGGCCGCCCAAGCTTTTGGAATACAACGCGGACACTCCCACCGCGCTGATTGAAGCCGCCGTCGCCCAATGGTTCTGGCTCCAATCCTCTTTCAGCGGTCTCGACCAGTTCAATTCAATCCACGAACGGCTCATTGCCGCCTGGAAGCAATTGGGATCGGGCCGAATCTATTTCAGCAGTATTCGGGAGTTTGCCGAAGACGAGCAAACCGCGCTTTACCTGCAGGACACCTGCCACCAGGCCGGACTTGAAACCACGCAAATCTTCATCGAAGACATCGGCTGGGATGCGCAACGCGAGCGCTTCGTCGACCTGGATGGCGTGCAAATCGAGCGCTGCTTCAAGCTTTATCCCTGGGAATGGATGTGGCACGAGCAATTCGCGCAGTACCTGTCCCAGGCTGCCGTCCGGTGGATTGAGCCCGCATGGAAAATGCTCCTGAGCAACAAGGGCCTTTTGCCGATACTATGGGAATTGTTCCCCGGACACCCGAATCTGCTTCCATGCTTTGATTCTCCTGCACCGTTGGCCGGCACGTTCGTGCGCAAACCCAAGCTCAGTCGTGAAGGAAGCAACATAACGGTGGTGGAGGGCGGCAGGACCGTCGAATCAACCGGGGGTGAATACGGAGAAGAGGGATTCGTGTACCAAGCCGTGGCGCCGTGCGAGGAATTCGCAGGCAACCATCCGGTCCTGGGAGTCTGGATTATCGCGCACGAGGCTGCCGGCGTCGGAATCCGCGAGGACACAAGCCGCATTACCGGCAATCAAAGCCGGTTTGTCCCGCACCTGTTTTACCCGCGATGAGCGTGTCCCCACAACTGGTGACATGACGTTCG
>DATGLT010000263.1:0-8065 GCA_035294005.1 Verrucomicrobiia bacterium
GGGAAACTCTTCGACTCAATCATACAAAAAGCGACCGAACTTGGAGTTTGGCGCATTGTGCCACTGCTGACGGAACGAACCGTCTCGAAAATTGAGTCCGGCGAAAAGGAGCAGAAGCTCGAGAAATGGAACCAGGTGGCAATTGAATCCATCAAACAGTGTGGGTCCCCCTGGTTGCCGAAAATCGAGATGCCTTGCACGATCAAGGAGTTCCTGGAGATCCAATCCAAAATTGACCTTCGGATGGTGGGTTCCCTCGAAAACGAGCGACGGCATCCTCGCAAATGCTTTGAAGAGTTCGCTCGTAAAAACGGCAAATTACCGCACTCAATATCCGTGGCCATAGGTCCGGAAGGAGATTTCACACCGGAGGAACTCCAAGTTCTCAAACTCGCCGGGGCCCAGCCCATTACTCTGGGGAACCTCGTTCTGCGCACCGAAACGGCGGCAATGTACTGCCTTTCAATTATCAACTACGAGACACAGTCGGCTTAGCCGCTTGATTGAAATGGACGCCAGGAGCGACCAGGCGGACAACACCTGCAAAACATCCGCCGAATGCGCCTCGTTGCCTCCGCGGCGGCGTGGGCGCATTAACGCCCCTGGACCAGGACACGAAACGAGTGCCCAAAGTGTTCCGGGTGCGTCAGAGTCTGCAGTTGCCGGACCCGCTCGCCCGACCAGCGTGAAGGGTCTTCACACATGAGTTTTGAGGTTATTGCCATCAGGAAACGCTCTTGAGTCATGAATTGTTCGGTCCGCAGTCCGGCCAACTCCCCTGCCCTCTGGATCGACTCAAAATCCACATGCGCGGTGAGGTCCTGTTCCCCGGGGTCGGCCAATGGATTGGGGGCCAAGCGATGGTGCCTGTAAGCTCTCAACGTGCCTTGCGGTCGGGCCGGATCAGGGCGTTCTTCGGCGGCCAACCCGTAATCGAAGGCAACCAATTTTCCCTGCGCAAGAACTCGCGCTGCCTCCGTCCACCATTGAACGGCAGCCGGTGAGATTTCAAAGGTGAATGCATCGGGCAGGACCTTCAAGATTTCCAAAGGCAACTCATGAGGTATTGCACCAACTGGCGTTGAATTCGCCTCGAGAGCCAAGCGGGTCCAAACAAATTGGCCGTTCTCGAACGTGACACCCCACTCGAACCATTCACCTGTTGCCGCGTCCCATCCAAACCGCCGCGTCGGCATCGCATCCAGCAGTTCGTTGCAGAACACAATTCCCCGAATCCCTTGCTGGTTTGAAGCCAAGACTTCGGCGGATTCTCGAGCCCAAAGGATACGCCCGGCGAACTCCTGCAAAGTGCGGGTTTGCCATTCACGCCGCTTGAGGGATGGTTCCACAACCCAATAAGTCAGGCCCGCGAATAGTTCCGGCCGATTGGCCCGAATCCAGCGCAGGAGATCCAGCGCAAGAAGGCCCTGGTGTGCCCCGGCTTCGACGAGGCAGACCGGCATTGGCAATGCTGACAACCACTCGGAAAATTGAGCGCCCAGCAACTCGCCGAAAAGCGGACCTACACTGACGCTGGTGTGGTAGTCACCCCGACGTCCAATCGTGTCCCCTTCCTTTTCATAATATCCATAAACGGGACAATAAAGGGCCAGTTTCATGAAGCGGGCAAAGGGGATCGGCCCCTGATTTCGGAGTTCTTCGAGGATTTTTTCAGCGACTTTGTTCAAGGCGCAAGTCTGGTGCGGATTTAGCTATAAAAGCGCTGATTGTCTAAAACATATGGCCAAGATCGACGCATTTTTTAACCTGATGTTCGAGCAAAAGGCTTCCGATCTCCATCTCTCCTCGGGCAATAACCCCATGCTGCGAATCAACGGCGATCTCCAGCGTGTGGATCACCCGCCGTTGGAAAATGATGAGCTCAAGAAGATGCTCTATGAAATCGCACCCGAATACAAGATCAAGGTATTCGAAGAAACCGGCGACGTCGATTTCGGGTACGAGATCCCCAATATCTCGCGGTTCCGCGCGAATTTTTTCAATCAGAAATACGGGATCGCCGCGGTGTTCCGCCAGATTCCAAGCAAGGTTCTCTCGTTCGAAGATTTTGAAAAATTCGACGCCCCGTTGCCGGCAGTGCTCAAAAAGTTCGCCATGTTGCACCGCGGCCTGGTGGTGGTGACGGGCCCCACCGGCTCAGGCAAATCAACCACGCTTGCGGCGATGGTCGATTACTGTAACAAGAACCGGCGCGATCATATCATCACGGTCGAAGATCCGATCGAATTCGTTCACGAAAGCAAAAACTGCCTCGTGAATCATCGCGAGACCGGCGTCCACACCAAATCATTTGCCTCAGCCCTGCGCGGGGCGCTGCGCGAAGATCCCGATATCATCCTGGTCGGCGAATTGCGCGACCTGGAAACCATCGAACTGGCCCTGGTGGCCGCCAGCACCGGTCACCTGGTTTTCGGCACCTTGCACACGCCCAGCGCGGCTAAAACCGTCGATCGTATCATTGACGTCTTCCCCGCCGAGCAGCAGAATAAAATTCGCGCGACCCTCTCCGAAGCGCTCAAAGGGATCGTGGCTCAAAACCTCTTTAAGCGCATCGACAAGAAAGGACGCGTCGCCGCTCTTGAAATCCTGGTGTTCACCACCGCCATCGCCAACCTGGTGCGCGAGGGCAAAACTCACCAAATTCCGGGCATGATTCAGGTGGGCAAAAAGCTGGGCAACCAGCCGCTCGACGACGCGATCATGGAGCATTTGCGCATGAAACGCATTTCTCCCGAAGAAGCTTACGACAAGTGCATCGATAAGAAAAAATTCCGAACCTTCCTGCCGCACCCACCCGAAGACGACGAAACCTGATTACGAATTATGCGACGGCCCGAACTCGATTACATTCTGAGCGCGATGCTGGATTCCCAGCCGGAAGTGTCGGACTTACTCTTTACGGTGGACAAACCTCTCCAGGTTGAATCCTTTGGCGAACTAAAGCCGGTAAGCCTGGAGATGCCGATTGAGAAGCTGACTCCGTTTCAAACCGAAATGGTGGCGCTCAATCTGGTAGGCGACAACCAGTGGCACCTGGTCGACCTGCTGCGCCGCGGCTCGTGTGACACAGCCTATACCCTTACGGATAAGGCCCGGTTTCGTATCAACATCTTTTCGCAACGTGGGAATTGCTCCATCGTGCTGCGCAAGCTCAACACGATTATTCCCACACTGGAATGGCTCAAGTTCCCCGATATCATTCGTCAAATCCCACGTGAAAAGACCGGCCTGGTGCTGGTCACCGGCGCCACCGGTTCCGGCAAATCCACCACCCTTGCCGCGGTTCTTAACGAAATCAATCATACCAAGCCCGTCCATATCATCACCCTGGAAGACCCGGTCGAGTTTGTTCACCCGCACGACAAAGCCACATTCAATCAGCGCGAATTGGGCACCGACTTTGACACCTTCTCCAACGGTTTGCGCGCCGCCTTGCGACAGGCCCCCAAAGTCGTCCTGGTGGGCGAAATGCGCGATCGCGAGACGGTCAAAATCGCGCTCAGCGCCGCCGAGACAGGCCACCTGGTGCTCAGCACCCTCCACACAATTGATGCTGGTCAGACCATCAACCGTATTCTCGGTATGTTTGAAACGGATGAGCAGGAGCAAATCCGGGCGCGCCTTGCTGATACCTTGCGCTGGGTTATCAGCCAGCGCCTGGTTCCCCGCATCGGCGGCGGGCGGCATGCCCTGCTCGAAATTATGGGCTCGAATCTGCGCACCCAGGAAACCATTCGCCTGGGCGAAAGCGAAGGGAAGAGTTTCTATGAAATTATCGAGGCCAGCCATCCTTTCGGCTGGCGCACCTTCGATCATTCAGCCCTCGAATCCTACGAAGCGGGAAAGATCACCGAAGAAGTCGCCCTGCTGCATTGCACCAAGCGCGGACCAGTCATGCGCGGAATCGACAACCTGAGAAAATCCCGCGGCGAATCCACTCACGACATGAGTTCGCTGCGCATGAAGAGCGGACAGGAATCCAAAATCGGTTCCCCGCCCCCCATACCCACAACCCTTAAGCTCAAATAGAACATGTCCACCAAGTTCGATTTCATCAGCGCCACCGACAAACCGGCGCTTCTTGCCTTCTCGACTCCGGAATGGCTTGACGCCGCAAAATCGGCGCTCACTGAGCTCGGCTACAAAGTTCACACCGCGGCGACGCATAGCGATTTCCTCATCCGCTTCAGCCAGGTGCGCTACCAGGTGGTGATTGTCGAGGAACTCTTCGCGGCTAATAACATCGGTGAAAACCTCACTCTACAGGCGCTCCAAAGCATGCCCATGCCCCAGCGCCGAAATGCAACGGTGATCTTGTTCGGTGACTCCTTCCAGACCTTTACCCCCATGCAGGCGTTCCAGCAGAGCGTTCACGCGGTGATCAACAGCTCCGAGCTGTTCCTGCTCAAGCAACTCATTGAAAAGGCGGTCGCCGACAACACCATCTTCCTGCATAGTTACCAGGAAGCTCAGGCCCGCGCGTTCGCTGCCGAAAAGGCAGAATAAAAGAACTCGCGTCCAAGCTCCTGCCAGGGATTATTGCTCGACCGCCTGCACTTCGAGAAAGCCGTGAAGCTGACGGATACGCGTCGGGTGACGCATTTTGCGCAGGGCTTTTGCCTCAATTTGCCGGATTCTTTCGCGCGTTACCCGGAATTGCCGCCCGACTTCCTCCAAAGTCCGCGAATAGCCGTCCCCCAACCCAAACCGCAGTTCCAAAACTTTGCGTTCCCGTTCCGAAAGGCTGTTGAGGACGTCGCTTAGTTTGTCTTTCAGCAGGCTGAAACTGGTCATCTCGGACGGGTTTTCGGTATTTTTGTCCTCGATAAAATCCCCGAAACTGGTGTCTTCGCTGTCGCCGACCGGCGATTGCAATGAAATCGGCTGTTGGGCCATTTTCAGAACCGCGCGGACCCGCTCAACCGGGAGCTGCATTTCATCAGCGACCTCCTCCGGGCTGGGCTCGCGGCCGAAGTCCTGCAGCAGCCGCTTTTGGGTGCGCATCAGTTTGTTGATCGTTTCGATCATGTGCACCGGTATGCGAATGGTTCGCGCCTGGTCCGCAATCGACCGCGTAATAGCCTGCCGGATCCACCAGGTGGCGTAAGTCGAGAATTTGTACCCGCGACGGTATTCGAATTTTTCGACGGCTTTCATCAGGCCCATGTTTCCTTCCTGGATAAGATCCAGGAAGGAAAGGCCGCGATTGGTGTATTTTTTGGCAATCGAAATGACGAGCCTCAAGTTGGCTTCCACCATTTCGGTCTTGGCCTGCAGAGCTTTGGAGGCGAATTGCTTCAGTTGCTGGTACGCTTTGATGTAATCCTGGTGGGGCATCCGGACGAATTCCTCCAGCGCCTGGATCTTGCACTGCTCGGCTTGCAGGAGGGCCTGGTGCTGCGGCGAATCCTGTTGCGCCTGCGACTCGCTGATCAATCGCAGGCTCAGCTGCACCTTGTCGTAAATGTTCTCCGCCACAAGGCTCATCTCTTCGATGACCTTTTGCTTGTAAAAAAACCGCGCGAACGTGTTTTGAAGTTTGCGGTCAAGTTTTTTGAAAACCGCCAATCGCTTCTCTTGCATTCCCGAAGAGCCGGCGGTTTTCCAGCTGGCGTAAGCAGCGTCGACTTCCTGGTCGAGGGCTCTAACCGTTCGAATCAAACGCCGCAGGTCGCGAACGTGGCTGTCCCGTGAATCAATCTTTTTATCCAGAATAACCCGGTCAAACCTTTCCTTGGGGGGTTCGGCGACGAGCTTTTCCGCTAGCGCTATGTGTTCCTTGGCCGCAAATCCAAAACCGTAAACCACCCGCTTCAGCTCGATCTCGGCGTTCTCGATCCGCTTGGAAATCTCCACTTCCTGTTCCCGGGTCAGCAACGGCACCTGTCCCATTTGCTTGAGGTACATCCTGACCGGGTCGTCCAGGATATCCAACCGGGTCTTCTCATCTTCCTCATCGGGCTCCGGCTGCTTGACCCTGTCAACCTCCGCCTGGTCAACAATCTCAACCTCGAGGTTGCGCAGCTTGATGTAGATCTCGTCCAGGTCTTCCGGTGTAACCAGAGTGTCGGGCAAGGCATCGTTGATATCCCCGTACGTGAGGTAACCCTGCTCCTGGGCCAGCCGGACCAGTTCTTTGATTTTCTCAGCCAGTTCAGCCGCGTGCGAGGCCGCTGTTTGGGGCGATGCCGGGCCCGGCACAGACTTCCCATTCAATTCCGGTGCGACTAACGAGCCGGCAACGGGTGAAGATGAAGTCAGTTGGCCATTGGTGGGCGTGGAAGTGTCTTCGGGTGTGGTTGTCAGGCCAGCTCTCTTGATGCGTGGCTTTGACCCCGGCTTGCTAACCTTCGATCTGGCCATAAACTTAAAATCTAAACGTCACCCGCTGACCAAAACAGGATTTGGAATATGGAAAGCGCTCCGCATCCAGTCAAGCTAGTAAAGGTTTTTGAAATCGAACGGCAGCCTGGCAGCGCGTCGCCTCGCCCGTGTGGTCGAACCAACTCAGCCCCACATAAGCTCCTTCCAGTTGCTCCTGATTCCAAATTCACCTGTTTTCGCAGACTAATTCCTATTCACGCACAGCAGTCTCTTGTTGCACTAACTCAAAATATCGTGACCTCAACCTCTCCGTCACGGGAGATACGCGCAAGTCCACACCGTCCAGCGAGGCACCTTGAACGATCCCAAGCGTGCTCAGCGATAGAAAGACCCCGTCGGCCTGCGACAGCTCCGTCGCTGCAATGTTGCTTTCGGACACCTCCAGACCCAGGCGGCAGCACAGTTCCAACACAACCCGCCGCGTCACTCCGCTAAGCACCCCGGCGGCCAAGGGTGGAGTAAAAACCTTCTCTCGAACAACCCAAAACAGGTTCGCGGACGCCGCTTCAACCACAAACCCATCCGTGTTCAGCAATAGAGCCTCATCGGCCCCGAGTTGTTCGGCCTCCGCCCGGGCAAGCACCTGCGCGAGCTTGTTGCAGGTTTTGTACTGCGAAACCGGTTCTGCCGCGGGGAGTTTGAAACTTGACGTTCGCAAATGCCAGTCAACCAGCGTGCCCGATGCATTCCCGTCGGCCGTGTGCAGCGTCATAACGACAAACGGCGAGGTTGCCTGCCTTGGAGAATAGCCCCGGACACCCGTTCCTCGAGACAATGTCAGGCGCAGCACTCCGTCGAAGATGCCGTTGGCTCGGATCAATTCTCCAACGGCCTTGCTTAATTGCGCCGGGGATTCAGGCAACTTGATTTTGAGAAAATCGGCACCGGCCATAAGCCGATCCGCATGCAACTCCCATCGAAAAATCTGTCCATTGGCGACGAGCATCGTTTCGAACAGCCCATCGCCATACAGAAACGACCGGTCAAACACCGAAACCATCGCCTGTTCTTCAGGAACGAACCGGCCGTTGAGGTACACGAGCATAGCTTGGGCGGCAAAACGTCAGCGCCCTGACAAACCCCAGGGCTTTGGCCATCGTTTCGTCATATTCGGCTTCAGGGTCGGAGTCCGCGACAATTCCCGCCCCGACCTGGAAATGAGCGCGTCCCTGTTTGAGCAAAGCCGTACGAATGATGATGGCCAATTGGGTCTCCCGGTTAAAGCCGATATATCCGAGGGCGCCCGTATACGGTCCCCGGCGCACGAACTCCAACTCTTCGATAATTTCCATGGCCCGGATTTTGGGCGCCCCTGTAATGCTGCCGCCGGGGAAACAAGCTGCCAGCGCGCCAAGATGCGTCACGTCCGGCCGCAGCGCGCCTTCAATGACAGAAACAAGGTGTTGGACCTGGGCAAATCTCTCCAACCGGGCGAGGTCGGAAACCTGAACAGAACCAAATTCGCACACCTTTCCCAAATCGTTTCGCAGCAGGTCGGTTATCATGACCAACTCGGACATCTCCTTGGCGCTAGTGCGCAGTTGATAGCTTAACTGGGAATCACATGTCGGGTCGGCCGAGCGCGGCCGTGTTCCCTTGATCGGCCGCGTTTCCACACGCGAACCGCTCATTCGCAGAAAGAGCTCCGGCGATGACGAAG
>DATGLT010000264.1:0-13581 GCA_035294005.1 Verrucomicrobiia bacterium
CCCGAGCTCTCGACAAACATCGTGGAAGCGGGGCAACCCGTGAAACTGCGGATTCGCGTCCGAGGAGAGGGCAACCTGTCGCGATTGGTGCCGCCGCCGCCTCCGCCCCAGCGCGACTGGCAGGTATTCCAGGCCGTATCAGACAATACCCCGCCTCAGATTGTCCAGGCCCAGGCTTCAATTGCCTTTGAGTACACGATGATTCCCCTCTCTGAAAACGTCCGCAGCACGCCCGCCTTGCCGTTTTGTGTGTTCAACCCTGAACGCGGCGCTTACGAGGATTTGAGCATCCCGCCGGTCGCATTGTCCGTGCTGCCAGGGAAAGTCTCGGCGGCGGACTTGCAAACCATCCTTCAGGCGCGCGCTCTTGATCGGGAGGTGGAAAAAGAGCCCGTATTGAGCGGTTTAGCCTCGGCGCCCGGGATGCCTGGCAACCTGCTTCCATTGCAAAACCGCGCATGGTTCCCTTTATTGCACTTGTTACCGGCCAGCGCCCTGATCGGTTTATGGCTTTGGGAACGGCGCCGCCGTTTTTGCGAACAGAACCCTGGAATCGTCCTGCGGCGACGCGCATTGCGCGCATTGCGGCGCGAGCGCCGCTCGCTCGAGAAGGCGGCGCGCGTCAAGGATGCTGCGGGATTTGCAGCCGTCGCGGTAAATGCCATGAAAGTTGCAGTAGCCCCGCACTATCCGGCCGAGCCTCGAGCCTTAGTGGGCTCGGACGTAATGACCATTCTGCCGGAGACCGAGCGGTCCGCTCCTGCAGGCCGGACTGTGAGCCGGCTCTTCACGAGTTCGGATGCGGCCCGGTTTGGCGCAGAGCCGCTAAAATCGGACCAATTGCTTGAGCTCAAACCGGAAATCGAACGCGTGTTGGACCAGTTGGAGGCAAAGCTATGCCAGTAGCCGCTCGGTTTTGCCGCACCCCATCACGGGGTCGGATCATGCTTGCATCCGGCGTGCTGGCCTTGTTGTCGCTTGCGCAGGTTTCGACATTCGCCGCAAACTCCGCCGATGCCTTGTTTCGATACGCAACGAACGCCTATTCAGCCGGAGAGTATTCACAGGCGGCTCTTGCCTTCGCCCAGGCCGCTTCACTTCGGCCCTCGAGCGGAACGTTGCTGAATCTCGGCAACGCCGAATGGCAGCGAGGGCATGCCGGGCCTGCCATTCTCGCCTGGGAACAGGCGCTCTGGATCGATCCGTTCAATTCCCCGGCCCGCTCGAATCTCCGTTTTGGCCGCAGGTCAGCCCAACTCGAATCACCGGACCTGAGCTGGTACGAGGTGGTCTCCAGTTGGTTGCCGGCGAACTGGTGGGCTTGGGTAGCCTGGGTTAGCCTGTGGCTGGCCATTGGGATTAACACCGTCCCGGGTTTGATATGGAGGCGCAGGGCTGCCTGGCACCAGGCCGTGGCCGCATTCGGCCTGGCCGTGTTCCTGCTTAGCGTGCCCGCTCACCTGGGCATCGATTCAAGATCCAAATTGGGATTTATTATCGAAAAAGATGTGCCACTGCGGCTGACCCCCACCGCCGAGGC
The DNA here is from genome assembly GCA_035294005.1 of Verrucomicrobiia bacterium. Taxonomy (GTDB): domain Bacteria; phylum Verrucomicrobiota; class Verrucomicrobiia; order Limisphaerales; family UBA8199; genus JANXQE01. Next base: position 1,541 of record DATGLT010000264.1, read on the forward strand.
GCAATTCGTTACCCGCCTGGCTGGCGGCGAGCCCGGACGCGTTGATCGGCAGCGCGGTCGATACCTCCTGATTCGTACCAGCCACACCATCGGGTGGATCGAGCGGCAGCAGTTCCGCCTGATTTGTTCTCTGCCAGAACCGGAATGGGAAAAGACCACACAAGGTAACCAAGGGAACCAAGAATAGTCGATGCGGAGCACAATGCTCCCCTTTGTTCCTTCATTTCCCGGGGTTACCTCTTCCTCTCAGAAATCAACCTGGAACCCAAAACAACTCGCAATCAGCAGTTGGGATTTCATCGTCACCATTGCCAAAACCCAGCGCACAACCGGGATTTGGAGGACGACGATTAAAATGATAAAGCCGTAACGGGCAATCTGGAAGTAAGCTTCGTAAGTCATTCCGCTCAGGACGCGGACAATTTGCGAGCCATCCAGGGGCGGGATTGGGAGCAGGTTAAAAAAGCAGAGCACCAGGCTCAAATTGGCCATGCGCCAGCATTCGATTGCCGAGCTGTTCAGGTGCGCTAGCAGCGCCACCCGTGCAAAGCCAATCAAAATTATTGCCAGCAGCAGGTTCATACCGGGCCCAGCCAGCGTCACCAGAATATCATCCACTTTTGGTCTCTTGAGGTTATTCGGATTAACCGGCACGGGTTTGGCCCAACCGACGAGGAACCGGCCGAGGGAGGACCCATTCGCCGACAAAAAAATCATCAGCAAAGGGATAATCACGGTTCCCACCGGGTCGATATGGACCAGGGGGTTGATGGAAACGCGGCCCTGGAGGCGTGCCGTGTCATCCCCGCAACGCCAGGCCACCCACGCATGGCCAAACTCGTGCAATGTCAAAAGCACGACGAGGCCCAAATACATAATCAGCCCATCCACGAGCAAACGTGCGTCCATTAGCCGCAGAATGTATCAGCCCCGCCTCTTTGCCGATAGTTTATAGTAGCGCCGCCCATTTACTTTTCGTTAACTCTAGTTTATGACTTTAGAGGAGCCGGACGCGATTGTTCCGGGCTTTTGCCTAAACAGCTGCTATGGAATTGTATTATAAAGACCTGATTTCTAAGGACGCTTCGCTCGAAAAACTGGTCGACGACCTCATGCTCGTTGTCCAGGGAGCTGACGAACTGGCTCAGGCTGCCGGTTCGCGATTGGGCGAGCTCGAGACAAAAGAAATCACTTCTCGCCTGCAACAGCTGAAGGCGGGCGTTCAACGCCTTCGTCAGCACGCCGTCGAAGGAGCCGTTGCGGCAGACAAGCTCATGCGCCGGAATCCTTATTCGACCGCTGGTGTCGCGTTTGCCTGTGGTTTGATTGCCGCCGCGCTGTTTTACCGGCGGCGCGATTAGCCATACCAAGCTGGAATTTTATTGGTCTGCACTCCGCCCGGCGCTAAACCTTGCGCATGCGAAGGCATTTGTGGCTCCTCTCTCTCCTCATTGGTTTTCCCGCGTCGGCGCGGGAAATTCCTCAAACGGTATTTCCCGCCGGTGTGGGTGTGAACATTCATTTTGTCCGTGGCCACGAAAAGGATCTCGACTTGATTGCCGCCGCGGGGTTCAAGTTTATTCGTATGGACTTTGGTTGGGCGGGCATCGAGCGTTCCAAAGGCCAATACCACTGGGATGAGTACGACGAATTGCTCGGTCACCTCGACCAACGCGGAATCGGCGCGGTGTTCATCCTCGATTATTCAAATCCGCTCTATGAGCCGGAAGTTACCAGCACCAACCCGCTGACCCATTCCTTGCATCGCACGATTGCCTCTCCGCAGCACGAGGAAAGCGTCGCCGCCTATGCGGCATGGGCGGCCGCCGCCGCTCGCCATTTCTCCGGACGACATGTGATCTGGGAATTGTGGAATGAACCCAACATCGATTTCTGGAGCCCAAAACCGGATGCTTCCCAGTACACGGCCATGGCCCTTGCCGCCTCGAAAGCCGTTCGCAAGTCCAACCCCCAGGCCACTCTCGTCGGACCTGCCTCGTCAGGCTTCCCATGGCCATTCCTCGATACCTTTCTCAAGTCTGGTATTCTCGAGTTCCTCGATGCGGTCAGCGTTCACCCCTACCGCGATTCCGGGCGATCTCCGGAGACGGCTCTCACCGATTACCAGCGGCTCCGGGCGTTGATCGAGCGCTATGCGCCGCCGGAAAAAAAGAACGCCATCCCGATCCTGAGCGGAGAATGGGGTTACTCGAGCTGGCAACGCGGTGTCACACCCGAGAAACAGGCCGATTTCGCCGTTCGTCAGCAGCTGTTTAATGAGCTCAATGGTGTTCCGCTCTCGATTTGGTACGATTGGAAGAATGACGGAGAGGACATCAAGGAAAACGAGCACAACTTCGGAACTGTGATGCCGGATTTGCAACCCAAACCTGCCTACACCGCGTTGAAAACATTTACCCAGCAACTTGCCGGTTTCGCCATTGACCATCGAGTTTCGCTTCCCAACCCCGCCGATTTCGTGCTCGCCTGCACCAACGCGTCCGGAAATACAAAGCTCGTCGCCTGGACCACGGGAGAAACCCACTCAGTTTCCGTCCCTCTGAATGCCGGGTCCCGTGCCGACAAGGGTGTGCTCGGAGATGGCGTATCCTTCTCCCCGGAGCAAGGCTCCGGGGAATGCAGATTCGAGATTTCCTCCTCACCTCGATACATCCAAGTAATTGGCGGTGGCGGCAAGTAGCCCGATCTTGCTCTGGTGAACAACTGGTCGATAACTTTTGAAAACTGTCACTTGCTCAGTTCGTAGGACGTGGTTATCTGAACGGAATGATTGATCGGACTCTTCCCCAAGCCATCGAGGTCTTTGAAGTGGCACAGCGGCGACTCTACATAAAGACTGAAGGGGGCTGTTTTGCGCTGTTCGAGGATGAGTTAACGCCCGAAGAACTTATCGCTATCGCTCACGACATCGCAGCGAGAAAGCAAAATCCAATCGAGCCCGTGACCGAACTTGGATCGGTTTCGTGACCCGGTTGCGCCAATCAGTTCACGGGCACCATCTTACCGTCGGTGAATAACCTTTTGAATCCGGCGTCTTTCCCATTCCCTAATCGCTTCCTGACTCGCGGCCGCCCTGTAGTTTGAAGGGCTAAAAACAACTTTTTCCCGCAGTCCTTCTGTGATAGATTAGAGGCACAAAATGAAGAAAGAGAGCGAGATCGACCGAGAGAATTGAAAGCACTCATCGAAACAAGGAACCGAAGGACGGAACGAGTATTTCTCGTAGGCGTGGAACTTAAAGGCCGCAATGGCTGGGGCACGCGGGATTCATTGGACGAACTTTCCGAACTGGCAACAACCGCAGGAGGCGAAGTCATTGGCGACGGTTTGCAGAAGATGTCCGCGCCGTGCGCTACAACCTTCATCGGGAAAGGCAAAGCTGACGAGTTTGCCTCTCACTGCCGGGAGGCCGACGTGGACACGGTCATTTTTGACGATGAACTTTCTCCCGCCCAGAGCCGAAATCTGGAAAGGGTTTTCAATTGCAAGGTGCTGGATCGAACGTCGCTCATCCTGGATATTTTCGCCCAACGCGCCCGCACGCGGGAAGGCAAACTGCAAATAGAGTTGGCCCAACTCCAGCATTTATTGCCCAGGTTGACGGGCTTTTGGGGCCACTTGTCGCGGCAAAAAGGCGGAATCGGCATGCGTGGCGGCGAAGGTGAAACGCAGTTGGAAACCGACCGGCGCCGCGTGCAGGACCGCATTGCGCGGATCGAGCGGGAGTTGGAGGTGGTCCGAAAGCAGCGCTCGACGCAAAGGCAGGCCCGCCAGCGGAACCATTGGGCCCTGGCATCCATCGTAGGGTATACCAACGCCGGAAAATCCACGCTTCTAAACAGGCTGACCGGGGCTGGAGTTCTTGCCGAAGACAAACTCTTTGCGACGCTGGATCCGACGACTCGCCGATTGCGGTTGCCAACGAATCAGAACGTGCTGCTCACCGACACGGTAGGGTTTATTCGAAAGCTTCCGCACAGCCTGGTCGAGGCATTCAAAGCCACTTTGGAAGAAGTGGTCCAGGCCGATTTGCTTTTGCACGTGGTGGACATCAGCCATCCGCAGGCGGCGGAACAGGTTCAGGCGGTCGACACGGTTTTGAAGGAAATCGGGGCTGAGGGCAAGCCAACGCTGATGGTCTTCAACAAAGTCGATCAGCTTAATGGAAACCAGGGGCTGTTGAGCGGATTGCTCGAGCGTCATCCCAATGGCGTAGCGATCTCGGCTCAAACCGGCGAAGGCGTCCAGGCATTGCTCGGTGAACTGGGAAGTCAATTGAGGCCCATCCGCGAGTTTTTGGAGTTGGCCGTCCCTCACGATCAGTCCGGCGTCATCGCGCGGTTGCATGAGGTTGCGCAGGTGGTCGAGCGCCGGTATGAAGGTGACACTGCGCGCTTCAAGGCTCGCATTCCACCTCACTTGCACGGCGAGTTCGCTCCGTTCCTGGTCCGGGATCTTCAACCATCCTCCTCTTAGCCGGCGCAGGAACGTCGCGGTTCCGTCATTCGAATTTCTTGTCTTACATCCCTCGGTTCATTAGCGTGTCGCTGTGAACAAGGGATTGTTGATCAAGGAACTTCCAAACAGAGAAAGACCCCGTGAACGCTTGGCCGAACGCGGGCCCGACGCACTGAAGCACTCCGAATTAATTGCGATCCTCTTGCGAACGGGAACCAAAGGAAGCTCGGCGCTTCAGGTGGCTGAGCAGGTCCTGCTCAAATTCAGTTCGCTGGACCGATTATCCCGCGCAACCATCGCCGAGTTGCAACAGGTTAAGGGAATTGGACCGGACAAGGCCATTGCACTCAAGAGCGCGTTTGCCCTCGCCAGGCGCATGGCCGAGGAGATCCGCGGGGAATCCGCCACGCTGGATTCTCCCGATCGGATCGCCGACCTGTTGCGCGAAGCAAATCGCGCGTACGATGTCGAAAACTTTCAGGTGGTCAATCTTAATACCCGGCGAAAGTTGATCCGCGTCGACATCATTTCACAGGGCACGCTCGACACGATCCTGGTCCACCCGCGTGAGGTGTTTAAAGCAGCCATTGCCGCCAATGCCGCAGCAATTGTTCTGGTTCACAACCACCCTAGCGGAGATCCAACTCCGTCAGAGGCCGATATCAAAGTGACGCGCGATCTCATCCGTGCAGGGCAATTGCTCAAAATCGATGTTCTCGATCACGTGATTCTCGGCAAAGCGACCCAGGACCGGTCCAAAGACTACGTTTCGCTTCGCGAACTTGGCTATTTTGCCGGGGTTTGAGTTGGGGGCTGGTTTTCCGGACCACCCGATACAGCCTCGTGGTTAGCGGCCTCGCCTAACGGGTGGAATTCAACATTGCACCTGCGCCACACGCCATTAGGATTGAGCAAACCATCAGCCCCGGAATGATCCGGGTCATACATCCTATCATGATTGACTCGAGTGCTTGGCGGTTTGGTCGCAGGTCATTTGCGAAGAATCCTGGTACGCTGCCGTTTTCCATCCGATGAGGTCTTCTGCGTCGGTCCAATTTCCCGCAATGCGGCAGCTTTTCATCGTGTCGGGTTTGTGCGCAGGGTTGGGGGGCGTTTTGCCGGGCGCGCGCGCCGCCTGGGTCGAGCTCCGGAACGCTACCCTCGTCTACCCTTCCAAGCTTGCTCCTTCGGAAAAAAAGGCCGTTCAGATGCTCAGAGAAGAGGCCCACAAACGCGTCCAGGTCTGGTGGCCTGAATCGACGCGATTCCCTTCTGAAGGAGACGTCATCGCCGTGGGCACGGTGGATGAGGTGGGCGGTCTTCCCAGTTTCGCTGGATTGGAGTCCGCGGGTTCATTGCAGAAACTTGGCGCGGAAGGCTACCTGATTTCGACGCGCCGCCAGGCCGGGCGCCTGGTTGTGTTCGTTGTCGGAAAAGATTCCCGAGGTTTGCTGTTCGGCATCGGCCGGCTGCTCCGAGAGCTGCGAATGGGCCGGGGCACTGCCGAACTGGATGAGCAGGTCAATATCCTTACGAGTCCCGCGTACCCCTTGCGCGGTCACCAGTTGGGATACCGACCCAAGTGCAATTCATACGACGCATGGGATCTGCCGGATTGGGAACAATACTATCGTGACCTCGCGGTTTTCGGCTGCAACACAGTCGAACTGATCCCTCCGCGGTCCGATGATGACGCGGACAGCCCGCACTTTCATCGCGCGCCGATCGACATGATGGTGGATATGTCGCGATTAGCGGATGAGTACGGCCTGGATGTGTCGGTCTGGTACCCAGCCATGGACGCCGATTACTCAAATCCCGCAACTGTGGAGTCAGCGTTGAAAGAGTGGGCCGTTGTCTTTGAAAAACTACCCCGCATCGACGCCGTGTTCGTCCCGGGCGGCGACCCCGGGCACACCGAGCCAAAGCACCTGCTGGCGTTGCTGGAGAAGCAGACGCGCAACCTGCATCGATTCCATCCCAAAGCGCAGATGTGGATGTCACCCCAAAGTTTCGACAAGGCCTGGTTTGATGAATTCATCGATTTGCTCAAAAACCAGCAACCTTCGTGGCTTTCGGGCATCGTTTTTGGGCCACAAGTCCGGGTTTCAATGGAGCAACTCCGCGCGTTGGTCCCCAAACGCTATCCAATACGGAATTACCCTGACATTACCCACAGCCGGCAGTGTCAATTTCCCGTGCCGGATTGGGATGTGGCCTATGCGGTCACCGAGGCCCGGGAGTGCATTAATCCAAGGCCCGTCGACGAAGCGGCGATCTTCCGAAAACTTCAGCCGTCCACAATCGGTTTCGTTACCTATTCGGAGGGCTGCAACGATGATGTCAATAAATGCGTATGGAGCGCATTAGGATGGGATCCAGGGGTTCCAGTGTCCGAGATCCTTCAGCAGTACGCGAGGTATTTTGTGGGTGAACCCGGGGCCGCGGAGTTCGCCAAGGGCATTTCCGCTCTGGAAACCGATTGGCGTGGTTCGTTGCTGACCAATAACAATCCTGAAACGACCCTGGCCTGCTTCCAATCCCTCGAAAAAGCAGCCAGCCCGGCGCAGCTCCGGAACTGGCGGTTTCAACAGGCGCTCTTTCGCGCTTATTACGACGCATACGTGAAACGCCGGCTCCGCTACGAAACGGATCTCGAGCGGGAAGCGCTGCAGGTTTTTCAACGAGACGGTATTGCGGTTACCACCGGCATTCCAGAGGCTGAAGAGATTCTCGACAGGGCAATCGCACACCCGGTCGAAGGCGCTCTTCGGGCCCGCATTTTCGAGTTGGGTGAGGCGTTGTTCCAGAGCATCGGCATGCAGCTCAGCGTCTCAAAATACAAAGCCATTGGAATCGATCGCGGCGCAAGCCTCGATACCCTGGACTATCCCTTGAACAATCGGCCGTGGCTCAAAGCGCGGTTCCAGGCCATTCTTCAGCTTCAAACGGAAACGGAGCGGCGGGCCGCAATCCACCAAATTATACATTGGGCCGATCCCGGGCCCGGCGGCTTCTATGATGATTTGGGCAATCCCGCAATGCAGCCGCACCTGGTGCGTAAACTTCCCTTCGCCGAAGATCCCGGGGCCATGACTTCACCGCGCTCGGATTATGAGGAAGACCTCGTCGCCGATGAGCCGGACGAAAAAACAGAAGGCCCACGTCGGGTATCCTGGATGGACCATGCGGAGAGCCTTTATGACGCGCCGTTGCAGTTGACTTACCCAGAGTTGGATCCCAACGCCCATTACCGTATGCGTGTGGTTTATGCCGGAGACAACCCGAAACGCAAAATCCGGCTGGTGGCGCAAGAAAACCTCGAGATCCACCCATTGTTGTCCAAGCCGGTGCCGTTCACGCCGCTCGAATTCGATGTTCCAATCGAGGCGACCCGCGGCGGAACCCTCACCTTGAGCTGGTTTGGGGAGCCTGGATTGGGCGGCAACGGACGTGGGTGCCAGGTCTCCGAAGTCTGGTTGCTTAAAGACCCGCAATCAGCTACTCGTTGAGCGCGGAACGCGAGACCCCGACAACTATGCCCTCAACCCAATCAAGCGCCCATCCAGGCAAATGGGAAAATCCACTAAAAGCAAAGCTGGCGCGCAAGGAACCGGTGATCGGCCTGGTCATCAGCGTCAACAATGTCGAGGTCGCTGCGCATGGAGCCAGCCTCGGATTCGACTTCCTGTGGATTGAGATGGAGCATGCGCCGATTTCACTCGAGACCGTGCGAAACATTGTTTTGGCCACGAGAGGTCTGCCGGCGATACCCCTCGCGCGGCCTCCGGTAAACGAGCTCTGGACAGCCAAACGCCTGCTCGATGCGGGAGTCCTCGGAGTGATTTTTCCATTCACGCGCACTCCGGAATTGGCTCGGCAAGCGGTCGCCGCTTGTCGTTATCCGCCGGCCGGACTGCGCGGCTCAGGAGCTGATCTGGCGGCGGCGCGCTGGGCGTCCCCAGCCGGGTATTATGACTTTGCCGATGAAAACGTCATGGTTGTGGCCGTCGTGGAAGACACCTCGGCTGTCTCCCGCATCGATGAAATCGCCGCCACTCCGGGAGTAGATGTCCTCTTTATTGGAACCAGCGACCTGTCCTTTTCCCTGGGCCTGCGCGGGCGGCAGGACGAACCGAAACTGGAAGCGGCTGTGCAGACAATCGCTGCCGCCGCCAAACGCCACGGCAAAGTTCTGGGGCGGCCCGCGCGAACCGTCGCCGAGATTGAACGCTACCGCGATCAAGGGTTTCTCTTTTTCATGACCGGAACGGAACTGGACTGCATGTCGGCCGGTGCCTCGCAGCTCTTGGGCCCCCTGGGCCGCGGCCGCTCCGCCCCAGGGACCGGTGCAATGTGAGGTCCGGTTCGGTTTTGACTCGGATTGGTTCGCGCTGTCGAGGACTGCAATTCCTGTCGAGAGGTGCGAGTCGTGTCACCCTGGTTGGGTTGTGACTCCCGCGCCTACGCGAGATTTTTGTAGTCAGAACCCTTACACGCGTTTCCACCGTTTCCTGACTGACTCGGCCGCCCCGCGGTGGTAAAGTGATGGCAGACCTAACCACCGAAGTTCAGCTGCGGACGAACCAACCTGTTGTAAAGAAGTATGCGGCGGCAACCAGACCAGAGGTTCAGAGTCAAGCGCCTGCGCTGTGATTTTATAGCGATGAACGGCCGAAGGGCCCAACGCGTGGCTATTCGATACGTCACACGGGATCGTCGCCCGCGCCAGGGAAATTTCCTTGCCTTTGAGCAAGATTTCTCTCGATCCCGCAGGGGTGGAAATCCTATAAGATCAGGTTGGATCGGACATATGCGCAGCGAGGTTCATCGTATCAACCATGGCGGACAAAAAGTTTCGGTTTCAGGGCGCGCGTCCAGGTCCGCGGTTTGCAAGACGCCCTCCGGCGCAAGCATCAGTGTTTCTGCGGGTACTGTCCTTGATTTTTTTCTTTTCTATTTGACCCGTAGAAGGATTTCCGATAACCGTCACGGGCTGCTAAACCAGCTGGACAGTGCGCGGGCGGCCGAAACCTTGTCAGCCGTAAAGCCACGACATTAAATGCTGAAATCAAAATCATTTCTGGCGGTGGATTTTGGGGCGGGCACCCTCAAACTGGCCGAGTTCGAAATCAACGAAGCAGGCGGCCTGCGATTAAAACAATATGGCTTCCGGCCCCTGGGGGCTGAAGGCGCCCAGGAAAGCGCGCGCGAGGCCGTCATTCAAAAGGCCCTCCAGGAACTGGTCTCCGAGAAGGGGATTAAATCCAAGACCGTCAATGTTTGCGCTCCGGGTTTCCACGTTTTTTCCAAGTTCGTCAAACTCCCTCCTGTCGACGCCGGTAAAGTCACCCAAATCATCCAGTACGAAGCTCAGCAAAACGTCCCTTTCCCACTGGAGGAAGTGGTGTGGGATTACCAAATCCTTGGATCGACGGCCGGTGGTGAATTGGAAGTCCTGTTGGTGGCGATCAAGGCCGATATTGTTGAAGGTCTGTTCCGGGTGACCGAAGCCGCGGGTTTGAGTTTGCAGCTGGCCGATGTTTCGCCGGCCGCCTTGTGCAATGCCTTCCGCTATAACTACGGGGATCTCGAAGATTGCACGATGCTGCTGGATATCGGCGCCAAAACGAGCAACCTGTTGTTTTTCGAAAAAGGAAAGGTTTTTTCGCGCAGCATCACGCTGGGCGCTAATTCAATCACCCAGGATTTTGCCAACGAATCCAAAAAGAAATTCGACGCGGCTGAGAAGGTTAAGATCAGCGAAGGGTTTGTGAGCCTGGGCGGGGCGTACGAAGAACCGGAGAACCAGGACCAGGCGGCGATCTCGAAGATTGCGCGCCAATTCATGACGCGGTTGCACATCCAGGTCAACCAGACCATGCAGTTCTACCGCGGGCAACAGGGCGGCTCGGCTCCTGCCAGGCTGTTCCTGTCCGGGGGCGCCTCGATCATGCCTTATACCGCGCAGTTCTTCGCCGAGAAACTCAATGTGCCGGTCGAGTACTTCAACCCGCTGCGCAATGTTCAGATTGATCCCTCGATTAACCTCGAGGATTTGGCGCGCGTGGCGCACTCGATGGGAGAAGTCGTGGGCTTGGGCTTGCGCAACCTGGCCCAGTGCCCGGTCGAGTTGAACCTGATGCCGGACAGCACACTCAAGTGGCAAAGCTTCAACCAGAAAAAGCCGTACCTGATCGCCACGGTGTTCAGTCTCGTTGCGGTTGTGGCCGCCATTGGCTTGCTCTTCGACAAGCTGGCCAGCGCCAAGACCGACGCCCTGCAGACCCTTCATTCTGAAGTCGAGCCGCTCAAGGCCAAATCCCAGCAGTTTGACGCCGCCCGGGCAAACCTCGCCAAAGCTCAGAAAGATCTCGACCAGATGGTCAGCTGGATGGGCGAGCGCTATTACTGGGGCGACGTGATGACCGAGTTGCGCGGCATCATGATCAAAGTCGAGAATGGGATGAAAACCAAGCTCCGGACCGATACCGGGATTTGGATCGATCAATTCGTGACCGCTGCACCCCGCGTCGAACTTGATTCCTCCGGCCAGCCTTCCGAGTCGGGCAATCCCGCGCAGTCCATGACGGAGGCCCGGGCTGCCGCAGATGCCGCGTTCAGAAAACGGTACGGTTTGGCGATGCGCGGCGCTTCGGCACCGGTTGCGGAAACCGCTTCCGAAACCCCGACCATCGACGCGACCGGCACGCCCGCCAGGAAGAAGAAAGGCGGTCCCAACGAGGTCGCCAGCATCACCATTACCTTCCGCGCCGTCAGCTTGAGCAGCATCTCGCCCGAGGCCAACAAGGAAATCGTTTATTCCATGCTCAACGAGATTAAGTCCAGCCCGCTGTTTGATCCCGACTGGACCGACCCGGATGGCAAGGGCCTGGGCGCTGAAGAACCGCCCGGCACATTTACTTTTGGCATCACCGTCGGCCTGAAGCGCCCGTTCAAACTGTAGTATGTCCTGGATTAAGCGTAATCTTTTCTTCGTGATCGGGAGCGTTGTGGCCCTGGTGCTCATGGGCCTGGCGGGGTTCTTCCTCTATTCCAAATGGAGCTTAAACAACCAGGTGCTCGGCAACCTCAACGCCGACTACGACGAACTCAAGCGGCTCAATGGACAAAAACCCCATCCCGGGTCGGGTGGCGTCGACAATATCAAAATTGCCAAGGAACAGCGCGAGCAAGTGCTGGCGGTCCTCAAGAAAACGCACCAGTACTTTGAACCCGTTCAGCGCATTCCTGACCTTCCCAAAATCACTGACCGCGATTTCTCCGCTGCACTGAGCCAGACCATCGAGCAGCTTCGCATCCAGGCCACCAACTCCAGCGTCTCCCTCCCTCCGGACAATTACAATTTCTCGTTCACATCTCAAAAGAACAAAATTTCGTTCGCCCCTGGAAGCGTTGACCGCCTGGCCGTGCAATTAGGCGAGATCAAGATGCTTTGCCAGATCCTCTTCGACGCCAAGGTAAACGCGCTGGATAACCTTCGCCGGGAGCGGGTTTCCCAGGACGACTCTTTTGGGCTCCAGACCGATTACATCAGCGAG
>DATGLT010000265.1:0-9780 GCA_035294005.1 Verrucomicrobiia bacterium
CGTCCCACCCGACCTGGTTCGCCAGCTTTCCTATGACCGCGCTGACGCCGTGCGCCGGGCCATTATGGAGAAGTACAAGTTTGATCCGAACAAGTTCAAGGTGGTCGGCAACGGGTGGGACAATCCCCTGCCCGGCTGCACCGACCCGAGCAATGCGGAGCACAACAAGAAGAACCGCCGGGTCGAGGTTAAGGTTTTCCCGCTGGAAACCGGCGCTTGAACCAAGGCCATGCTCGCGATGTTCAACACGCCGGGCGCCGGGTTTTTGCTCTTTGCACTGGCATTTGTCACGGTGCTGACCCTGGTGGTACGATGGACGGGCTTGCGAGTCAGGTCGCCGTTGCACCAAACCCGCGCGCTGGCACTGACAGCCTCATTCATCGGCGTTCTTTTGGTCGCCTGGTGGGCCCTGACTCGGGGCGACCCAGCTCAACGCCTGGTTCAGTCGTTGATCCTGCCAAGCCCCTGGGAAGTGGTAAAATCTTTCGTGCCGCTGCACACCGAGCAGGGACTGGTCCGGAGCGCCCTCTATTCATGGCTGCGCGTGAGCGCCGGGTTCGGATTGGCGGCGCTGGTGGCTCTGCCCCTGGGCATCTATATGGCGACATTTGCCCCGGTGGCCGCCTTTTTCCGTCCATTATCCCTGGCCGGAGCGTACGTACCAATCGTCGTGTTCATTCCGCTGAGCATGACGTGGTTCGGAACCGGTGAAGCCCAGAAAATCGGGTTTCTGTTTATTGGCTGTTTTGTGGCGCTGCTGCCACTGGTGATTAAAGATATTGCCGACGTTCCGGCGGCATTCCTGGATGTGGCCGTCACGAAAGGGGCTTCGCAGTGGCAGTTGGTGCGCCACGTCCTGTTTCCGGTTGCTCAAGCCAATATCTGGGACCACCTGCGCGGCGTTTATGGGGTTGGTTGGGGCTGGATCATCATGGCCGAAATTGTCGTGTTGCCGGAATACGGGCTCGGTGGCCTGATTGGCGTGTCGGAACGCCGCAGCCATACAGAGGCTATTTATGCCGTCATCATTGTAATCGTGCTGATCGCTATCGCTTGCGACCAGCTTTGGCGAATTGGGGGAGAATTGCTCTTCCCGTATCGGCCCAAGGACTGACACTCATGCCCGAGGCGAAAGACAGTTTAACATCGGCTCCATGCGAACCGACTACGGGGGCTGAACCGCCCGCAAAGGAGTCGCCGCAGGACAAGCTCAACACACGCGTCCCTGACGTTGTGGTGTTCAATAAGGTGACCAAGTGTTTCGGCCCGGCGCATGCCGCCCGTGTCGCCATCGAGGACGTCTCGTTCGTGGTCGAAGATGCGCCCAATATCGGCGAACTGATTACCATTGTCGGGCCGTCCGGCTGTGGCAAATCGACACTCCTGCGCATCATCGCGGGACTTAAGCCGCATTTCCCGCCAACCCGCGGAGAGGTCCGCGTGTTTGATCGGCCCGTGGCAGAACCCGGTCCGGACCGAGGGCTCGTTGACCAGAAGTATTCTTTGCTGCCCCACCTGACCGTCGTCGAGAATGTGGCGTTCGGGTTGAAATTGCGGGGCACCTCAAAATCTGAACGGCTGGAGCGGGCCCGAGCCTGGGTGAAAAAGGTCGGCCTCGAGGGCGCTGAAGACAAATACCCGTCCGAACTCTCAGGAGGCATGCAACAGAGAGTGTCGTTGGCCGCGACCCTGATTTTGCAGCCGCGGATCCTGTTAATGGACGAACCATTCGGGGCGTTGGATCCGGGGATTCGCCTGCGCATGCAGGAACTGCTGATCGGCCTCTGGGCAGAGCAACAAGCCACCGTGTTCCTGGTTACTCACTCGGTGGAAGAAGCGGTGTATTTGGGAGATCGCGTGTTCCTGATGGCCTCCCACCCCGGCAGGCTTATTGAAATCCTGAAAGTTCCCCGGCCGCAAGAGCCGCCGGAAGAGAGCCGGCGCAAGCCGTGGTTTATCGATTTTTCGCAGGCATTGTTGAGGCGCCTGGAACAGGAATCCGCGCCGGTCCAGGTGAAGGTCTAAAGTCGCCTGCAATTTGTAATATCCGGTTATGCATAACACGAGCTAGGTTCCCGCCAACCAGGCATGGATACTCAATCCGCCAACTATCATGCTGAGTTCTTCAAAAGCCCGCATCACGCGGTGCTGGCCTTGCTGACCCTGGGCCTGGGATTCCTCAGCGCGCAATTTCTTGGGCTTATTGCGGGTTTGACCGCGTACGTCCTCGGATGGATTTACATGCCCGACCTGGCGTTCTTCCGTCGCTGGGTCGATGCTCGGCGCGAAACAGCAAAACGCGCGGGTGACGCGGAGAAGGTCGCCGAGTTCGTGCGGCGGCGGGACGCTCTGTTGCGTTCCCTATCCCAGGAACGCCGGGAACATTACAGCCGCCTTGCGCAAGTTTGCCGCGACATCGAAGTGGCAGGGGCCGACACACCGGTCACCGCGGGCGCCTTGGCGGACCCGCGCCTGCGCAAACTGGACGAGCTCATGTGGACCTACCTCCGGTTGCTGGGAATTGAGCAGTCGCTCGAACAATTCCTGGAATCCGAGCGGCAGGAAAATCTCCCAGCCACTCTCGCGACGGCAGAAGCCGAGGTTAAACGACTCAATGCCGAACTCGAGTCTCTCAAGGCCAAAGGCGCCGACCCGAATCTCGAAGTCAAACAGAAGTACCTGGGTTCGCGCCTGGAACGCCTGGACGTTCTGCGCAAGCGCGTCCAGCGCCTCGAACAGGCCGAATCCAACCGCGCGCTGGTGGTTTCCGAACAGGAGCGGCTTGATCAACAAATAAAGCTGCTGCGGGCCGACGCCGTTGCGACCAAAAACGCCGAGAGCCTTACGGCACGAATTGACGCGACCGTCGAGCATCTCGATCAGACGAACAAATGGCTCTCGGAGATGGACGAATTCAAGGACCTGGTCGGGGATATGCCGCCAACGGACCAGAGAGTGGGATACCAGGCGTCATGGCAAAATCCACCGCCGCCGGTAATCCCGGGGCAGCAGATTCGGCAACAGGCGCCCCGGCAACCTCAGGCCGGCTGACCTCACAACGGAGATC
Organism: Verrucomicrobiia bacterium; assembly: GCA_035294005.1. Taxonomy (GTDB): domain Bacteria; phylum Verrucomicrobiota; class Verrucomicrobiia; order Limisphaerales; family UBA8199; genus JANXQE01. Next base: position 3,068 of record DATGLT010000265.1, read on the forward strand.
GACACAAATGAACGAGACTGGTGAACCTGTTTCCAAGTCGGCGGCCGCGGCAGGGACGGCCAGTCGCAAACCGCTGCGTGGCTGGGCTGTGGAACTGGCACGACGCTGGAACAGCGGCAGTTACTCCTTATTCGTCCTGCACGGGAATATCTTTGATCTCTTCCCTGTCCAGGAAGACACGGGCGTTAATTACGTTCCTCTGAAGACTTTCCTCGCCAGGCGGCTGTTTCCCGAACGCTCCAGCTTATTGTTCTATGATATCAGCGATGGGCTGACTTTCGGTTCGGCCCAGATGCAAAAGCGCTTTTTCGAATGGCTGGAAGTGTACGACCAGGCGGAAAACACGGACTTCCACAAGGCGGGTTTGCCGCGCGATTTTATCAGATTGGCTGCCGTCCTGCGGCGATTCTTTCTTAGGGTTGCCGAGAACCAGGAAACGTGGAAGGGCGTAACGCTGATCGTGGACTTTCCTGAAAAGCTGGTTCCCGCGGCCGAGGAGGCCAACGCCAGCGTCGAGGAGCGGATGAACCTGGTTACGTTCCTGAAATGGGCGGCGGCGCCGGAGATGGCGAGGCTGGATATCGGTATCCTCCTGGTGAGCGAATCCGCGGCCGAACTCAACAGCCGCTTGCTGCAGAACCCGTACGTGGCGCAGGTGCGCATCGATTTGCCTGACGCACAGGACCGAGCAGAATTCCTGGCTTCCGGCTGGGTTGAGGCCATGGCCGGCCATAGGGCGTGGCCAGAGTTGAGCGATTTAACCTGCCAGGAATTATCCGCGCGCACCGCCGGATTGAACCTGCTGCGAATTCGGCATCTGCTTGCCGAGGCCATTCGCAACGACAACCGAATCACCCAGGAACTGGTCACCGCCAGCAAAAAACGACTGATCGAGGAATACTGCCAAGGACTGGTGCGGTTCAAAGACCCTCGGCCGGGAGTCTCGCTGGATCGGGTGGCAACTCACAAAGCAGCCAAGGAACGTCTGCGCCAACTCGCCTGGCTAATTCGGAACGGCAAAAACGACGTACTTGAAAGAGGCGTGCTTGTCCCCGGCCGAGTGGGCGTCGGCAAATCCTTTCTCATCGATTGTTTTGCCAGCGAATGCAACCTGCCGGTGATGGAGATGGCCGAGTTTCGGTCCAAATGGGTGGGCGACACGGAACGACAGCAAGCGAGGATTTTACTCACGATTCGAGCGCTCGGGCCCGTGATTGTGGTCGTCGACGAGGCCGACGCCGTTTTTGGAACAAGGCAAGCCGATGGGGACAGCGGCGTTTCGGGCCGGGTATTTGCCGCATTCGCCGCACACATAGGAGACGCCACATTACGCGGCCGCGAACTTTGGGTCGCAATGACCTCGCGGCCGGACCTGCTGTCCATCGACATGAAGCGCCAGGGCCGTTTCGGGTTGTGCATGCCGCTGTTTCCCGCCCAGGACGCTTCCGAAGTCCTTGAATTATTTCAAACGGTCGCCCGGGCAAAGAATATTTCCCTGACAACGGACACGCTCGATTACATTGGCGCCGCGCTGGGTGCCGCGCCCCTGACCGGTAGCGACGTCGAATCGGTCCTGGTGCGGGCCAAAGAGCGCGCCGTTCTGGAAAAACGGGATAACGACGTACAACGCAGCGATCTGGAGGAGGCTGTCACCTCGTTTATTGACCCGCTGGACCCCCAACTCCTGGACCTTCAGGAATTGGCTGCGGTGTTGGCCTGCTCCGATCGCCGGTATTTGCCGGAGCGCTACAACAAGGCGGACCGCGGATCACTCCTGGAACGTTTCGCCACGCTGAAGCGCGCCTGCCAGCCGCGAGGCATGGCATAAATGTTTGGTGCTGAGAGCCCGAGCCCGTACACTTGCGGTGTGCGTTGCATCACGCTGACAACCGATTTCGGCACCCGCGATTGGTTTGTCGGCACGATGAAAGGCGTCATCCTGAGCCTTGCCCCCAATGCAAGGATTGTCGACCTGACCCATGAAATTGCGCCGGGCGACGTACAAGCGGGCGCTTACGCGTTGGCCGCCGCTTACGCGTTCTTTCCCCGGCACACAATCCATGTCGCGGTGGTCGATCCGGGCGTGGGCACTTCGCGCCGCGCAATTGCCGTCCAAACTTCCAATTACTTTTTCGTCGGGCCGGACAACGGCTTGTTTTCGAGAGTTCTGACCACGGAAAAGGTCATTGCGATTCACCAACTCAAGAACGAGCGATATTTTCTGAATCGCGTCAGCGCGACATTCCACGGACGCGATGTTTTTGCCCCGGTTGCGGCCCACCTCAGTCAAGGGGCAGAGATCGGAAAAGTGGGTCCACTCCTTGATGACTATGTGCGGCTGAAATCCGCCGCGCCAAAAATGCGGCATGGCGCAATATCGGGCGAAGTTCAGTACGTAGACCGCTTTGGCAACGCGATCACCAATATTCCCGCGGCTGCATTGGCCCGGGTTGGGGCGGCCGCGAAGGTGTTTCTGAACAACAAACCGGTTTGCCGCATAGGTCCGGCCTACCAGTCGGTGCCCGAAAACCGCCCTGTTGCTGTTGTCGGTTCGACGGGATTTTTGGAACTGGCGATTAATGGAGCAAGCGCCGCGCAGGCCTTCGGCCTCAAACCAGGCACTCGGATTGAACTTCGCACGACAGTCCGGCGGAAAGGCCCGCTTACTCGCGGGGATTGAATCTCGATTCGCGAGCCAGCTCTTCCCAGAGCTTTCGTTCGGCTTCCGTGACTTTGGACGGGACTTCGATTTGGGTCACGACGAGCAAATCGCCATTGGTTCCGTTTCGGTCCGGAAGGCCCCGGCCGCGCACACGCAACTTCTGGCCGGCGTGCGTTCCGGGTGGAACCTTGATATTGACCCTGCCGTTCAAGGTGGGTACGGAAATGTTCGTGCCGAGGACGGCTTCCCACGGCGCCAGTTCCGCCTCGAAAATCAAATTGGTTCCATCGACCTCAAAATCGGGATGCCTGGCCAGGCGAACCCGCAGAAACAAATCACCGGCCGCACCGCCGCCCTGCCCCGCTTCTCCCCGGCCCGCGACACGCAACCGCTGACCATCCCCAACCCCGGCGGGAATTTTTACCTGGTAAGTCTGTGTCCGGGTCACCTGCCCGGTTCCACCGCACGTCGGGCAAGCCTGGCGCCCTTTTCTTCCCGTTCCACCGCAATCTTCGCATACGACATTCTGCCTGACCGAGACGGCACGGACCGAGCCGCGCATCGCCTCTTCCAGGGTGACCATGATATCCCCTTCAATGTCGCGTCCGCGCTCGGCAAAATCCTGTTCGCCAAATCCGCCCCCGCGGCCGAAACCTCCGCGGCCGCCCCGTGAGCCAAACAATTGTTCAAAGAAGTCGCTGAATCCTGTGCCGCCGAACTGGAATTCAAAATCCTCGCCCCCAGCTCCGCGGCCATGCCCTGCCCTGGCCCCGGGATGAGATTCCCACCCGGGCGGCGGGCGAAACTCAGATCCGGATCTCCAATTCGGACCGAGTTCGTCGTATTTCTTGCGCTTTCCTGCATCTCCAAGAACTTCGTACGCCTCGTTGATATCCTTGAACTTTTCCTCGGCCTGCTTCTTGTTCTTCGCGACGTCCGGGTGGAATTCCCTTGCCAGCTTGCGAAAGGCCTTCTTGATTTCAGTCTCTGTCGCGGTCCGCGGCACTCCCAAAATCTGGTAATAATCTTTATATTGAACGGGCATAATCTGCCGGAGCGAAGCTCAGGCGCGCTCCACCCCAATCATGCCCGTGCGCGGCATTTTGTCAAAGTGAGTCGAGTGCAGGATCGAAGCCGGCGATTTGCGGGTCAGGCGCAGTCATAACGAGACCGCAGTCACCTTAAGCCGGCCTAGCCTGTCCGCGAATGGTGGCCGTTGCCAATGGCATGTTCGGAATCGAGCTCGACCGCGGGCGCAGGGCGGTCGGCCTCTACCTTGGGGCCCCGGCCCAGCAACTCATTGAAGGCGGCCGAATCCAACGTTTCGGTCTCGAGGAGTCGTTTCGTCACCAGGTCGAGTTGCTCGCGGTGTTCCTGCAAAATGGCTTTGGCCTGCCCGTAAGCCTCATCGAGAATGCGTTTCACTTCGGCGTCGATTTCCTGCGCGGTACGCTCGCTGCAATCGCGTTGGAAGTTCCCGTCGATTCCCGGCAGGTAGCCGTTCTGCCGCTGGGCGCAGCGCGCGAGGCCGACCGCATCGCTCATCCCGAAGATGCAGACCATTTGACGGGCCAGCGCGGTGGCATGTTCCAGATCATTCTCCGCCCCGGTCGTCACCTCGGTGAAAATGACCTCCTCGGCCGCCCGCCCGCCCAGCATTCCGCGGATTCGATCCAGCAACTGGGATCGTGTCATCAGGAACCGATCGTCGACGGGCAACTGCAGAGTGTAGCCCAGCGCGGCGCGTCCGCGGGGAATGACGCTGATTTTATGGACCGGATCGGCTCCCGGGCTGAATGCCGCCACCAGCGCGTGCCCGGTCTCGTGATAGGCAACACGCCTCTTTTCCTCATCCCGCAAGCGGCGGCTTTTGCGCTCCGGCCCTGCTACAACCTTTTCCACGGCATCCTCAAGGTCCCTCTGGGAAATCTCGACGGCGTGCCGGCGTGCAGCCAGTAGAGCGGCCTCGTTGACGGCGTTGGCAAGGTCGGCGCCGGAAAATCCCGGGGTAGCCTGGGCGATCCGCCTCAAATCGATGTCTTTGGCGAGTGGTTTTCCTCGAACATGCACTCGCAGGATGGCTTCGCGGCCGTCGATGTCGGGCGCATCCACCACCACCTGCCGATCAAACCGTCCGGGCCGCAACAAGGCGCGGTCCAACACGTCCGGCCGGTTTGTTGCCGCCAGGACGATGACCCCCACATTGACGGCGAACCCATCCATTTCGACCAACAGTTGGTTGAGGGTTTGCTCGCGCTCGTCATTGACGGCGCCGACGTGCACTCCGCGCTGCCGGCCGATCGCGTCGAGTTCATCAATGAAAACAATGCACGGGGCTTTCGCTTTGGCCTGTTGAAACAGGTCCCGGACTCGTGCGGCGCCCACGCCCACAAACATTTCAACAAAATCGCTTCCGCTGAGTGAATAAAATGGGACGTGCGCCTCGCCGGCAACCGCCTTCGCCAGCAGGGTCTTGCCCGTCCCGGGAGGTCCGATCAGCAACACGCCTTTTGGGATGTTCGCACCGATGGATTTATACCGTTGCGGGTGCTTGAGAAAGTCCACCACTTCCTGGAGTTCATACTTGGCTTCTTCGCACCCGGCCACGTCGGCGAAGGTGATGCCGGTTTCCTTCTCGGCCACCAGCCGGGCTTTGCTTTTTCCAAAACTCAGAATGGATTCTCCGGCGCTGCCGATGCGCCGGCCAACAAAGGTCCAAATCAAGACCATGATCCCGATCGGAACAATCCACGAGAGCAGGAACTGCGACATTATGTTGGGTCGTTCGCCTCGAAATTGAACTCCCCCGGCCTGGAGCTCGTCGACCAGCTTTGGGTCTTCGACTCGAACGGTTCTGAACAGAAGCGGTTTGTTTTCCGACGCCGGCTTGGCCGAAGCAGCTGGCGCCGAAGAGTTGGTCGTGGACCCAGTCGTGGGCGTCGAAACGGGGAGAATTTCGCCTTGGATGTCGTCGTCGCGAACCACGCACCTGATCACCTCGTGACGAGCCAGGTGGGCTTTGAAATCGCTGTAGGGAATTGTCTTGTAGGAAAACTGGGAAATCGTGCTTTGCCAGAACCAAAGCAAGAGCAACATGACGGGCAGATACCAAATGGGCGAGCTCCATTTGGGAGGTTTGGGTTTGTTCTCACCCTTCGGTGGAGGACTTCGTGGCTCCATATTTGAGTTTGGACGCGATTTACGCGCCGCAACTAAAGTTAACCCTCTTCTGCGATTTTGCTATTACTCTGCTCACTTGTGGCGGGTGATCGGGACCACGACGTAATGCGTCCCTCCTGGGCCCGCTCCGCCTCGACTCCAGATCTTCACCAGCACACGGTCGCCTTTGACCTTGTCGCTGAACGCAACAGCATCCTCGGCGTTGCGCACACGCTGATGATTGATCTCGCAAATGACGTCGCCCTGCGCCACACCTGCTTGCGCCGCATCTGAGTCGGGATCCACATTCACAACCAGGGCGCCCTGGATCGACCGGGGCACCGCCAGTTGGCGCCGGGCCGCCGCATCCAAGTCGGCGACTTCAACCCCATCCAAGGCGTCGCTGCCCGCCTGGGCTCCGTCTTCAGAATCCCTCTGTCGGCCAGCGGCGACCTGCTGAGGCAATTCGCCCAAGGTTGTGGTGAGCAGTTTTTCAGTCGGCTTACCCCCGTCGCTGCCCCGCAGGATCTTTAAAGTGGCTTTCGATCCCGGCGGTGCCTGGGCAACGACCAACTGCAAGCCTCGGGGGTCGCTTACCTTTTTGCCATTGAATTCCACAATTACATCACCCTCTCGAACCCCTGCCTTCGCCGCCGCGCTGTTATTGCCAACACCGCCCACCAATACTCCGCTGCTCTCGTCAGGCAAGTTGAACTCCTTGGCCAACTCAGGCGTCAATGGCTGAATGTTAATGCCTAAGAACCCCCGCTCGACCTTGCCCGAGGAAATGAGCCGGTCCATGACGTACCGCGCCATGTTAATTGGCACGGCAAAACCCACCCCTTGGAATCCGCCACTGCGGCTCAGGATGGCGGTATTGATCCCAATCAAG
>DATGLT010000266.1:0-10387 GCA_035294005.1 Verrucomicrobiia bacterium
GCTGCCCTGACTACGCTCAGTGTACTGATTGCCGGGGTCGTGCCTGGAATCGTCTTCGGCGTTGCTTTGTCGTTAATTGGTTTGATTAGCCGCATTTCCCATCCGGCCGATGCCGTTTTGAGCGAGGTTCCCGGGCGCGGATTTCATGACCTCGGCGCGCCGCCGGGTTCGCAGACTGTGCCCGGGCTGGTCGCCTACCGGTTCTACGCGCCTTTGTTATTTCCCAACGCCGCCCATTTTTTGGAAAGCATTCGTAGACTCATCGCCCAAAGCAGTCGTCCTCTCCAATGCGTATTGATCGATGCCCAGGCGATCACCGATATCGATGTGACCGCCGTGGACGTTCTTCATTCGTTGAACCAGGAACTGCGCCGCCAGGGAATTGCCCTCAAAATTGCTCACGCGAACCCTCCGTTGCGGGATGTTTTGGCAAGGACCGGTCTCGCCGCGGAGATCGGCCCCGACGCGTTTTTCAATTCAGTGCATGAATGCATCGACGCGTTCCAGAAAGCAAAAAATGCCGGCACCGAACAGGTCGCCCCGGTGTCACTGAACCCGTAACAGCACTTTGCCCATGGGACCTTCAGCGAGGCGCTCGAAGGCTTTGGGCAATTCTTCAAAAGCAAACACTGAATCCACCAGGGGCCGGGCCCCCGTCCGGGCCAGCAGTCGAATAACTTCCTTCCACGCAGCCCGGCTCTCCTCGTTTGTGTAGCTGCCCACGGCGACTCCGCCCATGCGCAGCCGCCGGAAAAACATGCTTGCTGTATTAAAATTCGGGACGGGCCCGGCCAGCCTGCCCACCAGGCTCACCCGGCCGCCTTCGCCCAGCGTATCCAGCACCTCCGGCAACAATTTTCCTCCAATATTATCGATCGCGAGATCCACTCTTCGTGCGAACCGGGTTTTAACCTGCTGCCGCCATTGCGGGTCTCCGGGATTCAAGAACCCCGAGGCGCCGAGTTGCTGCAGTTTGGCTCCTTTTTCAGCGCTCCTGGAAAGGCCGACCATGGTGTAGCCCATAGCGTGGCCGAGTTGGATGGAGGCCACGCCCACTCCTCCGGTCGCGCCCGTAACGAGCACCACCGCGCCCTCCGGTAACGGTCCCCAGGTTGTCAGTGCCTGGTATGCGGTCAGGTAAACCAGGGTCGCTCCTGCGCTTTCCTCTTCACTCCAGCTTTCCGGCACTTCCACCAGGTTATCGACAGGCACTGCAACTTTTTGAGCGAAGCTGCCCCACCGTTCCACACCCACATCGCCCCTGAGAATGGCGCGTCGATCGCCGGCCTTTACGCCTGTCGTGTTCCCTTGTACCTGGAGAACCCGTCCGATGGCGTCCCGCCCCAGAATATGAGGCAAGGGAGGCTTGGCCGGGTACTGCTTTTCGGCCAGATAACGATCGGCAGGATTTAATGCGGCGTAACGCACCTCCAGAAGGGCGTCGCCGGGTTTAAGGACAGCGTCCGGCACCTCAGCCAGCCGCAGGTGTTCGATCCCAGTCTGTTGATCCAGGAGCCACGCTCGCATGACGGGTACATTACCAGGGGCGCGCAAGACCGGCAACGGGAGTGATCTGGATCAGGCTGCACAATTCAACACCTGACGGGTAAACACCGGGGCGGCTACCGCTTACTCAATAGCGCCGAGTGTCCATTCCCGGGAGCGGCTCCAGGGGCATGTCGGTCTTTCTTCGGAGGTTGTGCTGACGAGCGGCCAATTCATCGGCCATTGCTTGGGGGTTCGGATACTGGGTAAAGCCTTCGGGCGGAGCGAAAACACTGGCGGGAACCGTCTCGATCCGGACTTTGGACAAATTCAGCGTGAATGGAACGGGTGGGGTCTGAGTTTGGATCCGTAACGGAAGGTGGCGCAGATCCAAAGCCTCGAACACGGTGAACTGCGTGGAAGCCCCGTCCGCCATTTGCGCGGTAACAGTTGCCAATTCGCAAGGATGTCCGGAGATTCGTTGAGCATCGCTTTTGCCGATGCTGCTTTGGATATTGGTGACGTGGAGATCGGCGACCACCGGCGCATACGCCTGGAGAGCGTCGCTTAAAACGTATCCGCGGCTTTGAGAGACATCCCAAATAAAACTGTACCCGCCCGGCTGATATCGCATATCGATGCTTGCATCGCTGTCCGGCGCGAACACCACCTTGCCGCCATTGCATAAAAGAGCGCCCGAAAGGCTTTTTTCGGACCCGGTCGAGGATTCGCCTTGGACTTCGATCCGGGCACTAAATCCGGGGCTATTGGTCAACAGCAACGCTGCGGGTCCGGTGAGGAATGGCGGTGGTTGGGGAGTGACCACTCGCGTGAACGTACCCTGTCGCATCATTGCCTTGTGCTCGGACGAGCAACCCGTCGCCAGCAAAGCGGCAAGGGCAAGCCCGGTCGAGAGAACTTGAGCTCCGCGTGGGGTAACCTGTCGCATTTGCGTTAGCCTAAATCTCAAACCGGGCCGGTCAAGTCCGCAGCGTTCCGTTCCGTTTCGTTCAACTCCGTCTCTGGTGGATTTTCCGAACCACTAAACTGGTGATTCGGGGCGGGGTGCGCCTGGCAAAGAAAGTAGCAATCCGGTTGAGCAGTCCCGGAATCACGACGCGCTTGCCCGCCATCAACCCGCGATATCCGGCCTCGGCGACAGCGCGGGCCGACATCATCGGCCAGGCGCCACTTTCCGATAATTGCGCTCGTTTCTGAAATTCTGTCCTGGTCAAGCCGGGGCAGAGCGCAGTTACGGTGATACCGGTTCCAGCCAACTCGTCCGCCAAAGCATAGCTGAATGAGTAAACAAAGGCCTTGCTGGCGTAGTAAACGTTGATGCCTGGTCCTGGTTGGAATGCGGCAGTGGAGGCGACATTGAGTATGCGGCCGGCGCCTTTTGCGCGGATCGGTTGGAGGAAGCGGTGGGTGAGTTCGACCAGCGCCATGATGTTGACCTGCATCATGCTGCTTTGGGTGGCCAGGTCGCTCTCGGCGAAAGGCCCATACGCGCCAAAACCGGCGTTATTGACCAGAACCGCAACGGGAATGTCCTGCGCTGATCGAAACACGTTGAATGCCGCGCCCGGCTCAGCGAGGTCCTGGCGCAAAACTCTGGTCTGGATGTTATGAACCGAACGAAGTTCATCGGCTAATGCCGCAAGGCGCGCTTGGTCCCTGGCCACGAGGATAAGATTGTAGCCATTCTCCGCGAAAACGATGGCCAGTTCCCTGCCGATCCCCGAAGAGGCGCCTGTTATCAAAGCCCAGCTATCCATAACGCTTGTATACCATAAGTTCGAAATGCCAGTCCCGCACCGTTTGCGGCCTGAAGATGGCTCGCGGCAAAAAGGCGTGAATTCCACCGGTTCGCTGGTAGCCTGCGGCCATGGCGTTCGATTCGTTCGGTGAATTTCTAACCTGCCTTGAGAGCCGGGGTGAGCTCAAACGCATACGCCAACCTGCAGCCACAGAGCTTGAGATCACCGAAATCGCTGATCTTGAAATGAAAAAACCGGGAGGCGGCCAGGCCCTCGTCTTTGAACAGCCGCAGGTCAATGGCCAAAGCTCTCCCGTCCCGCTGGCCATCAACACGCTCGGCTCCTGGAAACGCATGGCGCTCTCCCTGGGTGCGGACTCGGTCGAGGAAGCGGCTGCCGAGCTTGGCGGGTTAATGAAAGCCAAACCTCCGACAGGTTTTCGGGACGCCATCAAGCTCCTCGGCACTGCCCTCGACCTGCGTCACGCGAGACCCAAACTTGTTAAAACCGGTCCGTGCAAAGACGTCGTTTACAAGTTCGAGGCTCCGCCGTCACGATTGGACCCTTGGCCATCGGCGCCTCAGATCCAGGTCGCGGGAGCCGCCAATCCGCGCGGACCAGTGCCCACTTTGCTCAACTTGCCGATCCAGCAATGTTGGCCCCTCGATGGCGGCCGGTTCATCACCTTGCCTTGCGTGGTCACGAAGGACCCCGATACCGGCGAGCGGAATGTGGGCATGTACCGGATGCAAGTTTACGATGAACGATCTACCGGCATGCATTGGCAATTGCAAAAAGTCGGCGCCCGTCATGGCCGGCGTTATTACGAAACCGGGACGCGGATGCCGGTGTCGGTCTTCCTGGGAGGCGACCCGGTGTTCACCTTTTGCGCGACGGCTCCCCTGCCGGACGGACTGGATGAATTCCTGCTGGCCGGGTATTTGCGCAAGAAATCCGTGGAGTTGGTGAAATGCGAAACCAATGACCTGGAAGTACCCGCCAACGCGGACGTTGTGTTGGAGGGATACGTTGATCCCCGCGAACCGTTGCGCGAGGAAGGGCCCTTTGGCGATCACACCGGTTTTTACACGTTGCCGGAACCCTACCCGGTCTTTCATCTGACAGCCATCACACATCGCAAAGACGCCATTTACCCGGCCACCATCGTCGGCATCCCGCCCATGGAAGATTTTTATATCGGCAGCGCGTCGGTAAAGTTGTTCCTGCCCGTGTTCAAAATGAATTTTCCGGAAATTGTGGACCTGGCGCTGCCGGCCGAAGGGGTGTTTCACAATCTGGTTTTTGTGAGCATCAAAAAAACCTACCCGATGCAGGCATACAAACTCATGCACGGACTGTGGGGTATGGGTCAGATGATGTTTACGAAATACATTGTCGTGGTGGACGATGACGTGGACGTGCACAACACCAGCGAGGTCCTGTTCCGTTTATGTTCCTCGACCGATCCGCAGCGGGACTCGATATTTACGCGCGGTCCAGCCGACGTGCTCGACCACGCCACCTCAGAGGTCGCCGTCGGATCCAAGCTTGGAATTGATGCGACGCGCAAACTGCCCGGGGAAGGGTTTAAACGCCCCTGGCCGCCGCTCATAGCAATGGACCCGCAGATAAAAGCCCTGGTGCGCAAACGATTCGGTGAGCTGTAGCTCTCGCCCGTTCTGAAGCTATAAACCGGGTTTTCTAAAGCCAATTGAACTTGCGATCCCAAAATCGATTGAGGATGCTGCGCCGCCTATGTTGACTCTGAAGCGAGTATCGGTAGTTGGCCTTGGAAAGCTTGGAGCCTGCATGGCTGCAACCTTTGCTCAAAGAGGTTTGGAAGTCTTGGGGGTCGACAACAATCCGGAGGCGGTTCGCAAATTGAACGCAGGTGAGGCCCCGGTCTCGGAGCCGTTGCTGAGCGAAACCGTCGCCGAAGCCAAGAGCCGGTTGCGCGCTACGACCGATGCCAGAGAAGCGGTTCGAACCGATGCCTCTTTTGTCATTGTTCCATCCCCCAGTCTCCCGGATGGCAGTTTCTCCAACGAATTCCTGATGCGCGCATTGCAACCGATTGCCCAGGCAGTCAAAGCGGCTCGCAAAAAAGACCATCTCTTTGTGGTCAGCTCCACGACCACTCCCGGCGCGTGCCGTAAAGTGATTATCCCCATGCTCGAACAGCAAATCGGCGGGGTTTGCGGAAAACGCTTTGGGTTTTGTTACAACCCGGAATTCATTGCGCTCGGGAATGTAATTCGGGGGCTCTTGGAACCTGACCTGGTTTTGATCGGAGAATCAGACAAAAGGAACGGGGATCTCCTCGAGGAACTTTATAAGCGTTACAATACGAATCGGCCGACCATTGCGCGCATGTCGATCACCAGCGCCGAACTGGCGAAGATCTCGGTTAATAGCTACATCACAACCAAGATCAGCTTCACAAACCAGTTGAGGATGATCGCGGAGCAGTATCCCGATACGGATATTCACGCCATCCTGGACGCAATCGGGTCCGATTCGAGAATCGGAAAGAAATACTTAAAGGCGGGGCTGAGCTACGGCGGACCTTGTTTTCCGCGTGACAACCGGCTGGTCTCCTATGCGGCACGCCAGGTCGGGTTGAGCGCGGATTTGGCCGACGCTGCCGACTCAGTCAACGAACTCACAAAACAACGCCTGGCGCAGCAGGCCCTGAATTGCGTCAACCCCGGCGACACCGTGGCCGTTCTGGGCATGGCTTACAGGCCGGGCAGCTACATTGTCGAGGAGTCTGCCGGGCTGCACGTGGGAAAAGTTCTGAAGGGCACTGGTTGCCGCGTGCTGGTTCATGACTGCGCCGCGACACCTCAAAACAGCCCGAGCCTCCTCGAATTCGAATGGCTGGCGAACCCTGCCAAACTTGGAACAGAAAAACGCCTCAAAGCGGTGCTGATCTGTTGTCCCTGGCCGGAATACAAGCAGCTAAAAATGCCGAAATCGGCAAAAGTTTTTGACCCCTGGGGCGTTCGAGCGTAAGCCGGCTTGCAATTGGAATTGGCCAGGAAGCAAGCCGTCTCAAGCCGGAGCTGCGGAGCGGCGGGACATCCGCTCGAGCAACGAGTAATAGACGTAAAGCAGGTTGTAGCGCAAGTATCTGGGGCCAAGCCGGCCGGGCTCGCGTGACAAGCGATACACCCAGGTCAATCCCGCTCGTTGCATCCACGGAGGCGCGAACGCCCTTCGTCCCGTTAGAAGCGTGAAGGCGTCCCCGACCGCAAGGAAAACCCCTCGTTTGAACCGCTTTTGGTTTTCGACGATCCAACGTTCCATCCGAACGCCTGGCAAGGCCACCCATACGAAATCCGGGTTGGCCCGATTGATTTGGGCAGCGAACCCGTCCTGATCGGCTTCGGTCAGTTCTCTGAACGGCGGACTGATCGCTCCTACGATGTCGATATCCGGCTGCAGTTCCCTTGCGGTTTTGCTCAGGTCCGCCAGACAATCATCGGTGTCCCCGAAAAAGAAGTGCCGCCACGGCCGCGGCGTATTTCGCAAGGTGTGGCGCATGAAGTAAGGGCCGTAAACCCGATCCGTCAGATTCGCACCGGAGCGGTTCAGAGCCCAGACAATCGGCATTCCATCCGGGAGCACGAGGTCGAACCGGCCCAGTGTTTTGGCGAATTCCGGGTTATGGCGGGCTTCGGCCAGGATGTGGGTATTTGCAGGGCAAACAGCCGTAGGCCGGTCCTGGCGCGCGAGGACTTTGACCCTTTCAAGCGCTAACTCGTAGGTGGTGGCGGCAACCGGCACGCCGAGTATATGGATCGATTCGCAACCGTTTGAGGTTGAAGCGGGACGGGCTGGGCTGGTTTGAGCGGCCATCTGTGTTTGGGAATCCTATCAACCTCTCAGCGCGGGGGCAATCGATGAAAGGCGTCAAATCGATCGCGCGTCTCCGTTCCTCGATTACGAGGTTGCTGCGCTAAAGCGACGCACGCGGCTTTTTCAGCCAGAATTTTTCCAGGTTCTCCCCCAAATTCTTTATGACCGGTCCGAGCCGTGAAAACACGACATATGCGCCACACACGCCGATGATAGCCGCTGCGATTTCATCCGAGAGATGGTGGCAGCCCAGCGCGATTCGCGACCAACTCACCAGCAACGCATACATGCCGGCCAGCGCTCCGAACTTCCGGTTGATTAGCCACGTGGCCGCTGCCAATCCAATGACGGTAGCAACGTGGCCTGACGGAAACGCGCCAAACTCGTATTTGCCGATAATCCAATGGGAATCATGCCAGACCCCGTAAAAGCCCTGCAGTTCGTGTGAGTCAGGCCGGGTCCGGCCCACGAGGCTGCGAATGATCGTGGCGGTCGCTCCCGTCATAAGTCCCGTCAATGCAACGAGAAAAACCCCCCGGCTCGCGTGGAATCTGCGAAGCAGGAATAACGAAAGAGAGCCCGCAATTCCAAACACGGCGACAACCCAGCCTTCACCTGCTTTGCTGGCGAAAAAAGCCAGTTGCCACCAGGAATCTGATGATTGTAACGTCAACGCGCGGCCTACGGGTCCGTCGACCAAAAATCCCAATCCGAGCAGCGCCAGGCAGAACACGACCCAGAACAGAACCCGCCAAGTCTCTTTTCCAAGAGGGCGATTCTCGCTCACGCGCAAGCCGTCCGGTTTGCACGCAGGTAGGGTACGCTCGATGGCCTTCTGCATCCTACTTAAGCTTATCCAGCCCATGAAATGTTGGAAGCACGAAATAGGACTTAGCGGAATAAGAATATCGACCGACTTGTTAATTTCTCATTAAATTCCCACGTGCCATCGCTTTGGGAGCGCATTTCAGGGGCGCCGTTAAAGACGGTGGTTCTCTTTGGTTTCGCGATTTTACTCAGCGGCAATTGGCTGCTGCCACTGATGGACCGCGACGAACCGAGGTTCGCCGAGGCTTCACGGGAAATGCTTCGGCGCCGGGACTTTGTCGTTCCCCATTTCAATGGACAATATCGATTCGACAAGCCACCCCTGATTTATTGGTGCCAGGCAGCGTGTTACAAACTCCTGGGTCAAAACAGCTTTGCAGCTCGCCTCCCTTCGGTGTTCTTCGCAGTTGGGACGTCCTGCCTTTTGTTCCTGTGGGGCCGGCGGCTGAACCTGGCTGTGCCAGGACTTTACGCCGGGGTGATGTTTGTTTCGTGTCTGCAGGTGCTCATTCATGGCCGGCTTGCGGTGGCGGACATGCCTATGATCTTTTTTGTGACCGCCGCATCCTGGACCGGCTGGGAGTTATCAAGGCCTGCCGCCGCTCGGGGGCCCATCTGGTGGTGGGCATTCTTTGGCAGTCTCGGCCTGGGTTTTCTCGCTAAAGGCCCTGTGGCGTGGCTCCCTCTGGCCGGAGTGCTGCTGGCTTGCTGGCTGCGCCCACGACAATTCCGGGTTTCGCCTGTCTATATGATTACGGGAGTGTTCGTAATGCTGGCCATCGTTGGCCTGTGGGGAATCCCGGCCCTCATATCGACGCGCGGTGAGTTTTTCGCCGTCGGGATCGGCCGCCATGTGGTTTATCGCTCGCTCTGAATTATGGAGGGGCACGGCGGCTCCGGTTGGATCGGCTTTGTTGCAACTTTGCCGCTTTATTTGCTGACGTTTTTCTTCAGTTTTTTTCCGTGGGGATTTCAGGTGCCTGGCATGCTGAGGCAATGGTGGGGTTCAAAGGAGGAAAACAGCCTGGAGTATTACCTGCTTCTGCAATCTGCGCTTGTATTCGCGGTGTTCACTCTAGTGCGCACAAAACTGCCGCACTACACATTGCCCGCCTTTCCTTTGTTGAGCTTATGGCTGGCAATGCGAGTAACGCTTCGTCAAGCCAGTGAACAATGGTTGGTGCGCCGCGCTGCCCTGATGACTGGACTGGCCCTCCTCCTCACACTGGGGGCGTTCCCTTTCGCCAGCCGCTACTTTGTCGCGGCGGATTTGCTTCGCCAAACTCGCCCCTTCCTCACACCCAACCTGCAGATCGCAACCGTCGGATTCGATGAACCGAGCCTGGTTTGGGAATTTCGCAGCCTATCCACGAATTATCTCGAGCACCTCAGCGCGGAGGAGGCGAAATCATTCATGGCGTTGCCTGGGCCGCGCATGCTAACGGTAACAGATCGCCAACTGGCTTCAGACATAGCGCAGTCCGGTACGAATACTCTGAAATTTCACAGCATCGGCATGGATACCGCCCGGTTTCGGCCGCTGGAGCTCTGGGCAGTAATAAAGCCTTAGCCAACCTAACCCTAGTCAGGGGCCTGCCGTTTGTTCAGTGCGCCTCCAGCCAATTGCCGCCAACCCCAATCTCGACTTCGATCGGCACGTCGAGCTTGATAGCATTTTTCATCTTTTCCTCGACGATTTCGCGCACGACTTTTTCCTCCGGTTTAAACAGGTCAAAGACCAGCTCGTCATGAACCTGCAACAGCATCCGGGTCTTCAGGTTTGCGGATTCCAGCGCTGAATGAATATGGATCATCGCGAGCTTGATCATATCGGCGGCGGTGCCCTGGATGGGCGCATTGATAGCGTTGCGTTCGGCGGCGCTGCGGATCGTGTTGTTGGAGGAGCGGACGTCACGCAGGTACCTGCGGCGTCCAGTGACAGTTTCAACGTAACCGTTGTTTCTGGCAAATGCGATGGTGTCATCCATGTATTTGCGCAGCCCTGGGAATTGTTTGAAATATTGGTCGATGATTTCAGCGGCCTCTTTCCTCGGGATGCCCAGCCGCTGGGCCAGGCCAAACGCCGATATCCCGTAAGCGATTCCGTAGTTTACCATTTTGGCTTTGCGCCTCATCTCGGCCGTGACCATTTCTGGAAAAACTCCGTAGACTTTAGCGGCGGTGGCAGTGTGGACATCTGCCCGCGTCCGGAATGCCTCGAGTAATCCTTGTTCCCTGCTGAGCGCCGCGATGATGCGCAATTCAATTTGCGAGTAATCCGCCGACAACAGCAGGTGACCCTCTGAACGTGGCACGAACGCTTTTCGGATTTCCTGACCGCGCTCGGTGCGGATCGGAATATTTTGCAGGTTCGGGTTTTGTGAATTCAACCGGCCGGTCGCGGTCATTACCTGGTTGTAGGTCGTATGCACGCGTCCGGTCGCGGGCCAGAT
>DATGLT010000267.1:0-9459 GCA_035294005.1 Verrucomicrobiia bacterium
CTGGCTCGATTGGCGTCTTTGAGCATGTCGGCGAGCCCTTCACGCAGACCGCTCCAGGCTTTCTTTCTAAGCAGCCGCAAGCAGGCATTGCCATTGTTGACGATGGCTCCGAGGGGTTGATTAATCTCGTGCGCCAAGGATGCCGTCAACTCCCCCAATGTCGTCATGCGCGCCGCTTGCGCCAGCTCCGCCTGAGCTTTCTGCAGTTGTGCCTCGGCGACCTTCCTTTCGGTCGTATCCAGCACCAGCCCTACAAAATAGTCCACGGCCCCGTCAGGCCGCCGCAGGCATTTGGCCGCCATTATCGAGTCAATCACTCGGCCGTTTTTGGAAATCCAGCGCTTGTCCAGCTCATACCCATCAATTTCCCCGGCCAATACTCTTTCAAATTGAGTGACGTCACTTGCCAAGTCGTCTGGATGTGTCATTTCTGCCCAGGTTTTTTTGAGCAATTCCGCCCGTGAATATCCCAGAATCCGGCATAAGTGATCGTTGACTTCCAAAATTCCCTTCGTGGGTGAAGTCATGGCGATTCCGATCAAACCCAACTCGAAGTAACTGCGAAAGCGGGCCTCGCTAGCCCGCAAGGCCTGCTCGACGCTTTTGCGCTCGGTAATATCGATGGCGGTCCCAATGTACTCGGTGATGTTACCAGCCTCGTTAAGAACCGGGCTTGCCCGAGTCTGAACATAGCGAAGAGCTCCGTTCGGGCAGATGACCCTGAACTCACCGCGAAAATCCCTTTTTTGAAGGATCGACTGTTCAAAGCTCCGTCGGAGGTGCGGTTCATCCTCCGGATGAACCATTTGGAAAAACATTTCGTGCGAGGGGCTCGCATGTTCGGGATCGAGCCCGAAGATCAAGAAATGTTCTTTCGACCAATGGAGCTCACCGGTTGAGGCGTTCCACGCCCAACTTGCGGTGTGACTGAGGCGTTGTCCCTCAGCCAGATACATTTCGCTGCGCCGCAATTTCTCTTCGGTCTGCTTGCGTGAGGTTATGTCGCGGAAGTACACCGCAAGGCCATCGTCCGTGGGATAAAGGTGGAATTCGAACCATTTGTTCTCAAGGACTCTGGAACGAGCCTCGAAGTGAACGGGAACTCGTTCCCTCATCGCCTTGTGATACTCTTGATCGAACTCGGTCATCCTGTTCTGGGGGAACACCTCCCAATAAATCCGGCCGAGTAACTCAGCACGAGTCTTATGATAAATGGCCGCCGCCTTCTGATTGACGTCGATGATGCGCCACTCGCGATCCAAGGCGAAGAAAGAATCGGTGATGCTTTCCAGAATGTTGGCAATGCGCTGCCGGGCGGCTTCGGCCTCAGCCCGTTTGCCTCGTTCCAGTTCGGTGGAGACCGTTAAATCCTGATTGCATTTTTGTTCGGTGAGGTCCGTGATAATTGCGCACAGGTTGGATGAGGCGCTTGCCTGCAAGGGACTGACCGAAAAGGAGACGGGTACTATTGAGCCATTTCTGGTCTGAAGCCGAATTTCGCCTTTACGGCTGCCGGCCTGGCCTCGAGAGATGAGAATTTTATATTTCGGCAAATCCGCTGGTTGCACCAGGGAATCCATCGACGTGCCAATCGCCTCTTCGGGACGTATTTTGAGCAAGGCCGCGAAGCTCCGGTTGCAATAGACCATTGTGCCGTCCCAGGTTAGAGTCACGGCGCCTTCGCTCATGGCCTCCACAATGACCCGGTAAGAATGTTCGGGGCTGTCGAGGGAATAGACCTGATCGCCGTCCGGCCCAGAGACGACTAGCGCATCAACCTCTCCGGAGCGAATGGCGCGCAAGGTCGCTTCGGCGTCTTCCAACAACGCCGTGAGATTTGCGATGTGCCGAGGCACATCGCCTTCCGCCTCGTCCTGGTTCTGCATATATCGAACCTTATGGGTTGAGCCCGAGGCTGCTGAGGGTCTGGCTGGTGTTCGAAAGATGGCCGATCAATCGATAAATCCGCGCAAAGGAAAGGGAATCTTTTGTATCAACATCAGAGCGGCCACCACGTGTTCCTAGTTAATTTCCAACATTTGAATAAGCGCGGCCTTTCTGCCCGCAGGATCGCACGGACACGTGAACGGGGGCGAAACACGTTGATCGACCCATGGAAACTCAACAAACAGCGACTTCATTACTAAGGCGTTCGGCCATTGCCCGCGAGTGGGGTGTTGACCCCATTGTCTTAATGCGAGCATCGCAGGTTTTTGGAGCGCTCAAGAAAGCGCAAGGGCTGACCCCTATTGCGCTTGAGGCGAGCGAGTCAGCGACGCACGCGTCGTGAGGCTTCCCTACAACAGCCTTGAACGAGAAATCCTAGACTAAGGTCCAGTCGAATTTGCGCGCCTCGGAGATTAATTTTCTTCAGTAGACTGGGTTAGCAGGCGGTGCCTCCGTGGGGAGCCGGAAGCGGCTCGTTTTAGCCATACAACCAGGAGTCAAAGGATCCGAGCGATGGCCGCGAACTGCCTGATTTAGTCACTGCCACGGATGAGTCTTGCAAAAATGAACATAAAAAAAGGAAAATTATGAAACTATTACGTCGAGAAAAGCAGGATCAAGGAGCGCTCGCCGCGCCACAAAGCGGCTTCGCTCCAGGTCTCGAACTGAACCGGTTGCGCCGGGAGATCGATCGCCTCTTCGAAGATCCCTTCAGCTTGCTGGCTCCCAGCACCAGTTTTTTCCAGAACTGGACACCAGCGGTGGACATCTACGAGGACAACGACAAATACATCGTTAAAACCGAACTGCCCGGGATGAAGCGGGAGGACATCGACGTAGCTTTGGATGGCAACACGTTGACGATTTCCGGAGAACGCAAAGAAGAGGAAGAAAAGCGGCAGGGCGAGAGCTATCGCTCCGAAAGGTACTTCGGCCGGTTCCAGCGGAGCATCACACTGCCTACCGAAGTGCAAACCAACAAGATTGAAGCAGCATACAAGGACGGTGTCCTGACTGTCACTCTTCCGAAATCCGAAGAGGCAAAGCCAAAGCAAATACCAGTCAAAGCCTAAGAGGATCGACGTTTTTTACCAAATCAATCCGGCAACGGCCGGGTCAACCCAGAAAAATGTATATGAATGCTACTGCTGAAATACAAACGGCACCGCAAAATCGAGTGAACCGCGCGGAGAACGGACGTCCACGTGGGTTTGTAACGCCCGCGGCCAACATTTCGGCCTCTGACAATGAATACCTGGTCGAGGTTGACATGCCTGGCGTGGACAAGGAAGGGCTTGAACTTACTGTCGAGGGAAACGAGTTGACCATCATCGGACGGCGAAAATCCGACCTGCCCGAAAGCGGAGCGTGTTATTGCGAATCCCCACAGGCCGACTATCGCCGGGTTTTCGAGTTGGGACCGGATGTGGATACTTCCAGGATCAGCGCCGAAATGAAGCAAGGCGTGTTGAAACTTCGGATACCCAAAAGCGAAAAAGCCAAACCAAAACACATCGAAGTCAAGTTGGCCTGATAATACCCCCGCTCGCCAGGGCGTGGCTGCCGAACGTGGGGCTACGCTCGGGTGGTGTTTTCCTTTCAGAACCGCGCGGCCGCGGGTTTGTTATTGTTCGCTAATCGGACGGCAAAGTCTGTTCAGTGTTCTCAGCAAAGTTTCGGCATCCACAGGCTTTTGCAGCAGCGCCACGCCTAGCGTCTTTGCCCGCTGGAAGTCCGCCTCGGTCGTACTACCGCTCTGGAGAATAATGGGAAGTTTTCGGCTCCCCGATAGCAACTGTTCGGCCAGTTCGAAACCGTTTATCTCCGGCATGTCAACGTCGAGGATGAGGCATCCGCTAGAACGGGCGTCCTTTGAGGTGAGGAATTGTCGGGCCGACTCAAAAGTCAGAGCCTTGAACCCGAAGGACTGGACGAGTCTGCGAATTGAGGTTCTCAAAGACTCGTCATCGTCAACTATTGAAACCAGCAGGTTCCGCCGGCCTTTGCGTTTCGAAACCATACTTCTAAAATTTAATGACCGAAAACCAGAGGCGCTACAAGGCCTTCCCTTGGAACCACTCCCGGAAAAATGCCAATCCAGCGCCCAGGGGATTCCCCGGGGGATCGCGACCCTTTTCCTGGGCCGGTAACTTTCAAGAATCCAGTGGCTGGGTTGTTACCATTCCTTGCCGCGACGAGGGTGCATACCGGTCTGTGCTTTTGATGAGCGGCCAGTTTTCTGGGCGTCCACCGCCGGCCAGGCAGATCGGGGCGTGCTTGCCTTTGAGTCGGTGGCCATGCAATTCGATTTCGACATTTCCTTGGGCAAGGGCTTCGGACAGAGGCAGGGGGCTGAGATTCTTGTAAGTACCTATTTCGACATGGCCGGCACCATATTGGCCTTCCGGGATGTCACCTTCGAACACGCATCGATTGCGAGCGGCCGTTGGTCCTGGACTAGCCCAAGGTCCAGTCGAATCGCCTTCTCTCGGGTGCTACGCTTCGTCGGTAGGATTCGTTTCCACAGGGGCTCATTGCATGGACGGGAAAAGACGCCAGAGCGCGAAGAATCAATCAGGACAACAGCAAGGAAACATATGAAATGGTCGGTTAGACTTGTTCGTATCGCCGGGATTGATTTAAAGATTCACGTTACGTTTCTGATGTTTTTGGCCTGGATCGCTTTCACATACTACCAACAAGGTGGAAGAGAAGTGGCCATCCAGGGGACGCTCTTCGTAGCGCTGCTGTTTCTGTGTGTGCTTTTGCATGAATTGGGCCACGCGCTCACCGCACGGTCATTTGGGATACGTACACCGGACATTACCTTGCTGCCGATCGGCGGCGTGGCCAGGCTGGAACGCATTCCCGAAGAGCCGAAACAGGAGTTGCTCATTGCGATTGCGGGCCCGCTGGTCAACGTGGCTATTGCCGCAGTATTAATTTTTGCGCTGAAAGCGGAGGCAACCTTTTCCGATTTGGCGGATCTGAACACCCCGCGCGTGGCACTGCTGGCCAAGCTCGCTTCTGTGAATCTTTTTTTAGTGCTGTTCAACCTTATTCCGGCTTTTCCGATGGACGGAGGCCGGGTTCTGCGGGCGCTGCTGGCGATGAAGATGAACTATGCGCGGGCCACGCACGTCGCGGCTACAGTGGGCCAAGGACTGGCATTCGTGTTCGGACTGATCGGTCTGTTGTACAGTCCGATGCTCTTGTTCATCGCGTTATTCGTGTACCTGGGAGCCACTCAGGAAGCTGCGATGGCCCAATTAAAGGACATCAGCAGCGGCATGACGGTCTTCGAGGCGATGCTCATCGAGCCCAAGACCTTGCCGGCGACGGCGACTCTCGAAGAAGCGGCGGAAGCGGTGTTGCGTACGACCCAGCGTACTTTCGTAGTGCTGGATGAGGACGATCGCGTGGCAGGGATCCTGACTCGCAACGAAATCATTTCGGCTTTTCACCAGCGAGGAGGTGCGACACGCGTGAACCAGGTGATGCACCGTGATGTGCCCGCCGTCCGGACGGAGGATCGTTTGGATGATGCCCTCTCGCGCTTGCAGGCGGCAGGTTATCCGGCCTTGCCGGTGGTTGATGACTCAGGAGGTCTGGTGGGATTGATTACCGCCGAACACCTCGAGGAGATCATGATGATTCGATCCCCTCGGCTCCGCGAGGCCAGACCGCGCGCGGCGTGAGCCTGATCATGAGTTGCAGATAAATACCTTTGTGTCGGTCTCCTGAGATATGTTCCCCATCCGGGATTCCATTCCAACGCGATCGGTGCCGGTGGTGACGCGTGCGATAATCTTGCTTAACGTCCTGGTGTTTTCCCTCGAGTTGGCGCTCCCCCCCGACGCGCTGGAGCGGTTCTTTTTTTTGTTCGGCGTTGTGCCGGCGCGTTTGATCCACCCCAACTGGGCAGCCACAGTGGGTTTCCCCGGTGGTGCTTACTGGACACTTCTGACGCACCAATTCCTGCATGGCGGCTGGCTGCATATTATCAGCAATATGTGGGCGCTCTGGATCTTCGGTGACAACGTCGAGGATGCCATGGGAGGTCGGCGGTTCGCTTTGTTTTACCTGACCTGCGGCATATTGGCGGCACTGACCCAAGTAATGACCCAACAGGACTCCGAGGTGCCTTCCATTGGCGCTTCGGGCGCGATCGCCGGTGTGCTGGGGGCCTATTTCCTGCTCTATCCCACGGCGCGGATGGTGGTGCTCCTGCCGATATTTTTCTTCCCGTTTTTCTTCGAGGTTCCGGCCGTCTTGTACCTTGGGGTATGGTTTCTCACTCAATTGTTCAGCGGCACCTTGGCGTTGGCTTCCCCCGAGGAGGCAGGCGGCATCGCGTTTTGGGCGCACATTGGCGGGTTTTTGTCAGGGATGCTTTTGTGCGCCTTTTTTGTTCAACGCGGTCGACGGCCGCTTCAACCAGACGAATACGGACTCTGGTGGGCCTGGCGTCGGTAAATTCAACGACGGAAAAGTTTCTCATGAACCGAACCATCGCTTTCCGGTCTCGAGACCAGGCTTTGTACGAACATCAGCGATGGCATCTTCCCGGCCCATTGCAGCGGCATTTCGCCGAGGCGCTGGAGGATTGGCGTGCCGGAGGCAAGATCCGCCGCCTGTGGCAAAAGGACGCTTCGCTCTGGACTGGCGGCGACGAAGAGAACTGGCTTGGCTGGCTGACGATACCGGAAGAACAATTGGGAGATCTCGACGGGCTCCTGAGATGCGCAGCCGAGATTCAAACCACCGGTTTTGAGCATATCCTGTTTTTAGGCATCGGTGGATCCAGTCTGGCCGCAAAGGTGCTGGGACTTACTTTCGGCAAGGCCCCACTGCAGCCCCAGTTGGTCGTGTTGGACTCCACGGACCCCGCGCAGATCCTGCGGGTTGCCGGCATGGTCGACTTCCGCAAGACGTTATTCATCGCGGCCAGCAAGTCAGGAACCGCCCTCGAACCGAACATCCTCCGAGAGTTCTTTTATGAGGAGGCGAAGAAAGCGGTCGGCCCTGACCTTGTTGGCTCCCGGTTCATCGCGATTACGGATCCGGGCTCGCCGTTGCACCAGGTGGCCGAAGAACAACACTTCCGTCACGTGTTTTTCAGCTCACCGAACACGGGGAGCCAATTCTCGGCTCTCTCTAACTTCGGGATGGTTCCAGCCTCCCTCGCGGGTCTCGATGTTGGGACTTTTCTGGTGCGGACGTTGGAAATGGTGCATTCCTGGGGGCCGCGAGGGATGCTCGAGGAGAATCCTGGCGTAATGCTCGGCCTGCTCCTTGGTGTGGCAGCCAACCACGGCCGTGACAAAATCACTCTGGTCACCTCGACGGGAATCGCGACGCTGGGCTCATGGGTCGAGCAGTTGTTGGCGCAATCGACAGGCAAATCTGGAAAGGGGTTCATTGCAGTCCTCGCCGAAGAATTGGGCTGGCCTAGTGTTTACGGAAGAGATCGGCTGTTCTGCTACCTGCGCGAAGAAGACACTGCCGACTTGGGGCAGGATGAGAAAATGGACGCGATTGAAGCGTCCGGCCAACCAGTAGTGCGCATTGATTTCTGCGACAGCTATGATCTCGGTCAGGAATTCTTCCGTTGGGAATTTGCCGCAGCTACCGCCGGCGCTGTGCTCGGCATCAACCCCTTTGTCGAACCGGACGTCGAGGCCATCAAGTTCGCCACGTGCAAGCTGATGGCGCAATACGAGGCAAATGGAGCGCTGCCCGAGCAAAAACTGTTGGCTCAGGATGGCGACCTCAAGCTCTTTGCCGACGATCACAACACCGCGGTCCTCATCCGGTTGGCTTACGGACAGAAGTCCGTTAGCTCACTGCTAAACGCCCATTTGGAGCGGCTGCAACCCGGGGATTACTTCGCTCTGCTCAGCTTCATCGACCCGGAAGAGGAGGACAAAGCCAGCTTTGAGGCCATCCGGACCAGAGTGCGAAACCGGTTTGGTGTGGCAACCGGCATCGCTTTTGCTCCGCGTTATCTCTATTCTGCCAGCCAGGCTTATAGAGCGGGACCCAACACGGGAGTATTCCTCCAGGTAACGCACGACCACTCAGTTGATTTGCCGGTTCCAGGCCACCCATACACGTTCGGTGTTCTCGCAGCCCAGGCCCAAGGTGACTTTAACCTGCTGGCGGAACGACATCGGCGGGCGCTTCGGGTGCATGTTGGCGCCGATGTGCCGCGTGGCCTGGCTACGCTCTCCGAGCAGATCACCCATGCTTTGAAATGACAACACCTCACAGGACGCAATCTTATGCAAATCGGCATGCTTGGACTCGGAAGGATGGGCCCAAATATGGTACGACGCCTTAGGAAGCACGGACAGGAATGCGTCGTGTATGACCGTAGCCCGGCCGGGGTCATGGCCGACTCGGGCGAAGCTCGCTGGGCCATCCAGGCGGCGCTCGAGAAAACGGTGCCAGTTGAGGTCCTTTCTGCCGCGCTCTGCACTCGCTTTGGTTCGCGTCAACCTCAGCCGTTCGTTGAAAAGGTGCTCTCAGCGATGCGCCACAAGTTCGGCGGTCATCTCGAACAAGTCCAGGGTTTTAGGCAAGCATTCCATGGCCGTCGCTCACTGGGAATCAATCTGAAGATATGAAGAGAGCTTCAGCCAACCGTGGCTGGTCTATAGGCAGCCATTTCCTGGCACTCGCCGCCTGCGCGTTGGTTCTGAGCATGAGTGTCTCCGCGCTAGCGCCAATAGTTTCTCAGGAGACCCTCTGGACGCAGAGTGGGATGGCGACAGCAGTTTTGGCGGTAATTTTAGGAGTCTGCCTCTGGTGCAGCAGCCGGCTGAGGCGGCCCGTGCAGGACCTCGGGCGGGCGGTGAGCGAAGTCCTCAAAGGTCGATTGGACACCCGAGTGCCTTCGCGGGGCAGTGCGCGTGAGCTCTTGCAACTCTCTGAAGAGTTTAACCGAATGATGGAGAGGCTTCAGAATGCCGAGGCCGAACTGCAGAATGAGAAGACAAAGCTCGAGGAGCGCGTATCCATCCGCACTGCCGAATTGGCCTCTGCAAACAAGGCGCTGGAGTGCTTTGCCGACTCGGTCTCACATGACTTGAGGGCTCCCGTGCGTCTGATTAGTGCCTTCAGTGAGTTACTCGAACGCGAATCCAGCGGGATTTCCACCCAGGGCCAAAAACATTTACAAAGTATTCGCGGCGAAACCCGCCGCATGAATGCAATGATCGATGCGATGCTGGAGATGTCTCGGCTGGCTGGCGCACCCTTGGTCAAAGCCCCGGTGAATTTGAGCGCAATGGCCGGGGAAATCGCAGCCTCACTTCAGCAGAGTGCGCCTGAGCGCCAGGCCGACTTAGTCATCCAGCCAGGGTTGGAAACCTCCGGCGACGAGCGGCTTCTGCGTTCAGTGCTAGAGAACCTGTTGGGCAATGCCTGGAAATTTACGCGCCATCAGCCACAAGCTCACATAGTGTTTGGTGCTACGGAGCGCGGCGGCGAGCGCGTCTTTTTCGTGCG
>DATGLT010000268.1:0-32119 GCA_035294005.1 Verrucomicrobiia bacterium
CTCAAAATGGGAATGTCGGCCCTGATACGCCGGAATTCGATAAGGTCGCTGCTGCTGCTCGGCCTTCTGAACGGACTGTTGCCATGCGGACTTGTGTATGTGGCCTGCGCGGGCGCCACGGCCACCGGCGGCGCGTTACAAGGCGTGCTTTACATGGCTGCCTTCGGGGTGGGCACGGTTCCAATGATTCTCGGGATCGGTGTTTCAGGCCGGGTTTTGCCGGTTACGCTTCGCCTGCAATTAAGGAAAGCCGTTCCAGCCTCCGTGTTCCTGCTCGCGGCGTTGTTAATCCTGCGCGGGCTATCGTTGGGCATTCCCTATGTGAGCCCGGGCCTGTCCGGCCCCAATCCCTCCTGCTGCCAGAAATAGCTCGCGACACCTTCGATGCGCCGTTATAACGGCCGCCATGTCTGGGCATCGCATTGGCATTATCGGCGGCAGCGGCTTGTACCACATCGAGGGTTTCAGCGCGCATGAATGGGTCAAAATCATCACGCCCTTTGGCCCTCCTTCAGACGAGTTTTTGACGGGCACACTCGAAGGGCGCGAGGTCGTGTTCCTGCCTCGGCACGCCCGGGGACATCGGCTCATGCCGGGAGAACTTAACCACCGGGCCAATATCTGGGCTCTGAAAAAACTGGGTGTTTCCTGGATTATCAGCGTGAGCGCGGTGGGGTCGTTGCAGGAGAAGTATAAGCCATGCGACGTTGTACTCTTCGATCAATTCCTGGACCGGACCAAACAGGCGGCCTCACAGAGCTTCTTTGGTAACGGGATTGTGGCGCACATTGCTTTCGCTGACCCAATTTGCGAAGAACTCAGGCGCATTCTGCTGAAAGCCGCCAAGACCTTGAAAATTCGGGCACACGACCGAGGTACTTACGTCAATATGGAAGGCCCCGCCTTCAGCACGCGCGCCGAATCCCTGACCAACCACAAACTTGGGTACGATGTGATCGGGATGACAAACCTGGGCGAGGCCAAGTGCGCGCGGGAAGCCGAAATAGCTTACGCGACCATGGCGATGATTACGGATTACGATTGCTGGAAAACGGACGAAGAGCCGGTGACCGTAGAGATGGTGATCGCCAACCTGAACAGAAACGCCGCTACCGCAAAGGCGATCATTTCCAAGGCCATTCCCATGCTGCCGACCGAGCCCGGCTGGCCATGCCACACTGCGTTGCAGAATGCCATCCTGACCGATAAACGGCTTTGGCCTGCTGCGACGAAGAAAAAGCTCAAACCTATTCTCGAGAAATATTTCTAACAGAGCCTCGTTTGCGTGCCTTGGGAGTGGCCGGCCGAGGGGGCCGTTGTGCGCAATTCAGGAACTTCAGCCATAGTCCGTGGACGGGCGAAAATTCGTGTCCGGGGCGGGTATCCGTGGTAACAGTCTTGGAGAGATATGGAATACGAAGCGGTGATTGGGCTGGAAACCCACGTTCAGCTGAAAACCAAATCCAAAATGTGGTGCGGTTGCGCCAACGAATTCGGGGCGCCCCCGAATACTCATGTGTGTCCGGTTTGCCTTGGGCTGCCTGGGGTTTTGCCCGTGGCCAATGAAGAAGCCCTTCGACTGACCACGCTCACCGGGTACCTGTTGAACTGCACGATTACTCCCTACGCCAAGTTTGACCGGAAGAACTATTTCTACCCGGACATGCCGAAGAATTATCAAATCACGCAATACGACAAGCCATCAACTCTCAATGGGTACGTGGATTTCGAGTTTAACGGCGGACTTGCCCGGGTGCGCGTTACCCGGGCGCATCTCGAAGAGGATGTCGGCAAGAATTTTCATTTCGACCGCAACAGCGGCGTGGATTTCAACCGCGCCGGCGTTCCGTTAATGGAAATCGTTTCCGAACCCGACATTACAAGCGCCGAAATGGCCTACGAATACCTCTGCGCTCTCAAGGAAATCCTCATGTACGGCGGCGTGAGCGATTGCGACATGGAAAAGGGCATGGTTCGTTGCGACGTAAACGTGAGTGTCCGTCCGAAAGGCCAGCGGGAACTGGGCGCCAAGATAGAAATCAAAAACATGAACAGCTTCAGCGGCGTGCGCAAGGCGCTGGAGTATGAGATTCCCCGGCAGATTGAGGTGCTTGGGAAAGGGGGCAAACTGCTGCAATCAACCCGGCGTTGGGATGACGCGACCGGCACGACTGAAGAAATGCGCAGCAAGGAACAAGCCCATGATTATCGGTATTTCCCCGAACCAGACCTGATGCCCTTCGAACCCACCGAGAGTTGGCTGGCGCAAGTTTCGCAACGAGTGGTTGAGCTGCCGCTGGCCCGGAAACAGAGGTTCATGCGCCAATACCAGCTGCCGGTGGCTGACGCGCAGACCTTTGTGTGGGACGTGCCGCTGGGCGCTTACTTTGAAAAGGTCGCTGGTGCGGCTAAAAACCCCAAAGCCGTCGCCAATTGGATCATTAACAATCTGCGAGCCAAGCTGGCGGAATCCAACCTCGGCTTGGTGGACATAAAATTCGGCCTCACTGGCCTGATCGAACTGGTCGAACTGATTGATAGCGGGAAAATCAGCTCGAAAATGGCTCAGGACGTTTTCGCGGAAATGTTCGAAACAGGTGAGGCTCCCGGAAGGATCGTTGAACGCAAGGGCCTGGCCCAACTGAGTGACACCAGCGCCCTGGATGCATTTTGCGATCAGGCGATCGCGGCGAACCCCGGCCCAGTGGCCGACTTCAGAAACGGAAAAGCCGCCGCGTTGAATTTCCTAAAAGGGCAGGTCATGAAGTTGAGCAAAGGAAAAGCCAATCCCGCATTGGTGGGAGAAATACTCGAGCGTAAAATCAAAGCGTAGAAACGCCTTGAGATATGGTTCATTCAGGTTTGCCGCTGGCCCGGACATGAGAGCCTGCCTGACGCTCTTTGCGGCCGTTTCTCCCGGAGTTGCCCCGGAATCGGCGGCCGGTTCATCGGTGTTCCACGAATTTTGGAACGCCTTCAATCAGGTCATCGGTTTCACGGCCAACGTGTGGCAGAACATTGACGGGCTGGTCTTCACCGGAGTGGCCGTTTACCTCCTAATCCGGCTTGCAAAATCGGTGCTGGGCCACGACGAAAGCACGATTAAAACGTCCACCAGCTTCGATTACCTGGGCGCCTTTCCCCGCGAGTCCGATCACAAGGTCTTCCTCCTAGAAGATGTTTGGAAGCTTCCATTTCATGAGAAAACCGTCCGCGCCTGTTTTCGCCAGGCGAACGAGCAACAGCCCTTTTTGTGCATCCCGAACCGTTCCGTGTGGTTGTCGCTTCACGATTTCTATTCGGGCATGCGCAATGATTCGGTCCCGCGCGCCTCGGATCTGCGCCGCGACCACACGCTGCATCGAGTCAGCCACATCTTGGGCATTACTTTTGGCAATTATGAAATCCAGCAAGCCCGCATCGAAGATTTAGCCGCCCCAAAACTCCTGGACATCCTTCGAGACCCAGTTCGGGAATTCCAAAAGGCGGCGCTCAGCAGCCGCGACCTCGAAACGGCACGGCAGTTAGCCCTGATTGAGCTGGCCTCGATTGTTTGTTGGAAAGCTCCCCACCTTGTTGCCGATGCTCTCATGGAACCCGAGCTCAGTCGCGAGGCTTTGCTCAAGGCGCCGGGCACGACCTCGATCGACAAAAAGTTGAACCTGGAAAAGGCCATTCTGGAAAGTCAGCGTCCCGAGTACGAACGATTGCTCGAACAAGGCCGGAACCTTGGGAAACTAATGCTGCTGAACCGCAAGGAATCGTACGATTGGATTAATTCGTTGCGGAGCCCTCACCTTCTCGAAGAAGCGGATTGGGCTGAACCGGGCGGCGGGTTTAAGGGTCACTGCATACCACCTCTTTGCCCCGGGGACAATGAGGCCATTGTTCGGTTGCTCAAAACGCGAGAAGGTTTTCGGCCATGGACGCATGGCCTGGTTGAAACGATCAGCCGCCTGCCTTACGTCAAGCGTCGCTTTCCCTACCGGGAATATGTGCAAAAGGTGGGTCGCCTGGAAGCGGACGGCTGGCTTGTGCGCGTCTATGTCAATCACGAGACTTGCCTCTGAGCCAAATTCAACGATGATGATTTCATGGTTACCTGCTTAGGTGCGCAGTGTCCGGACTGCAAAAGCGCGGGAAGGGACTTCTCCGAAATTCAGTTGGAAAAAGTACAGCGCCGCTTTCGCCTGAATCCGTTTTCCGGCTGCAGGTTCTTCGTCCTGCTCTCGCTCTTCTTGCTGCCACAGCTCCAGGTTAAGTCGGCCGACACCCAGGCTCCGTCGTCGCCGCCAGGCCAGGACCTGGCCGCTTTCCAGCTCGAACGCGGATTTCATATTGAATTGGTGGCTTCAGAGCCGATGATAACCGCGCCGGTGGCGATGGCCTTTGACGAGAACGGACGGCTGTTCGTTGTCGAAATGCGCGGCCGCGACACGCGCGGCACGAGCGTCGGCCGAGTTCGCATGCTCGATAAAATGAATGAGGATGGGGTTTTTCAGAACAGCACAATCTATGCGGAAAATCTCACATTGCCTTCGGCCGTCGCGTGCTATGCCGGCGGAATCTTCGTGGCAGCGGGGTCCGAGATTGTTTACCTCAAGGACACTAAAGGCGATGGGCTTGCCGATGCGCGCCAGGTGGTGCTGAGCGGGTTCGGCGGAACAAACACCACCGACCCGGATTTTCTGCCGAATAATTTCAATTGGGGCCCGGATAACCGGATCCACGCTTCCAGCGGGGGCACCGGGGGCGAAATCTTCGCCCGCGCGGGTTCGGGTCCGCCCGTCGACATTAATGGATTCGACTTTTCGTTCGACCCTCGGACCCTGGACGTTTTTCCGGAAGCGGGGCCCAGCGAGTCCGGACTAAGCTTCGATAGTCACGGCCGCAAGTTCGTCTGCGATTACGTGCGCCCATTGCTGACACCGGCGTACGAGGAGCGTTACGAGCAGCGAAACCCGTATTTCCCCAAGCCACCCTCGATGGCGGTCGTCGCCGATCCCCTGGCCGCCATTTTCCCGTATGTTCCACCACAACCTGCGGGAACCACAAATGCGCGGCGCTCCAATCCCTTGGTGACTCGGCGCATGACTCGAGCTCGCGGGTGCCTCGTCTATCGGGGCCTCGCTTTTACCACGAACTATTACGACAACGTGTTCGTGGCGGATTCGGACGCCCATCTGATCCACCGGATCGTTCTCAATCAGACCGGATTGACCCTCGTCGGGCACCGGGCCCCGAACGAGCTCACGACGGAGTTCCTGGTTTCCAAGGATGCTTCGTTTCGGCCGGTGCAGCTCATCAACGGTCCGGACGGCGCGATCTACATAGCGGATCTTCAAGACGGCTCCGACCGTGGCCGGATTTACCGTGTGTTGCCGGATCATTTCAAACGACCGAAAATGCCCCAGCTCGGGAAGGTAAAGACCTATGAATTAGTGAGCATACTCGCGCAGGGCGGTGGCTGGCATCGGGACACCGCGGCACGGCTCCTTTACGAGCGTAAAGATCCGGCCGCCCCGGCGTTGCTCAGAGGGACGCTTGCCAGGTCGCGGTTAGCCAGCGCCCGGGCGCTGGCGCTCAGCGCGTTGGCCGGGGCCGGGGCTTTGAATGATGAGGACTTGTTCCAGGGCATGCGCGATCCGGATGAAGGGGTGCGCGCCCGCGCCCTGGTTGTCTCCGAAACGCGACTGCGGACCGCGGATCCCTCAGCGCTGTTCTCGCAGTTGGGAGGCATGGTTAGTGACGGCTCCCCGGCCGTGCGCCAGCAACTTGCTTTCACGCTCGGACAAATTCAAGGGCTCGATGCGGTTCCGGCCCTGGCCCGGCTCGTGGGGCGCGATTTGTACCAGCCGGCGATGCAAAACGCGGTGTTGAGTTCATCGGCTCATTTGGCTGGGAGCCTCTTCGTTACCCTTGCGAGCGACGCCTCCTTTTTGTCGGATGCGGTTGGGTTTGGGTTTCTTGAACAACTCGGCACGATGATTGGGTTGAGCGGCCACCAGGATGCCGTAACCCAGGTGACCACATTTCTTGCCGGTGGAAAGCTCCGCACTGCCCAGACTTACGAGTTGCTGTATGACGTGGGTGACGGTCTGCATCGGACACGCAGTTCTCTTGCCTTGGTGGATACGGGCGGAGCGTTGCGATCCGTGTACTCGGCAGCTCTAAACCTCGCCGCCGATCCGAACCAGCCTGATTGGGCCAGAACATCGGCAACGCGCTTGCTCGGCGTCAGCACACTGAATGTGGGGTCCGTCGCGGATTGGCTTTTGCTGGTTTGCAGTCCCCCCACCAGCCCTGGGCTGCAGTCGGCTGCCGTCGACGTGCTCAGCCGCTACACGGACCCGCAAGTCGTCGGTTCATTCCTGAGGATCTGGCCAATCCTGGCGCCTCAGGCGCGTGTGCACGCCATTTCAGCCCTTTTGTCGCGCGATGTTCATGTCTCGAAAATCCTTGATGCGCTTCAGAGCCGCGACCTTCTGCCGACCGACCTTTCGTCTTCTCAACGCAACTTCCTGCGCACACACCCGGTCGCTGAGGTTCGATCCCGCGCGCTGGCGTTGCTCGGACCAGTGCCGATGAACCGGCCCGCTGAAATGACCCGTTACCGGCCCGCCTTGAGCATGCCGGGAGAGCCGGAGCGCGGGCGCGAAGTGTTTCGCCTGCGCTGCTCAGGCTGCCATGTGTCCACGTCGACAAACCAGGTCACGAGTTTCGGTCCTGAACTGTTGCGCGCCAGGCTTTATACCAAAGAGCGGCTTTTAACCAAGATCCTGGAACCCAACCTCAGCATTCGCCCTGATTATGCGACCCAGGTTGTCCAGTCCAAGGAAGGCCAGAGTCTGGTCGGAATTATCACTGATCAGAGCGGGGCAGGCGTGACTCTGAAACAAATCGAGAATCGCTCGATTGTCTGGCCCGAGTTGAACATCCGGGAAATTCAACCGCAGGTTTGGTCGCTCATGCCCGAAGGCCAGGAGGTTGGGCTCACTACCCAGGACATGGCCGACTTGCTGGAATTTCTTGTGACCCGCAAATGAACGCGTGTCTCGTTCGGGACGCGGGCTAGAGCCATTCTTTAATCTTCTCCTGGTATTTGCTGTAAACGAACCCGAGCACAAGGAGCACGATTCCCAACGCCATGAAACTTAAAATCGTGTAGACCTTTTCGAGTTTCCAGACGTCGAAGATAACGACCCGCCCCAACGCGCACGCCAGTATGCCCAGGCCCGTCCAGCGATACATTCGCTCGCGCAACAGCATGCCCGCGGTGAACATAGCCAGCGCGAGCAACGACCAGGCCGCGGTAAGATAGAATCCGCTCGCCAACTCGAGCACCCAGCGGGACACGAACAACCACACGCTGAGACTGCCCACAAGTATCACCGCATTGTGAATAGCCGGATCGACCGGATATCGATCGGGAAATCGCCGGGCCGCCTGCCTTTGGCCCAGCAACGCTACAATCGCGACCAGGTTCGGCAAGTAGACGCTCGGCGTTTGAACCAGCGGCAACCAGAATAGAGTCAACGCGCTGACCGTATAAACCGCGCTGATCAGGAGCGCCTCTCGGTTGTGCTTCAATCCCGACCACACGAAAAATGCCAAGCCTAACAAGGAGAGCACCCAAATCCTTTCGCGCGGGGGCACATACTCCCACACCCATGTGATCGACATCGCCAGCGCGATCCAACGGTAGACCAGCGCTGTTTCCAGCAGCGGTTCTCGAACCTTCGGATCGCTCGCAGGTCTGAACTTGAACCATTGGACGGTGGCGACCGACAAAAGGACAAGAGCGCCGATGGGAACCAGGGTGTGCCGCCACGGCGGAGTCGATTGCCAAAGTTGCCAGCCGAATTGTCCAACGGCCATCGCCAGAAACAATTGGCCCACGGCCGCGAGGAACCAGGCGCGGGTCGCAACCCCGTAAGCGGTGACGCCGATGGCCACAAGGCTGCCGGTAACAATCCAGGATGACGCGCTTTCCCTGGGAGCAAGCCACAAATACAGCACCGCGTTTATGCCGAACCCGTACAACGCCGGCCAGAACACTTCGTTTTGCTTGCGAATTCGGGTTTGCCGCGGCCACCAATGGCTCAGAGCCAGGGACAAAGCGATCATCGCGGCTGGATTCCACCACGGCAACTGCATTGCGCTGTCCATTCGCACAACCGCCCAACTCCCGAGCGCGAACGCCATCACGCCCTGGCTGAGCACTGCCAATTCTCCAATGCCCAGGGCATAAGTCGAAGCGGTCAGCAGGACTGCCTCGAGAGCAATCACCACCGGGAATATCTCCCTATGCGTGTTGTGCCATGTTGACAGCACCCAGATCAGGATCGCCAGCGAACAAAAATACGTCGGTTGCCCTCGCAGCAGTTTCTCGGACGGGCCCGCCTTTTCCAATTTCCTGTGCGCGAGCCAGGCATTGATTAACATGAGAACTCCAATGCCGATTCCGAGCGACAGATTTTGCCGGTCGAAATCCCTTAATCCATCCATTCCCCATCCGACGGCTAAGGCTGCTGCAACGTGCGCGCCTGTGAGCAACACGAGATTCTTCCTTTGTTGGCTTATGATCAGCAGCAGCACGCTTTCTGTTGCCAACACCAGGGCCAGGTGCATGCCTGAGAATTTGAAAATCAAACCGACCGTCGCCAGTAATAAGCCCTGCGTGAGATACGCATTTTCTATGAGGCGTTCTTCTCTAAAGGATTGCCGGGCCAGGGCGGCAAGCGCAAGCAGAGCGCCGCCGTATACCAGGCAGAATTTCCAGAAACCGCCCTGGTGAACCTGCGCCATGGTGAGAAGGAACAAGGTGAAAAACGCGCCGTTGTTTGCCGAAATGAAACTTGCCCTGTTTGCGCCGGTAAAAGTCGCGTTTCGCGAAAGGAAAACCGCCGCGGTAAAGACCAGCCAATAACAAATGAGAAAGCCCGTCCCGAACCACAGGTTTGCGCCCGGCGCAGCCCACTCCCAGGTTATTCCGGTGAAGAACCGCCAAAACGCATACGCAGCGTAGGTCGCGGCAATGCTGCAAAATGAAAGAGCCGCCCATCGGTTGCGAACCAGGAAAAAAACAGACGCCGTGCTTAACACCAGGTTGGACCAAAGGGTGAAATAACCGCCCCGGGTGATGATCGATGAGTAGTAAGCCAGGCCAACCGCGAAGAAGGCCAACACCTCGGATTTCTTGCGTTCCGCGGCCCAGACCATGAGGCCGGCGCAGCCTATAAGCAGCACGCCGTCGAAGCTGGCGCTTTGTATCACCCGGAGCGGTTCCAGATGATGCGCCGCGTAAGTCGTGAAGTATATCGCGCCCAAACCGCCGGCGAACAACACCTGCGCATAGTTTCGGAGTGTTTCCTTCACTGCCTTGCGTTGCCACCACCAGCCTGCGGCAAGCAGGCAACCGCTCGCCACGTACAGGAGGCTGACCTTGCCGGCGGGACCCAGTTTGCTGATGTAGTTTTGGTAAGCCAGGTTCCCAAAAAACACCAACCCGGTCAGCACCATCACCACGCCGACGCGCACTAGCCAGTACGTTCCCAACCGCATCTCGAACGATCCCTCCCGCGGCGCGCTCGCCGGGACCTGCGCCATGGACGGGGGCAAAGGAATCGTGGAACTCGGGGGTTCGGTTGCTGTTTTCGGTTGAATAGCTGCCGATGCGATGGCCGTCTCGGCCTGGGCAAGTGGCTTCTGAACAGGGCGGGTTCCAGGGAATGGTTTTGCCTCCTCAAAGGGAACACTGGCCTTTTGGATGATGGGCGGCAAGGCCGGGGGTATTCCCGACATCGTTGAGGCCGATTGTGAAACTGAGGGCAGGGGAGATTGAATCGGCAGGACCGGCGCCGGTGATGCCGCAAGCTTCTGCTCAAAAGTAGCAAGTTGCCTCGACAATTGCTTCAGCTCCTGCTCCAAACGCGCCTGTTGTTCCCTGAGCCGGGCCAGTTCCTGTTTATCGGATTCGTTCATGTTGTTCTCAAGTGCGTCTCGTCGTTCGAACTTCTCAACGGCCCTCGAACCAACCTAAAAAACCCTCGGCCTGTCCCGCGGGCTGCCCCTGGCCCACCGTCCAGCCGCAGGGCCTTTCGGACAGAAACCCTTTCCCGAGCAGGAGCCAGACTAGGAGGAAAATCAGCAGGCTGACAGCCAAAATGCGGCATGGCGGGGCCGCGGGTTCGGAGTGTCCCTGACGGGAGCGCATCGGCAAGGTCATGCTTTGTCGCCGCCCGGGCTGGCGCGCAGATTTACATCCCGGGCGCAAATCGGTGCAAGTCGCGGCATTTGTTGTCATGCCGCGACTCTAGTCGAATCGGCGGCAGGAACGTTAATCGATAAAACAATGCTAATTATCGGGAAAACTGATGAACCAGTGGATGATTTGAACGAGGACGCGGTGGGCGGCAAAGATTTTCATTTTACCCGGGCGATTTCTGCGGCATCGTGATGGTATGGGCAAGAGACGTGAAGCGCGGGAGCGCGCCGTGCAATTCCTTTTCCAGCACGACATCAATCCGCCGGAGAATCTCGATTCGGCGCTGCAGCAGTTCTGGGAAACGCAGCGCGCGGCGGCCATTGCCGAGGACAAAGCGGGCGCCACTTGGGGCCAGCCGTCGGAATTGCCCCCGCCCACCACCGAGGAGGCCGCGGTTCGTCTTTTTGCAGATCCTTTAATTCGCGGGACTCTCGAGCACCGCGATGAAGCCGACGATTTGATTAAGAAGCACGCCATTAACTGGGATCTGCACCGGATCGCCGCGGTGGATCGCAACATCCTGCGGCTGGCCATTTACGAGATGCTTCATCGCGACGATATCCCCCCGGTGGTCAGCATCAACGAGGCTGTGGATATCGCCAAGAAATTTTCGACCCAGGACAGTGGGAAATTCGTAAATGGCATTCTCGACAAAGTCAAAGGCGAGTTGATGCGCCCGGCGAGGATCGTCAAATGAGCACCAGCGCCGGCGCCCGGGTGGCGGACCTGCACCTGCATACGTTTTATTCCGATGGCACGTACTCGCCGCAGGAACTCGTGGAGCAGGCGCTGCGCCAAAATCTTCATGCCGTCGCCCTGACCGATCATGACACCGTGGAAGGTTGCGCCCTTGCGGGGCAGGCTTGCCAGGCCGCCGGCATTGAATTCATTGCCGGCACCGAATTGACGGCTGAGCAGGATGGCCATGAGATCCACGTGCTCGGTTACCTGATCGACCTTCAGAATTCCAGGTTTCTTAAAGAGATTGGGAAATTCCAAACCGTACGCCAGGACCGGATTCGAGAGATGGTCCATCGTTTGAACCAGATGAACGTGCCTTTGCAGGCCGAAGAGGTCTTCGCGCTGGCAAATTGCCGTGCACCTGGCAGACCGCACGTCGCGCGAGCGCTGGTTCAGGCCGGGTTTGTGGGAAGTCTCGATGAGGCGTTCGAACGTTTTCTGAAAAAAAACCGTCCGGCGTGGGTGCCCAAGTTCAAGATGTCGGCCTCCGAAGCGATTGGGCTGATCCATCAATCGGGTGGTGTGGCCGTGATGGCGCATCCCGGGCTGAACCGCAGCGACGAAATCATTCCCGCGATGGTCCAAGCGGGCTTGGATGGGATCGAATGTTTTCACACCAAACACAGCGCGGCCTTGTCGGACCATTACCTTCAAATCGCTGGACGATTCAACCTGCTCATCACCGGGGGCTCGGATTGTCACGGCTTGAGCAAGGGCCGCCCCCTGATCGGATCGGTGCGGCTGCCTTACGAGCACGTCGAGAAACTCCATGCAAGAGCCGCCCAGCGCAAAGCGGCTTCGGAAAGTCATTTCTCGGCATGATCCCCGCCGAAGTTCCCGCTCATTCTCTCAGCGGCGCGATGATCCTCCCGTTTTAACTATGGGCTTATTCGACAAATTCAAATCAGGGCTTCAGCGAACCCACAGCAAGCTCTCACACGAAATCAAGCGCATTGTCACGCGCTCGCCCAGGCTTGGCTCAGAGGAAATCGAGGAGCTGGAAGCGGTTCTCATCTCGGCCGATCTCGGCCTGGAGATCGCCCAGCAGATTGTGGGCGCCGTCAAAAAAGCTTATGAATCCCAGGGCAGCTCGGGGCAGGATGTGTTTGCGATCGCCCAGGCGGAGATCCAAACCGCTCTGGGACCTTCGCGGCCCGATTTGGTGCGGGCGTCCAGCGGTCCAACGGTGGTTTCCATTGTCGGTGTGAATGGAACGGGCAAAACCACAACCGCCGCCAAACTGGCGCACCTGGTTCAACACCGGGGTCAATCCGTGATGCTCGCCGCTTGCGATACGTTCCGTGCGGCTGCCATCGAGCAACTCCAGCTTTGGGGCCGACGCTTGAAAATCGAAGTTGTAGCGGGCGCTTACGGCGCCGATGCCGCCGCCGTGGCCCACGACGCTGTGACTGCCGCCCAGGCCCGGGGCGCGGATTTTTTGTTCATCGACACCGCCGGCCGGCTTCATACCAAGCACAACCTGATGCAGGAACTTCAAAAGGTTCACCGGGTCATGAGCAAACAACTGGCGGGAGCTCCGCACGAAGTGTTGCTGGTGCTGGATGCGACTACGGGAATGAACGCTCTCAACCAGGCGCGCGAGTTCAACAAGGCTGTGCCCTTGAGCGGACTGGTGGTGACCAAACTGGATGGAACGAGCAAAGGCGGCATGGTCGTCGCCGTTCAAAAGGAACTTGGGCTGCCGGTCAAGTTCATCGGGCTGGGAGAGCAACCCGACGACCTGCAGCCGTTCGATGCGAAGGAATTCGCTCTCGCGTTATTCGAACGTTCCTGATTTGGCCGCGGCTTCATGGGATCCGGTACCGAATACATGCGGCAAGCCCTTCAACTCGCGCGGCGCGGGTTCGGCTGCACGTCGCCAAACCCGATGGTGGGGGCGGTCCTGGTTCGAGGAGGCAAAGTTATCGGGCAGGGCTGGCATCATCGCGCCGGGCTGCCTCACGCGGAAATTGAGGCCTTGAATAACGCCCGGCGGCGCGGTCACCAGGTCAGGGGCTCCAGCCTATACGTCACTCTCGAACCCTGCAGCACCTTTGGCAGAACGCCCCCGTGCACGAACGCAATCATTTCCGCCGGAATTCGAAAGGTGTTCGTCGGGGCGATCGATCCCAATCCGCGTCACGCCGGAAGAGGGTTGGTTCTGTTACAAAGAGCCGGGATATCGGTCGAGCGAGGTTTGCTCGAGGAGGAGTGCGAACAGCTTAACGAAGCGTTCAATTACTGGGTGAAACGTGGAATGCCGTTCGTCACGGTGAAAGCCGCAATGACTCTGGACGGCAAGATCGCCACCAGGTCCGGTGAGTCAAAATGGATAACAGGCACCGCTGCACGGGCGTGGAGCATGAGGCTGCGAC
This sequence comes from Verrucomicrobiia bacterium, assembly GCA_035294005.1. Taxonomy (GTDB): domain Bacteria; phylum Verrucomicrobiota; class Verrucomicrobiia; order Limisphaerales; family UBA8199; genus JANXQE01. Next base: position 13,384 of record DATGLT010000268.1, read on the forward strand.
AGGGTGTCGACGCAATCCTGGTGGGTATTAACACCGTTCTCGCCGACGATCCTTCTCTGACTGTGCGAATTCCGGGGGCGTCAAAGCGCGGTCAAGATCGCAAAACCCCGCGCCGAGTTGTTTTGGATTCCATGGCCAGAACTCCGGTCGACTCGAAGCTGGTTCAGGATTCGGATTCCGCTGCGACGACGGTTGTGGTGAGCCGTGCTGCGCCGCGGGTCCGACGCCGGGCGCTGGCATCCAGGGTGCAGGTGCTGGTTGCGCCGGGTCGGAGCGAGCGCATCGATGTAGAATGGTTGCTCAGGAAACTCGGCGCCGATGGGGTCACGAGCTTGCTGGTCGAGGGCGGAGGCGAAGTGAACGCCTCATTTTTGCTCGGCGGATTTGCGCAGCGCGTCGCTTTTTTTTATGCCCCGAAGATCCTCGGTGGAGCGGATGCGTTGAAGGCGGTGGCAGGCAAGGGGGCCCGCAGCCTGAATGAAGCGCTTCAACTGCTGGACGTTCAGTGGCGCAGGCTCGGTTCGGATTGGCTATTGACGGCCTGCGTTCGTTCTGAGAAAGGGGTCCAACGGAAGCGATAACTCTATGTTCACAGGAATCGTTGAAGAATCGGGCAGGGTTGAAAAAATCAAGGCTACCGGGAAATCGATCGAACTGACTATACGGGCAAAGGTTTGTGGCCGGGGATTGAAACCTGGCGACAGCCTGGCGGTCAATGGTTGCTGCCTCACGGTTGTGAAGCTGGGACCCGGTCGCGCATCGCGGCTGGTCGGGTTCGATTTGCTGCAGGAAACGTGGTCTCGGACGAACCTCCAGTTTGCCCGGATCGGATCCCTGGTGAACCTCGAGCGGCCGTTGCGGGCCAATGGCAGTTTTGGCGGCCACTTTGTCACCGGCCACATCGACGGCGTGGGAAAGATCCAGCGCTGGGAACGAAAAGGGCAGGACCACGTTCTGGATATCAAGGCACCGGACGAGGTGATGCGCTACATCGTTTTCAAAGGTTCCGTCGCTATCGATGGCATCAGCCTGACTGTGGCGGAGGTGGTCAAGGGCGGGTTCCGCGTGTGGATCATTCCGCACACGTTCGAAGTGACGACGCTCAGCGAGCGCAAAACGGGCGACGCCGTGAACCTCGAAGCCGACCTGATCGGCAAGTACGTCGAAAAGTTTGTTAGAATGGCCAGTACCAGTGCTTCTTCTTCGGCTCGGAAACCTTGAACTGGTGTTCTTCTTTGGCAATCGAAGCGGGTTCCACCTCCAGCACGCGGCTCTGAGGCACGGTTTCCACCACTCCGTGTGGACCTTTGTAATAGAAGTAGGCGCCTTTTAGTTTGGGCTTTCCGGAGGTAGTCACTTCCATTCCATTCGTCAGTTTCATCACATACCGATGCGTACAGCCGCTGAGTGCCATCAAAGACAATAACAAGGCCAGCACTCCCAATGTCCGCCGGGTTGGGCGGGTGCGCGACCGTGAGTCGGGCAGCTTTTGACCGTAGACGGTCCGCCCGGGGCTTGACTGGCCGGTTGTAACTGTTGATGCGGTTCCGAGCGCGTGGTGGTTTTTCATGGTCCGTTCGCGCAAAGTATCGGATTGCGCTCGCTCGAACGCAAGAATGCCCTTTATAGTCGGCTGATGCCTGGTTGCGCTTACCAGTCCGGAAAGAGGTTGGGATGGGTCATGGCTTTGGGTGCGGCTTTGCGTTTTGCCTGTTTCTGCGAGGTTCATGCAACCGAGCCGTTCCGCCCCCATTATCACTTCACCCCTGAAAAGAACTGGGTCAACGATCCGAACGGTCTCGTATTTTACCAGGGTGAATACCACCTGTTCACTCAATACAATCCGTTTGGCGACAAATGGGGACATATGAGTTGGGGGCATGCGCTTAGCCCGGACCTGGTTCACTGGCGGGAGTTGCCGGTCGCCATTCCCGAATCCGGCGGAACTATGATCTTTTCGGGGAGCGCCGTTGTCGATTGGCATAACAGCAGCGGGTTTGGAACTGCCCGCCAGCCGCCGCTCGTTGCGATCTATACAGGCAACCGCACCTCAGACGGCCGACAGGCTCAATGCATCGCTTCCAGCACGGATCGAGGCCGGAACTGGAACAAGTTTTCCGGCAACCCTGTGCTGGATGTCGGATCCGATAATTTTCGCGATCCCAAGGTGTTTTGGCACGAACCCACTCATCGATGGGTCATGGTTGTTTCCATGGCAGCCCAGAGGCGGATCGAGTTTTATGGGTCCCCCAATCTCAGGAACTGGACCCTGTTGAGCGCCTTCGGCCCGGCCGGGTCCACCAACGGGGTTTGGGAATGCCCAGACCTCTTTCCTTTGCACACGGACGGAACGCCCTCGCGCAGCGCCTGGGTTTTAATCGTCAACGTCGGCACGGGCAGCCCGGCCGGCGGGTCGGGCACTCAATATTTTGTCGGTGATTTCGACGGCGAAACTTTCAAACCCGCGTCAACCGCGAAGTCTTCGGAGCCGCTCTGGGCCGATTACGGCCGAGACTGCTATGCGGCCGTCTCGTGGTCGGACATTCCGAAAACCGACGGGCGCCGGATTTGGCTGGGTTGGATGAGCAATTGGGAATATGCCGGAGATGTTCCAACCGCTCCGTGGCGTAACGCCGTGACGATTCCCCGCGAACTCTCGCTGCGCGACACTGGCCAGGGGATGCGATTGGTTCAGCAGCCTGTTCGTGAACTTAGGCGCCTGAGAGGCCGACGCTCCGGATTTGGGGGCGGCTCCATCGACAAGGCCAATCAATGGCTGCGCAAAAAGAACATCCGCGGTGATTCCGTCGAATTGGACGCCGTTTTTGAGCCGGGCCACAACGGTCAATGCGGCATCCGCGTTCTGAAAAGTGCCGACGAACAAACAGTGCTCGGTTTCGATGAGGTTTCCCAGCGAGTATTCGTCGACCGAGCGCACTCGGGCAATGTCAGCTTCAACAAGGCATTTCCAGGAATCCACCACGCCGCGTCCCGCGTCATCGCTGGGACGGTTCATTTTCACGTGCTCATCGACGCTTGTTCCATCGAACTCTTTGTCAATGATGGGGAACTCGTGTTTACCGATCTCGTTTTCCCGTCGCAATCCGGGCGTGATATAGAGTTTTTCGCTCGCGCTTCCGCTCCGTTGATCCGCTCGGCGGAAGAGTGGCCGCTGCGGCCGGCCTTCGCCGGTCGATGAATAATTTTTCTCCCGAAACGTCTGGTTTTCTGGGTGAATGAATGGCAATTTGGTGAAACAAATTGCATGGCTGTGGGTCTATATTGGAGCATATGAGAGACAATTCGCGACGACCCGTTTTGAATCCCGCTTTCAAGCGGTTTCAATACCTGCCGTATTTGCCGGCGAGCGGCCCCGCCAAACATGCTTGTGCGGCTCCGGTCCGTGGCGAATTCCGCAGGAACTCTGCCAACTCCACCCAAGACACTGCCCAGCGAAGTCTTCCTCCGTTGGACGGATTGGTTCCTCCGGCAGCCCCGGGCAGCGGTTTGACGGGATCCTCAGCTTGCCAGTTCCAAGCGTCTATCTGAAAAAAGTGAAACGGCGACACTCGGAGGAGTCGCCGTTGAACGCAGAGACCCGTGACTCGCCTCCCTTCCAAGCCCGGTCGAGGTCCGCAACTTTCGCACTAGGGTAGAAGTACCGGTATGGGGGAGAACCCGCGAGAGATCTGAGAAGACTCCTACTATCCGGCTGCGGATAGACTCGCGGCAGCCGCTAGTTGCGCGGGCGCTGAAGTCTCGATCAAGGGATCACCTTCTGTTAGCCACTTCGCATGGAGTGCGGATACAAGTTCAATCAAAACCTTGAATTGGCTTGGCTTGGACACGTACTGCCGCGCTCCCAGTTGGATTGCCTTTGCAGCATCCGCTTCGCATGTGGAAGCCGAGAAAACCACCACAGGAATATCCCGCAATTCAGGACGGTCGCCGATCCAGCGCAGGACTGAGAAGCCGTCGAGCCGGGGCATTTTCAGATCCAGCAGCAGCAAGCCGGGAAGGGGAAATTCGGCGCGATCGGAGAACAGCGCGGAACCCGACAAATAAGAAATTAGCTGCTCGCCGTCCGGCAAGAAAATGAGCCGATTCGGAATCCGCGCTTCCTCAATAGCCAGCCTCAGGAGCAGAGCGTCGCTCTCCACGTCCTCGACTACGGCCAGCGGTTTTCCCGGAAACATTTGGAGCACAATATCCGCCGGGGTAGAAGACGAGCCACGGGGTTTGTACCCTAGAAGCCGAGGCTCCTTCCCCCGTGAACCCGAAGGGCTCTTAGCGAGCAGTCGGGCGTCCTAGCGCAGCGGAGCCGCCCTGTAATGCCTTGATGCATCCTATAAATAGTTCCGCCCTGAGGTTCACTTTGTTCGTTTAGCACCACCACGAAGGCGGAGCTCCACCTATGGAAGGAAACGGACCATTTTACGGCTTGTCCCCTTTTCCACCTACTTTTCAGAAACGTCGCGAATAACTTGCCACCACGATGAAATCAGCAAACGCGCCCTTGGAAGAGTAGCGAGTGGCCTCAAGGTTGCGCTCCACCGCCACCGGCACGTTCAGGCTTAAGCTGTTCTTGCCTCGGGACCAATTCAATCCGGGATCGACATAGATAGCATAGCCGGCTCGGCGAAATCCGTCGCTGCCGCCGATTAAGTCCCTCGTGGGGACCCCATCGATTCGGCCGCCCAAGCTGAATGATAAACCGATCGCGGGCCAAATCACATAGGACAAACCGCCACGGCCGAAGTACTGGTCGGGAACCGAATTCACATAGGTTGTATTCAGAGAGGGCCCCTCCGTGCCATTGACATTCCGCGGGTTGATCAAATAAAGCCCTGCTACGTACCCATAAAGATTTTCCATCAGCTTTTGAAAGGCTTGAAGCTGCACAACGGCTCCCACACCGCCATCGCCGAGTTGCGCGGCAATATCGACCGGTCGGAGGATCACCTGGCCACCGGAGGTATGCCAATCAGCTGTCGCGCGATAATCTCCAGTCGGAAGCTTAATCCCCAAGCCAAGATTTACGTTCCCATTCGGGTGCTCAGCAGGAGCCAGGGTCCACGCATTTGCCAGCAACCGGATGTCTCCCAACCCCCCAGACGACCCGCCGTGCCGCACATGGTCGTCGTTAGGCAAGGAGAACTCATCATGTTCGAACGGAACTACCAGGCTTAGGCTGAATCGAGAGCTGATTGCATAACTCGCCGTCACATCGATCGAATGAATGGTATTCCTGCCTCCCACCTCGTGAAGCTGAGGTTGTTCCTGCGTTCCGAAAAACACGTCTTCGGAATGCAGGTAACGATAGGAAACGTCCGCCTCCCAGTGGCCGGGGGCCAGATAAGTAATTCCCTCGGCGCCTAAACTGAGGGACATATAATGAGCCGGAATGCATCCTTGTGAGAAACCGCGCGGAAGCAAACCAACCAAGCCGACCGCCGTCGCCAACACCGCAAGCCAGCGAAATGCCCGATCCATGGCGATGCCCGGCCAAAAGAATAGGTCGCTTCCGTGCCGAGAACGGCAGAAAGCTTCAGGAGTTTGTTTTGATCTCATAGTCGTTCAAGGTTTCGAGTGCACCAGTCAATCAGCAGGCGGCGGGACCCCCCGTCAGAGCATTTGGACCGAGTAGGCGCACGGGTTCGGCGGCTTGGAAGTGCCTGCGCATTTCCTCGGTAGGCAGTTCCGCCAGGATATTGCACGCCGTGGCGCGCGCCTCTGACAAAAGCGCATCATCTCCCTCGGTTGCGAGCAAGGTCGTCGCGGCGCGGAGAAGCAAAGCGGGGTCGCCCATCAGGCGTGCCATGTGCAAGGCGTTGCGCAGGTCGGCAATTGCTTCGGTTTTGCGCCCGAGCGAAACGAGGGCCTTGCTCCGAGTTTCCAAACCGGCGGCGACGTATTTTTTGCGGCCGTGCGCGCGGCTCGACGAAATGGCGTCCTCGGCCCATTTTAAAGCGGCGGACCAATCGCCGCGGGCATAGGCCAGTTCCGCGCGGGCCTGCTTCAAGCGCAGCGCCCAAAGCCATTGATGCCATCCACCAATCTGAGCGGCCACCGCGGTGGTCTCTTCCGCCAGGCGCTCCGCGCGCGCGATTTCGCCACGACGAGCGAAGTTGAAAACCAAATCAATGTTCGCGCTTACCAAGGAAGGATTGAATCCTGCCGAGCGAGCCCGATCCCGAGCCTCCTCCGCCAAAAGCTCATTTCCCTGGAAGTCAAAAAGCTCGAGGTGGAAGCCGGCCGACATGGCGACGGCACGTGCAAGGAATGTCCACACCTCATGCTTTAATCCCAATTGCTTTGCCTCCTCAAAGACCCGCGCTGCGTCGGAGTATCGCCCGCAAGCGGCGAGGGCCAAGCCCAGGTGTGGGTGGCCAAAAGTGGCAGCGAACATGTCGCTCAAACTTTGGAAAGTCACAGCCGATTCCCTGGCACGCCCGACCGCTTCGCTGATATGTCCACGAAAATAAAGATTCAGAGGATACATGGCCAGAGCGGCGGAGGAGTAACCGCCACCCCTGGCAAGGGCTCGCTCAAAAAAATCGGTCGCCGCCATCAGGTCCCCTATCGATTGCTGAGCTGCCCCCAGCCAGGCCAGCAGTTCAGCCGCCAAATCATCCCTGCCTGCCTTCTCCGCCAGGGCATGGCCATCGACCGCGCAGCGTTGCATTCCGAGTGTGTCCAGTCCCCAAAAACACGCCCCGGCCAAACTCGCCAGCACCTCGGCACGCCTTCCGGCGTTGTCCGCGGGCAACTCCGCGAGCGTGGCTTCCAGGTCGGGCCTGGCTTCCATCCACAGGCCGACCCTCACCCAGGCGGTTCCACGCTGACCGCGAAGGTCGGTGGCGAGAGCGGATTGGCCGAGTCGTTGGGCAATGTTCATCGCCCGGGTGAGCTGGAAAGCTTCCTCCCGATGAGCCCCCACCCCTCGGCAGCGTTCGGCGGCGCGCCGGAGGTATTCCAGCGCTCGTTCCCACTCCTCGCCGCGCTCGTAGTGATAGGCCAGCAGCCCATAAAACTCAGGGAGGCGGTTGGCGTGGATTTCCTCGATTGCTGCCGCCACGAGGCAGTGGAGTTCCTTGCGACGTTGCAGGAGCAGGCTGTTGTAGGCTACCTCCTGCGTTAGCGCATGCTTGAAAAAACAGGTATACTCGGGAAAAACGCTTCGTTCGTAAATCAACTCCAGGTCCTTAAGTTTCTGAAGTGATTCCCCCAAGGGCTCACTCAAGTCAGCAATGGTCTCCAACAGGTTTACCGCAAACTCGCGCCCGATAACCGAAGCCAATTGCAGCGCTTTACGAGGAGATTCCTCGAGGCGATCGATGCGGGCCATGATCACATCCTGGATCGTGTCCGGAACCTGCAGTGAGGAAACCGTGTTGCTCGCTGGGCCAGATGCCGGCTGGCACTGGAGCGCTCCTGTCTCCACCAAGGACTTTATCATTTCCTCGACGAAAAACGGATTGCCTTCCGCCTTGGCAATGACGAGCTTGCGGACTTCGTCCGGTAACGTCGTCACCGTCAGGGCTTGCCTGGCCACTGCCAGGCTTTCCTCGTCGCTCAGCGGTTGCAGCGTCAGGCGGGTAATGAATGACCGTTCCGGAATGGGAATGCGATGGCCCGGGCGGTAGGTGAGCAGCATCAAAACCGGCGCCATGCTCAACGAATCCGCCAGAGTAACCAGAAATTCTTCGGATGTCCGATCAATCCAGTGGAGGTCCTCGATCACCAGAATGACCGGTCGAAGCTGTGCGTTCTTCAACACCAGGTTGCGCAAGGCTTCGAACGTCTTGACTCGGCGCTGCTGAGCCTCCATTTCCAGCACGCCCGCTTCGCACGGTTCGATCGAAAGGAGGTGCTTGAGAAAAGGCAACGCCGGCTGAAGTTCCTGCCCGAGTGTTTGCACCTGAGCCTCAACCCGGGCGCGGATGCTCCCGACTTCTTCGGCCGCTTCGATTCCAAACATGCGCCTGAGAAGGTCGATGATGGGCAGGTAAGCCATCTGGCTGCCAAAAGAGATCGAGCGCCCAGCGAGCCAGCAAATCTGGTCGCTCCCCAGAGAACGCTTGAATTCTAGCAGGAGCCGGGACTTGCCAACTCCGGGCTCGCCCGCCAATAGAAGTATTTGACCTCGGCCCGACCGGGCTTCTGCGAGTCGCTCGTGCAACAATGCCAGCTCTTTCGTTCGCCCAACGAAGGACGTCAGACCGCTTTCCAAGCCGACCTCCAAGCGCGATCGCATTTCCCGGGCGGCGACCACCTCGTAGACTTGAACTTCGGCGGCGTGGCCACGTGAGGAATGCTGGCCGCAGGATCGAATGACAAAATAGTCCCTCACGGCCTTGCAGGTCTCCTCTGTGATGGATAATTGACCCGGCCCGCCGAGATTCATGACCCACGACGCTCGAGTAACGGCGTCCCCAACCGGAAGGCAAGCCGGGCCACCCCTCGTGGTAATGGCAAGGCCGGTGTCTAAACCCATCCTCAATTCAAAGCCGAAGTGATACCGATGGCTGAGTTGGGGCCGTTGAGCCTCCAACGCTTGCCTGATATCCAGCGCCGCGTGGGTTCCCCGTCGGGCGTGGTCCTCATAAGCGACCGCGCCGCCGAAGGAAGCGATCACTCCGTCACTGAGCACCTGCGCCAACATTCCATCGTAACGCTGAACTACCTGCCGGATAGCCTGCAGACAGACGTCGATAAATGACCGCGCTTCTTCGGGATCGGCACGGGCGGTCGTGGAGATGTTAATAGCAAGGACGGTCAGCAATTTTCGCTCGCTTTGACCCTCACCACCCGCGGCGCGCGTGACCATAGGGCCGTTCGGGGCCGGTGGCACAGACACCTGAGCTTTCCTCTGGCATTGGCTAAGAGCCACGCTCATGGCCTCGGCCGACGGGAATCGCTTCTGTGGATTGTTCTCACAGGCTCGGAGGACCAATTCATTGAGGCGGGCGAACAGGTCCCCGTCGCTCATGGTGCTCAATTCAGCGGGCAATTCAGGAAAACGCTCGGGACCTTGGCCGGTGCTAATCTCGTAGAGAACCTTGCCCAAACTGTAGAGATCGGCAGACGGGTTGCCCGTCTCGACCGGAGGTGCATACCCTCTGGTGCCCAGCGATGTGGTCGCTTCGCTGATTGCAGCAACCAGGCCAATATCCGCCAGCCTGGGACCGCCGTTGATGAAGACGATATTCGACGGCTTGATGTCCCGATGCACGAGGCCGTGCTTGTGGAGGTGTTTCAAGGCGGCGGTTAAGGCCAGGCCGATTTGCAGGCATTCAGTGAGCGGCAATCTCGTGCGGCGGGCCAAATCACTGCCCAGCGTTCTTGGCCAATACGTGTCGGGTGGGATTAGCTGTCCCGACGACACATCATCGGCGAGTTCCATTATATAATAAAAAAAGCCACGTGCTTGATTTCTGCCGACGTGAAGAATACTGACAAAACCGGGATGGGTCCGGGAGATGGGCTCAAACCGTTTGATGCCCCCGAATTCGCGTTCGAACGGACGAGCATCCGAAAAGGCGCTTCGCTCGATGATCTTAACGGCACGATAAGTCCCGAACACATTTCTGGCCAACCAGACTTCTCCATAGCTCCCCTGGCCAACCCGTCGGATTAGTTCGTGGTCAGGGATCTCCAGAGGAGTAGCGTGAAGGCTGGATGGGGGCAGTTGCATCGCGCGCGCCTGGTTGCCTGCGGTTCTGTTGGTCTGTGAAGTACGTGACCATAGAGTGAGCCGATTTCTTGGCCAGATACGTGAGTCGATCCATAAGCTAGCACAGTCCCATCTGCGGTGCAAATCCTTCCGTGACTTGTTGTAGGGTTTGCAGCGCAACTGCCCCGCGTTTTCCAAGTGGCTGTACGGTGAAGCGGCATAAACGCGGCGCCGCGCCCGCTGTTGCTGGCTCCTTACTCGCAATATTCTCAAGCCGTTGCCGGCGCGGATAGCTTTCAGAGAGCTTTCCAGAGCCGTGTCGAAGGTCTTTTTTTGTTGAACGCAACGACCAGCCAATGAGATCGCCGTCCTGGTCATCCGAGTTTTCCCCGCAGTTGGCCGAGTTCCTGTTTAACGAGGCCCGAGATCCGATGCTTCGCCAGGTACACTTGGGCCACAGTCACACCTAAAGCCTGGGCCACCTCGAAGGCTGGTCTCTCCTTCACGACATAAAGATCGAACATTTGAAACTGCTTTAGGGCGACCTTCTCTTTTACTTTGGAGATTGCCTGGGTCCACCTGGCCCGGGCCCATTCTTCCTCCCAAACAGATTCCAGGTTTAGCCCGCTGGGGTCTGGAATCTGGTCCAATTCAGCCGCGGCTTCATCCAACTCTGGTCGAAACTGAAGGCCGCGACGCTCCCGCTTGCGATACTCCATGGCAATGCGCTTGCGCGTCAGATACAGCAACCAACCTTTAAAGGAATCCACCGCCGGGTCGTACCGGAACGACTCCATCTTCTTGGCGACCATGATGATTGTGTCCTGCACCACATCCTGGGCTTCCGAGTCGCCGAGGCCCGCCCTCGTCGCCGTGCGATAAAGCAGCCCCCAATAAGTGTTGAAGAAGTCGCGCCAGCTTTCTTGATCGTCCCAGCGCTTGAGCCGCTCCAACAGGCTTTGGCGCGTCGGTATGAACTCTTTTGGCCCTTCGTCCATAGAAATCATCGAGGTCTTTTACTGTGGTACTGCCGCGAGTTTCGCATTTCTTTCACTTATTTGAAAGATTCGCTCGTCTCGAAGCAGTTCAACCGTGGGCCAACTTCGCATCGTCTGGCGGGATCAACTGGCGGGACGGCGGCTCCGGGTGGAGCGCTCGATCCCGGTTTCCGCTGGCGGAGGTTGGATATAAGAAAACAAAACAAAAGATAACAACACACTAATAACAAGTAAGGACAGATAAAAATATGAAACAACTCAATCGTCTATTCCCTTCTATGGCCCTGATGCCGGCGCGCGGGGCCCTTCTTGCCGGCGTGGCGGCCTTGGCCGCGGTCGCGCTCGTCAGTTCGGCCTTGCTCACCCCCGCGCGAGCGGCGGGGGGGCGTCACAACGAAGATGAGGACGGGCAATCACTTGCGAAAGAGGCGGAAGTGCTCAGTTTGTTGTCCGGCTACCACGGAGCCCTCGCGAACGGTGGCAACCTGGCGGCAATGGCGAGCCTGTGGGCTGAGGACAGCACGCTTACTTTGAACAATGGCACTCCGTACGTTGGCAAAGACGCTGTGCTGGGCTTTTTCGCGAGCGGCCCTTACTTTAGCCATAACTGGGTCTCCCTGGCGCCGGAATGGAAGACCACGGTCACCGTGCACGGCAATATGGCCGAAGCGACCACGGAGTGCGTGGCGACGGATGTGTCTGTCACGCCCAACGTGATCAAGGGCGTCATCCAAGTCAATGCGACTGCTGTCAGGCGTGAGGGTAAGTGGCTCTTTATCTCCATGGATAATTTCAGCGAGCCGCAAATCTGAAAGCCAAGAGGTGTCGGCCGTTCCTCTGAGACAACGGGGGTCGCATGGAAATGTGCGACCCCCGAACGAAGGATTCACTCATCTCAAGGCAGTTCAGGCCTGACTCAGATCAAAAGCAAAAACAATTGAACCAAGCGTTTGACCCGGATCCTGCACGGAATTAGACTGGATATCACAACACAGGAACGCCGCATGAAATGCATATTTGCTATCGCTACCTTTAGATTGGCAGGATTGGCTTGCGCAATGCTGTCAACCACGCCACTCGTTGCCGGCGAAAACGTCGCCTGGAAATTAAGACTTGAAGGGGCTGAATCGTGTAACTGTGCGCCTGCCTGCCCTTGTATTTTCGGGTCCGAGCCCACACACAGCAACTGCAACGTGAATATCTGGATACACGTCAAACAAGGCCGCTATGGCTCGCTACGCCTTGATGGGCTTTCCCTGGTAATGACTGGTGAAATGCGGAAGTCGCGAAGGTACTACTTTGAAACCGGCACCTCACCCGAAAAGGTGCAAGCGATTACAAATATCTTCGCGCACATACCCGTCTTCACCGTCGAAAAGGTGTTGTCAGTAGAACAAGTTCCGCTTCATTTCGAGCGCAGCGATTCGCGCATCAGCTTTTCAGTCCCCGCTTCCACGGTCGAAATGGAAACGAAGAAGGGACGCACTGGAAAACCGATTACGATCAAGAACACCGGACTGGCCGATTACGTGCAGTATGTGTCCATCAAGAACAATCATCGGAGCGACACTTTGAATTTCACTTATTCGGGCACTAGCGGGGCAACCTGGAGCTTGAAAGGTAAAGGTGAAATCGCTCCCTGATCATCAATCGGTTGCGCCGTTGCAGTTATCTTTGCACCTGGATCACGGATTCGCTGCGGTGCACCGTGCCTCTCCGCCCTGATCTGCGCGAAGTTCCACCCAGAAACAGCTTCCTCGGCCCGGTTGGGATTCGGCGCCAACTCTGCCGCCCAGGCGTTCGGCCACTTTGCGCACAATGGCCAGGCCGATGCCGGTGCCTTCGTATTCAGAAGTCAGACGTTGAAACATGCCGAACAGGCGTTCTTGCGCGTGCGCCGGGATCCCGATGCCGTTATCCTCAACCCGGATACGAGCCATGCCATTGTTTGTCTCGGCCCACACGCGAACTCGGGGACGGACACCCTTGGCCACGAACTTGACTGCATTTCCCAGCAGATTGGCAAAGCACTGCGTCAGCAAGCCTTCGTTTCCGAGCACTACCGGCAGGTTCTCGGCAACATCGAGGTCGACCTTGTCGTCGGCCAGGTTAGGGTAGGTTTCCCGCAGTTCGCGCAACAGCTTGGAAAGGTCGACCGGGTGAAGGGTGGTTGGCCTGAGCACCACCTCGTTGTAGGCGAGGGCGTCGCGGATGAGTTCATCCAGGCGCGACGCGGCAGTGGCAATTCTGCGGGCAAGATCCTTGCGTTGCACCGGCGTTTGGCCCGCGGAATCCTGTTCGAGCATGTATGCAAAGGCCTCCATAGCGCGGAGCGGTGCCCTCATGTCGTGCACAATCGCATATGAGACTCCCTCCAGCTCTCCCACCATTTCCTGCACTTTCGCCTCCGCTGCTTTACGTTCCGTCAGGTCTGTGACTACCGCCGAGAACCCATCGATCCCGGCGGCTTTTGTTGACGAAACCGAAATCCAGACCGGGCAAAACCGGCCCGGCGCAACTCGCAATTGGAACTCACTGCTCACTCCCGAGTGCTGGGCCTGCTTGAGCAATTCCTGCAACTTGGTCCCTTCCTCCTCGGGCACAAACTTGAAAACCGGGCAGCTGATGATTTGATCCAGAGTCAGCCCGGTCATCGCCGCAAATCGCGTGTTCGCGTAGAGAACGGTGCCATCCGGCATCAGCAACAAAGCCCCTTCGTTCATCGCTTCGACCAAAATCCGATACGTCGCTTCGGCGCCCCGCAATGTGTACACTTGTTCTCCCTCGGGAGTATCCACCACAAGCGCATCCACTTCCCCACCGCGGATCGCGCGCAACGTTTCCTCGGCCTCGCTCAACCGCCGCTTGAGCTCGGCCAGGTTCTCCTTCTGCCCGATCCGATGTGCCGCAGGCGAGCGTCGCTCCATGGCTAATCTCCCGTCAGCAGGTCCAGGCCTACCAGGACTCGCTCGGTTTTTGTCATGTCTCCAATCAGTCTTCTCAAAGGCAGTGGCAGCAATTTGACCAGTGTGGGCGCCGCGAGGATTTGCTCGCGCTTCGCCAGTTCGGGTTGCTGATACATATCCACTACTTTCAGTTCATAACGTCCGGCCAGGCGCTCTTCGCATAGCTGTTTCAGGCTTTCAATCGCGCGCAAGGAACGGGGAGTGGCCCCTGTCACATACAACCGGAGCTTGTAACGCCGATTTGACCTGCGCCGGGGGCCGGCTCGAGTTCGCCTGGTGGATCGCTCCGTCTTCATTCGCGCAACGGCACCGGCTTCAGGTCCAACCCGACCAGCGTCCGTTCGACGTTGGAGAGGTCGCCGATTATTTTGCGAACCGGCTCCGGAAGCTTTCGCACCAGCGTGGGCACGGCGATGATTTGGTCTCCGCGCGCGAGTTTCGGGTCCTTGATTAAATCGACAATTTCGATGTGGTATTTGCCGGCCAGGTGTTCCTCACAGATCCGCTTCAGGTTGGCGAATGCAGTCAGGGATTTTGGTGTTTCGCCGGCGACGTACAGCCGGAGTTTCCAGAACTCCTTATTGTCGTTCCGGGCGGTCCCGGGCTTCCGGCTCCGAGCGCGAGAGGTGGTCATGGTTCAACTTGTGTTTGTTGTTTGGCGCTGCCATCAGACGCGTTCCGTCGGGGAGGCCTGGGGCCGCGCTGGGGACCTGGTTCCGAAAGGGCCCCTCCCGAGTGGGCATTTCCGTCCATGCGCCGTCGGAGCATCGCCTCGCTTGCGTTCGAAAGCGCGGAAATCCGGGTGCTCTCCTCGGCGATCCTGCGGTTGAGTTCATCCAGTTCGGCCTCGCTTTCGGCCTGGAGAGCCGAGATTCGCGCCGACGCGGCTCGTCGTTTGTTTTCCACAGCGCGACGTAGCCGTTCGAGCTCCTCCTTGCGTTTGCTCGCTTCGGCTGCGGTTTGGACATCGTGGGCAAAGCGCGCGGAGCCGACCAGCACGTCTCCTCCGCTCACTGATACCGCCACCAGCTTAATCCCGGCACTGGTCAGTTGAAACTCCCGGACCTGGTTGGAATGAGCCATTCCCCGTGATTTAAGCACGTGCAAAGCGCGGTTGCGTTCCCCGGCGTTCTCCACGTTGCGCAGCGAAATCCAGGTGTCAATCAGGGAGGAAACCCCTGCCTCCGACTTGTCGGACGTCTCCGCGGCGGGTGTCAGGCTGGTAAAAATGGTTGTGATCTGCTCGTGCTTGAGGAAATCGATGAGGCGCGTGAGCATCGAGCGGACCTCCAGGGGATCTCCAACTGAAATCAAGTTGGTGATTGGATCGATAACCATGAGTCGCGGCTGGAAGTCCCGCACCGCTTCGTGAATCGCCAGCAGGTGCATTTCCAAACCCCGCAAGCTCGGGCGGATCGAATTGAATTTTAAGAGGCCTTTGTCAACCCCGGGCCGGAGATTGATTCCCACTGACCGCATGTTGCGCATGAACTGTTCGGGCGATTCTTCAAAGGAAAAATACAGGACCCGCTCGCCTCGCTCGACTCCGCCCCGGGCAAAGGCCGCGGCGATGCTGCTTTTTCCCGCCCCAGCTCCGCCGGAAATCAATACGGTGCTGGCCCTGTAAAAACCTCGCCCTCCAAACATGTCGTCCAGTTGCGGCACCCCGGTCGAGACTCGGCCCCTGCCGGCCGCGTGGTCGAGGCACAGCGAGGTGATTGGCAGAACGGACAACCCGCTCTGGCCGATCAGGAACGGGTATTCGTTGGTCCCATGCAACGAGCCGCGATATTTTACAATCCGCAGGCGCCGGGTCGAAACCTGGTTGATCACCCGGTTGTCCAGCAATATCACGCAATCGGCCACGTATTCCTCCAATCCGTGGCGGGTTAGAGTGTTTTCACCCCGCTCACCCGTGATGACTGCCGTCACGCCCTTGCCTTTCAACCATCGGAACAGTCTTCTCAGTTCGGCGCGCAAAATGCCTTCCTGCGACAAACCCCCGAACAGCGCTTCCACCGTGTCGAGAACGACCCGTTTCGCTTTGATGGAATCAATGGCATAACCTAGTCGGATGAAGAGTCCTTCCAAATCGTACTCGCCGGTCTCTTCGATTTCGCTGCGTTCAACCCGGACGTAATCGACCACCAGCTTCTTGCGCTTGACGAGACCCTTCAGGTCGAAGCCCAGTGAAGCGACATTGCGCGCCAATTCCTCCTCCGTCTCCTCAAAAGCCATGAAAACGCCGGGCTCATTGTATTCCGTCGCCCCGTGCACCAGGAATTCAAGCGCTGTCAGCGTCTTGCCGCACCCTGCGCCACCGCAAATCAGCGTGGCCCTACAACGTGGAAACCCGCCAAGGGTGATTTCGTCCAGCCCGGCTATGCCCGTGGGCGCCTTTTCCAAGAGCTCCAGATTCGGTTTTTGACGAGTCATGCCGGCCACACCTTCGATGCGCCGGGCCTTGCCGCTTCCGCGCAAACCCCGGGCATACCGATCTCCCCCGAACTGTTGTTCCATACTAAAGCGCTTTGCCTCTGTTGGGCGCGATTCTAAAACCGCGCCACGAGACGGCAAGCGCAACCAACACGAATTCCATGGGGTCTAAAACCCATATACAAACGGGCGGCGTAGAGGATAGTCTTCAAACTCCAAATCCCGGCACTCGCGCTCCAACGTATCGGCGATAGCCTCAATCTCCTTAGCCGACTACAGCCGCTTCGCCACCTTTAAATCGCCCACGAGTTATCTGGCGGGCATCGCCTTAATGTCGTAGTTCCTTTTGACTGAGCCAACTCGGATGGGGGCACTCGGAGATTCTGGGACATACAGCCGACCCAAAAGTTGTTGCGCCTTGAACGCGGTCAGCATAGGATACAGCTTAGTAACCCAACGCAAACAGAGTGATTTAGAGGAAATCTGCTATGCGCCCGCACAAGTACTCATTTGGACTCGCCTTCGGAGTGGCACTGTGTCTTGCCATGCCGCTCAACACGCTGCTCGCAGTCCCCCCCACCGTGGTCTATCCCACCGGCGTTTGGCCTGATGACGTTAACAATGTACAGGCAGCCGTCTCAGCCGGAGGGATTGTATTGCTGAAGGCCGTGAACAGCTCCGGCACGCCCACCGCCTTCAATTTCGGGACACCGGAGCTACTACCGGGCCGCAAGGTGCTCATCGAGGCGAATGTGACAATTCGTGGAGAGTCCGTCGGGGCGGCGCGAACGACTATCCAAGGTGGGTTGTCGCCGTTTAGCGGCTTCACCGCTGTGAGTAGGCGCATTACGGGCATCGATTTCAAGGGCCCGGGGATCTCAGCGATAGGCATTCTTGCTTCCAAAGATAGCCTGGATGTTTCGGGGAATCGAATCTCCGGGCTGGTACCGGTTCGCAACGGCGTCGGCTTCACTGAAACCGAGGGTGTCTTCGTCTCGGGATTTGATTCACATGCTGTGTCGGGTTCCGTTCGGGTGGCTGGCAATGAGATTGACTTGTCGACGTCCACCGCGCAGTTCCGGTTCGGAATCCAGTTGGACTCCATTAATGCCGATGTCGACATTTCCGAGAACGAGATTTCAGTCGGCCAGTCGCCGATTATCGGTCGGGTGATCGATAGTGAAGGCATTGCACTGCTGCGCTGTCATGCGAGAGTCCACGTATCGGAGAACATCGTTCGGTTGGGCACCAACCCGGTCTATCTCGGTATCGACGGGGCAGGTGATGCGGACGCCACCTTTGATATCAGCGACAATTTGGTGCTTAATGACAGCCCGTCCGCCGACGGAATCGTCTTGCAGGGTGGTGGATTCAACTCCGGGATTGTTGGCGGCCGCATAACGGGGAATGTCGTGATCAATCACGGGTCGCAGTACGGAGCAATCAGTCTCTACGGTTTGGTATCCGACGTCACGGTCGCTGGCAACAGCATCAGCGGTGACGGCGCCTATGGCTTGCTCGTCAGCTTCGCCTATGGAACAGACAAGGCAGTCGGCAATCGGTTGCTCGGCAACGAGCTGGAGTCTTTCAAGGCTGGGGTGGCCGACGTCTATCTCGATGCCAACTCGCAGAATACAACCGTGCGTGGCGAATGTGGGACAGTGATCGATCTCGGCATCAACAACAGCGTCTCTTGCGAGGACTAGCGGCCATTGTCATGTTCATAATGCAGAGGAGCTGAAAAGGGGCACCACGTTTTATTAGCGTGAATCGCCTACACGCAAAGGGTTCATGGCTTCGGAGCGGAGCGCCCATGCAAAACTCGGATCTCGTTTGATCCGCCTCACAACAGTTCTTGTATTTTCGAGTCCCGTCCATCTTTACGGGGCCATCGGCTCAACTTCGCGCTCAATCGTCCGCGCTTTTTCGTGACGGACGAGGCGCAAATCGTAATCGGCTTGCAAGCCAGCCCACATTTCCGCGCTCGTACCAAAAAAACGCGCCAATCGCAACGCCGTGTCCGCTGTGATGCCACGCTTCTCCAAAACGATTTCGTTGATCCGGCGCGGCGGCACGTTCAAGGCCCGGGCTAGCGCGTTCTGCGACAAGCCGCGCGGCTTCATGAATTCTTCGCGCAGAATTTCGCCCGGATGGATCGGCGGCAGCTTGTTCGTTTTCATAATTCAATGGTAATCCACGATTTCCACGTCAAACGCATCCTGGCCCTGCCAGCTCGAGCAAACCCGCCACTGATCGTTCACGCGGATGCTATGCTGTCCTGCCCGGTCGTCCTTCAATGCCTCCAAGTGATTGCCATACGGCGTTCGCAGGTCATTCAGACTCCGGGCCTGATGCAGCAGCGGCAACTTCCGACGTGCCACGCGCTGAATCTGGGTCGGCAATCGCCGCGAAAACTCATCGTTGAACAGCTTTTTCAGCCTCGCGGCGCGCAAAGCTGGTATCATGTGCGGATACTATAACGCGAGGCGTTATACTCGTCAAGCCTTCAACGGTTTTGTACAGCGATTCCGCAACCTACGTTGAATTGAGCCTGGTTGCATGGGGGAGGATTTTTTTTGGGCAAAGAAGGTTCCGAACCCAAGGCCCGGAGGGCCTGCTGCCCCGATCAGAGACGACAATTCTCCCGTGTCATTGGGGCG
>DATGLT010000269.1:0-19922 GCA_035294005.1 Verrucomicrobiia bacterium
ACTTCATCGGGAATCCACATCCATTCTTCTCTGGAAGCCGCCAAATGGAGGTAGGTTGTTTCTTTGCCGGACGGGAGCCGGTTTTCGGCGCTGAAATCACGGACGACGTTTACGCCCGGCATGCGCGCCAGGCTTTCATAAAGCGCCATCGTGCCCAGAGGGTCCGCGCGCAGAGAGGAGTAAGCCGGGTAAACGTCGCCTGCCTCGAATCTTAATTGAAACAGCTCGAACAGGCCCAGGCCGAATAAAGCCGCGCCAACCACCAGGATCAGGGCTGCGACGTGCCTTTTCATGCTGACGCCCTTTCGGCCGGGCCCGCCGCGCAGTCGCGAATGCGGCTGACGTTATTCGCGAACTTTTGAACCGCATCGTTGTCGATTTCGTGCAAGCCGTACCAGGCCCGATCGAACATGAAAAGATTCTCACCGAACGCCGACACTAACTCTGGCAACGCGTGGGCCCGCCTTCCGAGTTCTCGTTCGTAATCGCGATTGGACTTGAACCGGGCCAGTTGAATGAGATTTTTTGAAGCCAACAGCGCCAGGCTCGCGAGGTAAAAGGCCCGCAACGCCAGCCGCAGTTCGCCCTGGCTCAACAACTTTTGGGCCAGTCCCATCCAGCCCTCCTCGGGCAGTTGATCGGCCGCGAGGTTCTCCTCCGACAGGTCCGGCACTGGAATCATTGGCTCACTGGCCAGGGTGGCAGCGGCCTTGCGCCGGTTTCGCCAGATACGGTAGAAGAGCCATATCAGCCCGGCCACGGTGGCAAGGATGAGACCGTACAGGAGCAACTGCATGAACGTGACCCAGCGCGCTGCGATGTTATCTGAACCCCCGGCGCGCTGGCGGGCGAACAAGCGGCGAAACAACGAATCGAGCCAGCGGGCAACTGCCTTCAGCGAATTGATCACGAACGGCTTGATCCGCGCCAGCAAGCGCGCGAGGAACCCCTTTTGTTCCTTGTCTTCAACCAACCTGATACGCGGCTGCCGCCAGGCATATTTTGGTTGCTGCACAACTTCCTGGATTGTCCGGTCCAATTCGGCGGCCGGGAAAACAGCGTCCGCACCTTGGGCGGCGGCCGGGGCTGGAGTGGCTTCCGCCGCGGCACCGGGAACGGGCTGAAAACTCAATGCCAGCCCAACAATCAAAATGGCGATGGCGGAAGATTGAGCCGTGGGCAGGCGCAGTTCAGCTCTCAGGTCGGCTCCTGAACGCTGCGCCTCGCCGTAGAAACAACGCAGCGCGTAAACGGTCTTCAGAATCGGATCCACGCAAAGGTAGGTCAGCGCGAAAACGGCGGCAAAAAAAGTAGTGTTGAGCATTGAAAGTCCGCTGCGCGTAAACACGGTTTCTATCCCAAACAACATTTTAAGCAGGGTCGGCACCACAAAACAGGCTGCCATCAGATTCAGGGAAACAAACAGGGCAAAGCAAACCAGGATCGACAGGATGCAATGGTTTTGGGCAGGCCAAAGGAAAGCCTGCCGAAACGCCTTGCTGACCAGGTGGCGGACACCGGGTTTATCATCCGAGGCGATAGCGCAGGCATTTTGGTAAAAAGCGTACACCCAGGCAAATGGCAACGCCGGCACCAGCGAAAGCGGGATCAAAAACAAGCCGCTGGGCTGAATGGCAGCCTGGGCCAGAAAAGTCTGCCGCAACATTGTTCCAGTTACGTTGAATGGTTGACCGCAAAGCAAAGCGCGCATGGACCTGGAGAAAATCGAATGGCAGGTCTTCATCCACAGAAAGAGCGCCGAGAGCGTGATCGCGCCACCCACCAGGTGCTGAGCCGCAAAAGGGCTGCGGCTCATATCTCCCCAAAAATAAAGCAGGCCAAGGACGAACGGCAGCGTGCCCGCAAAGTACCAGGAGAAAGAAGCCGCCGTCGCCGAGCGGAGCAAATGCACGGCTTCCTCGATTATCTCAAGGGCGGCTTTGCCCAGCAGGCGGCGCCGTTCACGTTTTGGAATGCGAGACATGGCGAAAGGAGTTCAACGGGAATCGGTCAAAGAGAACGGCTAGTGAGTGGTGAGTCATTTATCGTGCCACCATTTCACTTGCCAGAATGCGCCTTCATGAAAGGAGCTTGGCAGCGCGAGCAGCGCACTGCCGACGAGATAAAAGAAAAACCAGGCAATCACCAGTCCCATGGCGCAGCGCCCGAGAGCCAGAAGGCGCGCCCATCCAGGCCGCTCGAGGATTGGCACCGGGGCGAGCGCTCGAAGGCAGTTGGCACAAATGACCTTGTCATCGTGTTCGGTGATACATTCGCGGCAGAAAAAACGGCGGCAGCTTGGACAACGCGCCACGGCTTCCCGCTGCGAGTGGTTAAAGCAGCGCTGGTAGGCCAGGTCACGGATCATGCCGGTTGATTGGTCGGTTCATCAGAAGCCTCGGGTGGAAGGGAACTGGTCGGAGGCGGCGGAGTGGAAATAACGGGCGGGGCTTCCGGGGTGGGACCGGGGCCGGGGCGGGCCGTCTCCTGCGCGGCCAATATCAGTGGCCGCAGAGTTTGAAGAACTTTGAGGGCTCTTCGTGAGCGGCTCATCGAAATCAGGGGTTCGATTTGCACGGCGGTGCGCAAGTAACACTTACAGGAGGGCCCGAGCAACAGATGGAACAGCAGAAAGAATCCAAAAACCCCCGCAACGGTGCCGAAAATCCCGGCTACGACCGGGCCGCCGCCGGTGACGGCAATAAGAGCGAAAAAACAGGCGGCACCGAGCAAACCGACACCCTGGTAAAGCCACCGATCGGTCCGGCAAAAAACCAGGGCCTGAACATCCCTGAAATAGAAGCGCTTGTAGATTTCAGAATAGCCGCTGGTATCGATCTGCAAAATGTGGTCCTTGCCGAGCCAGAGACTCGTGCGCGCACTGAACGCGACCGAAAACAGCGATCGATTCTTCGAGCCGGTAAGACGGCGATACTCCCTCTCAGCCATGGCTTTTCCAGTGGGTTGTCAGAAAATAAATGCCGACGCCCCAGCCAATCAACTGGAGGCTCGAAAGGATGATCGCCACAACGAACCGAATCTTTGTCCGGTGAACGATGCTCCTCGGGGCATTCCAAAACCGAATGGCCAAAATCAGCGAAATCGGGGCTGTGACCACGGTAAAATAGAAAATCAGCAAAGGATAAACCGCCAAGGCAAGAGCGATGCTGTCGTACAACGTGCGCTCCTGCTCGAGTCGTTTGATTTTTCCCTTTTTACGCCCCGTTTCCAGGCAGGTGGGACAGAAATGCTCGCCGTGCAACTCGCAATCGCACAAAGCGCACAAAAAGCGGCCGCAACCGTCACACGGAGTCACAGCCTTTTTCTGCGGGTGATAAAAACAGCCTGCCTCGGTTTCGATAACGAGGGCTTCGCCGCTGCTTCCGGTCGCCAGCTCCCGATGAATTGCGGGAAAAACGTCGGCATGAATCAACCCGCGGCAAGAGGGACACGGAACCAACTCGGGTTGGTTCAATAATGGTTCGGCCAGAGGTGCCTTGCAGGATGGGCATTCCACCGGCGTCGTCATGTGCGTCAATTACCGGTTGACGATAACCCGGGTGTTGCAGATGCGATCATGAAGCGCCCGCTTCTCCTCATCAAACGCGGCCATGAAATAGCCAATGCCCAGGATAAGCCCGCTCAGCATTTTTGCAAAATACCGGCCCAATGCCAGCATGTACGAGACCTGGCCCCCTTCGGCAGTCACGACCTTTACCTTAACCGCCATTTTGCCTAACGTCGCCCCGTATTTGCCAATCAGGAACGTTTCGTAACTCACTCCGATGATCAAGTTGATCAGCATCACCACCGCTTGCATTACGAAAAATCCCGCGGACGGCGTGCGCGCGGTCGAAGCGAACATCAAACCCGCCATGAATCCGATAGCGGCGTTGACGACGCCTAAAATGATTCCATCCAGAAAAACCGCCGCGAAGCGTGTCCAAAACCCCGCGTACTCCATGTCGCCGGTGTTAAGCCGGGCGCCCTCAGAAAGTTTCTGAATAAAGGCCGGCTTGCAACCGGCGCACACGCGCGCGTTTCCGTACGCAATCGTGTCTTCGAGGTTGAACAGCCTGCCGCACTCAGCGCAGACGGCCTGGCCGGGAACGGTGGCAGTGGCGGTGCCTCCCTGGCTCCCTTGCACCTGCCCGTACGGCTGCCAGTTGGCCATCCCTTCTTTCCAAACAAGAGTCTCCGGCTTGATGCGTCCGCTCTGAACCAGCTGATCTAATTGAGCGTCATCGACGGGACCATTCTGCTGTCCAGCTTCAGCGTAATACCAGTTCATAGGTCATTGTGAGTTTTGGGTTGGTTTTCTTGACTTCAGGCACGCCTGCTTAAGGATTCTGGCCACCGTTGTGCCACAAATGGGGCGGGGTTTGCAAGAAATCTTCGTTGACAAATGTGGTGAGCGCCAAAATTCACCATGGCACACCGGAAGCTTCGAGTTCAGCCGCTTGCAAAAAATCTTTGAGCAACTGAGTTCGAGGCTCGGCTAAACGCCGGGCGGGCTCGAGCTTTAGTTTCAAAGGGAGTTCTTCGAGGTTTTTCTTCAAAACTTTCAGAGCGTCAGAAAACAAAACAAACCGGGTGTCGCGGCCAACTTTGCTAACCGTTCGGAGGATGCTGACAGCACCGAGTTGCTCAAGGATGTCGGCGTCGCGAAGAATGACCCCCTCAATGAATCGAGGTTCAGCCGAGGGCTGGTGAGTTCGAATTGCCTCAACGACTGCGGGAATTTTGTCTTCGGGAAACCCAAAGCCCCGAAGAATGGCGGGCGTTCGTTCCATGGCATACGCCACGCAATCCCAGCGAGCAAGGGCTTGCTGGTCCTCGGGCCGGTGACCTATAAAAACGCCCAAGTCATGCATCCATGAGGCGGCGTGGACAATATCGTCGTCGTGATTCAGGCCGGCGGCCAGGCGCGAAGCAAGTTCATACAACCTGGCCTGGTGGCTGAACTTGTCCGGAGGGTTGGCGTTTTGCCGGATATAATTCTCGATGGCTTTACGATGCTGGCGCATAGAACAATTCAATGGATGATGGCACCCGCCCAAATGGTTTGCAGGTTGCACCGCCCCTGGCAACCTGCAACCTTCAACCGAATGAAATCCGCTTTTCCTGAGGGCACCATCAACCAAATCGCATTGCTCGGTGGGAAAGTGCTGAAAAGCACTCTGCCCCTGCTTGATTCCTCATCAGCAGCTAGCGCCAAGGGGCCAAAACGCTTGAGCCTCCCCCAGGGAGACCTTTCGAATTTTTACGATGGTGATGAAGGAATTCGTTATGCCGCATTCATCGAATTGAAAGCGGGGAGCCCACGCGGCAATCACCTGCACCGCGTCAAAGTGGAGCATGTTTACCTGATCTCGGGCGAGGTATCCCTGATCGTGCAGAATTCCGCCTCCGATAGGGTCACCGTGGAGCTTAAGCCGGGAGACCTGGTTCGGATTGAGACCGGCATCGCCCATGTATTTTGTCCGGTTCAGGACGGATGCGCAGTGGAGTTTTCCCCGAACAGGTTTGATCCGGCTGACGTGGAAAGATTTGCGCTCATTTGAGCGGCCGAAGGGTGACATTTCCTGGGGTATTTGCCTACCTGCCTGAATATCACTTAAAACTTGCTATTTCGGAGAATGGGCTGCAGTGTTTTGCCCATCTGTCAAAATCTTGTCGCTCCCACGGCATGGTGAATCTTCAGGTGAACTCGGTTCAGTGATGATTTGAAACCCGATAAGCGGGAACAGTCTGGTGAAAGCAACAGTGAGTGAAGGACAGGGAAAAGCATAGGTATAGTATAGATGAGTGCAAAATTGTTTGTTGGGAACCTTAGTTTCAACATCACGGAGAACGACCTGCAGGACGCCTTCGCGGCACACGGGACGGTAGTGGAAGCCAACTTGATGATGGATAGAGCGACGGGCCGGCCGCGCGGTTTTGGCTTTGTGACCATGAGCACACCGGAAGAAGCTCAAAAGGCGATTGACGCCTTGCACGGCAAAGAATTCGCCGGTCGCGCGCTGACTGTTAACATTGCGCGGCCCCGCGAGGAACGCGCCCCGGGCGGCGGTGGCGGCGGTGGACGCCGTGATTTCCGCGGCGGTGGCGGTGGCGGCGGACGGCGCGAGCGCTATTGATTTTTAATAACTTCGGGCCCGGGCTTCTACCCGGGCCTTCTTTTTTCAAGCCGCCGCATCCTGCTGCGGCGGCTCGTTTCGAGAACGGGAACCAATTTTCCGTCGCTTCGTGTCTCTCCCGCCAGGGGACAAAGGGAGTCAACACACTTAGGTCATAGTCCTACGACTACCGCCTTAGTTTCCGTATAGTGTTCGAGGACTTCGTGGCCCATTTCCCTGCCCCAACCCGACTGCTTGTATCCGCCAAAAGGCAACGCCGCATCGAAAACATTGTAGCAATTGATCCAGACGGTTCCGGCCCGAAGTTCAGATGCGATTCGGTGCGCCTTGCTGATATCCCGGGTCCAAACGCCGGCAGCTAAACCGTATTCAGTCAGGTTCGCGCGCTGAACCAGGTCTTCGGTTTTCGAAAACGGCTCGGCTACGACAACCGGTCCAAAGATTTCTTCTCGAACGATGCTCATTTCCGGGCGCACATCCTTGACCACCGTCGGCTGGACGAAATACCCGCGGTCGCCGGCCCTGCCGCCGCCGGTCACATAACAAGCCCCATCCGCTTTGCCCTGGTGAAGGTAATTGCTGACCCGTCGCAGCTGCTCCTCCGAAACGAGGGGCCCCATTTGCGTGTCTTGTGAAAGTCCGGGACCGAGCTTGATTTTTTTGGCCCTCTCGGCGACGCCGTTCACAACTTCGTCAAAGATCCCTTTCTCGACAAACAGCCGGGACCCGGCGCAGCAACACTGACCATGATTGAAGAAGATGGCATTCGCGGCCCCGTTGACGGCGGCTTCGACGTCGCCGACGTCCTGGAAAACAATGTTGGGGGATTTGCCACCCAACTCGAGACTAACCTTTTTCAGGTTGCCGGCGGCGGCTTTCACAATCAAACGGCCGACCTCGGTAGAACCGGTGAAAGCGATTTTATCGACCCCAGGATGAGATGCCAGAGCTGCGCCTGCGGTCTCTCCGTACCCAGTGACAATATTGATTACCCCTTCAGGAATGCCCGCTTCGAGCAGCAACTCGCCCAACCGCAGCGCCGAAAGTGGCGTCTGTTCAGCAGGCTTCAGGACAACGCAGTTGCCGGTCGCCAATGCGGGTCCCAGTTTCCACGCCGCCATTAGCAGCGGGAAGTTCCAAGGAATGATCTGCCCAACCACTCCAACCGGTTCACGAACGGTGAACGCGTGGAACCGCGCCCCCGGAGCGTACGGCACACTGATCGGAATCGTGTTGCCCTCAATTTTTGTGGCCCAACCGGCCATGTAGTGAAACAGATCCGCCGAGAGCGGCACATCCGCCACGCGCGCCACGGCGCGAGGCTTTCCGTTATCAAGCGATTCAAGATCGGCGAATTCATCCGCATGCTGCAGCAGCAAGTCGCCGACGCGCCAAAGCAATTTGCCGCGCTCACTCGGCGTCATGGTGCGCCATGGGCCCCCCTCGAAGGCCTTTCGCGCGGCCCTCACCGCGCGGTCGATATCTTCAGCCTGGCTGTCAGGAACGCGACTCAATAGCGAGGCGTCCGCCGGGTTCAGAACGTCAAACAGTTTCCCCGAGGCGCAGGGAACCCAGGCTCCCCCAATGAGGTTCTTTTTGGGCCGAGCCAGCCAGGCGGACACCTCCGAGCCCGCGCTCAGGCCGCTGCCGTGCGATGCTTGCCCGTTGCCGTTGCCGGAATTGGGACGGAGGCGCGAAGCTCGGGAGCCTTCGGATTTTTTAGCGCGTGATGAAATGGTTTTCATAAAGTTTGACAAGGAGATTTGGGTTTTTTGATTAGCATAAAAAGAGTACTCCTCAGGCATAAAGAGTGCAAATGGAAGAGATAAGCAACCCGGCTTATTACCCGGGCGGCTGTTAGCGCAGGAATTGCTGCCGGAAGGTCCAGACTGACAACCCAAGTCCGATGACAAGAATAATCCGGCGGACACTCTGCTGCGAGATGCGTTGCGAGAAGTGGGACCCGAGGAAATAGCCGAGCACGGCGCCAGCGGTCATGATCGCGGCTTTTGGCCAGTGAATCAGGCCGGCCTCGATGAACCAAAGCGCGGCGACCAGGTTGATTAGGGAGCCGAGAATGGTTTTCAGCGTGTTCATCTCGTGGATGTGGCGCAACCCAATGAACCCGAGCGAAGCGAGCATGAGGATGCCAATGCCCGCGCCGAAATACCCGCCGTAAATGGAGACAAAAAACTGAAACAGGATTGCCGCCCAGATTCGAGGCTGCCTGGCCGTGGCCGGCGGGGGCCCGGGCGCGGCGAAGCGCCGCATGAGCCCCTGCGCCATAAACAGCAGGGTGGCAAATAGAATCAGGAAGGGGACCAGCTTGGAAAAGGTGCTGTTGCTGGTGTGGGTAAGCAAAACGCTGCCAACCAGTCCGCCAAGAACGCTGATCGGGACGAAGCGCCACAACCACGGGCGCACAGCCCTGAGATGCTGACGATAGCCGTAAATGCCTCCCGACGTCCCAATGACCAGCGCCAGGGTGCTGGTGGCGTTCGCCACGATCGATGACGTTCCAAATGCAAGCAACGTCGGAAAGGTCACCAGCGTCCCGCCTCCCGCAACGGCATTAATGCCACCGCCGGCGACCGCTGCGGCAAAAAGGCCGGCCATTTCACTCGGGTGCATCGTTGGACGGCAAGTTACGGTTCTGAGCTTTGAACTCAAGTCGGACAGCGTGAGAGATGGAATGAATCCGAATCGTTAAATCGCAAAAAGGATTCGACCTTCCCTTCCTCCAGCAACGGTCAAACCGCGGAGTGTAAATGAGTGCCGTCCCCAGAGGATGGATCCTTGGCTTTTTGAGCCCAACGGAGTTTGGCGGATTGAGCCCGCGGATTCGCGCGACGTTCCTCGAGCGCGGGTCGTATCACCTCCGACGATACCTGGCTATAAACGCCCTCTCGAAATCCGGTCGCAAAAGCAGTCTTCACACGGCGATCTTCGCCGGAATGGAAAGAGAGTATTGCCACCCGGCCGCCACGTCGAAGGCAGGAGGGGACCTGGCGCAAAAGAGCATCCAAAGCCGAGAACTCATCGTTAACGGCGATTCGAAGAGCCTGGAACACCCGCCGGATCGAGGGGTCAACCTCCTCCGCACTTCGCCTCGAAAGTAACTCCTTTATGCTTGAGGCAAGCTCAATGGTGGTAGGAAATGAATGCCCCGCCAGGGCGTTCCCGAGCAACTCGGCAAACGGCTCATCAGCTGCCTCGTGGAACAACTGTATTAATTTGGCAGGAGCAATGGATTCCAGAATGGCCGAGGCGGGTTTGCCTTTCACAGGGTTCATTCGCATGTCGAGGGGACCCTCATGTTTAAACGAAAACCCGCGGATCGGATTGTCCAGTTGCATCGACGAGACCCCGAGGTCGGCCAAAACGATGTCGACGGCCGGCAGTTGGAGGTCTCCCAAAGTTTTGGCAAGCCCGGCGAAATTCGTGCGTCGCGCGACAAATACGTCGGGGCCGTACCCGGCTTTGCGCAACCGGGCTTCGGTGCGAGTGAGTTCCAAGGGATCCTGCTCTAACCCAATGAGCCGTCCAGAAGGGCTAAGGCATCGCAGCAAGGCCTCGGCATGACCTCCATAACCCAGGGTGCAATCGACCGCTGCGTCTCCCGGCTGCGGGGCGAGGACGCTTAGAATCTCCTGCACCATTATAGGGCGGTGGGTCCCCGCAGGGGTCTTTCCGGAGTCGAGCACCTTGCGATGGATATCGGGAAACCTGGTTGGGTCCAACTCCTTGTATTTGTCTTGATAACGGCGCGGGTATTTGCCGCCGTAACGAGGGCGGCGCCGGTGAGGAACCGGGCCGCTCGGGCGCAGGTCGGGAGAATTGGCGCTGGTTTCGTCCACTGGCGACAGCATAAGGCCTCCAACCTGCGGGAGCGAGCACTCCTACGTCAGGACCAGAGCGTGAATTGCGTCCGAGAGCGCGATTTGCCCAGCAGGTTCCTTGCAAACTGGCGGCTTGCCCCTTACTTTCTGGCAGCATGAAGTTCATAGAGCTATGAAAAGAAGAATCCTGTTCGGGGTGCTGGCCGTTGTTCTGACCGTGAACCTCCTTATCGGCGCCCGTATCTTTCTGTCGACGGCACAAGCGGCTGAAAAGGATTCTCCCTACCCCAGCCTGGAACTGTTTTCTTACGTGATGGAAAAGGTCCGCAAGGACTATGTGGATGGTCAAAAACTCACCTACCAGGACCTCGTCTATGGCGCCCTCAAAGGGATGCTCAACACCCTTGACCCGCATAGCGAGTTCATGGAACCGGACAAATACAAGGAACTTCAAAACGACACCCAGGGAGCGTTCGGCGGGTTGGGAATCGTGGTTTCGCTAAAAGACAATTTCGTGACCGTCGTGGCTCCGATGGACGACAGCCCTGGATTCAAAGCGGGCATTCTTTCCGGCGACCGGATTATCCGGATTGACGGCAAGAGCACCGAGAAGATGAGCTTGCAGGATGCGGTCAAGACGCTGCGCGGCGAACCCGGAACAGAAATACGGCTCACCGTCTTTCGGCCTTCAACCAGCCAGGTCCAGGAGTTCAAACTCACAAGGTCCGTCATCAACATCGACATGGTGACCGATATTAATGGGAAGAAAGAGTTTCCTCTGGGTGAAAACAAGATTGGCTACGTGCGGCTGGTTCAGTTCGGCGAAAAAACCAGCGATGACCTCGAACTGGCGCTCCGGACACTCAGAAAACAGGGAATGCAAGGCCTGGTGATGGATTTGCGCGGGAACCCTGGCGGTTTGCTCGAACAGGCCGTGGACGTCTGCGAAAAGTTTCTGCCGCGCGGACAGCTTGTAGTAACGACGGAAGGGCGAAATGCCGCGCAAAACTCGTCACGCTATGCCAATGGCCATGGAGATGAACTCAAGGGCATGCCGATGGTCGTGCTGGTAAACCTGGGCAGCGCCAGCGCGTCGGAAATCGTCGCCGGTTGCCTCCAGGACGTGAAGCGGGCGCTTATCCTGGGCGAACGGACATTCGGGAAAGGTTCAGTTCAAAGCATTTTGCCGCTCCAGGACGGTTCGGCGCTGCGGCTGACGACCGCCAAATATTACACTCCAAGCCACAAAGTGATTCACGAAGAGGGGATCACCCCCGACATCCCGGTCGCGATGACCGACGAAGAGTACCGGGATGTCCAGTTGAAACACTCTCCCGGAGGACTCGAAAGCCTGACTGAGAAGGAACGCGAACGAGCCAATAACGCACACGATCCGCAGTTAGAGCGGGCAATAGATACCCTGAAGGCGATCACCATATTTACCGAACGGTCCCCTGCCCCGGAGCGGCGCGTCGCCAAGGGAGACAAAGTGGCGTTGAACCGCTGAGGGGATGCCGCTGCTGGCTTTCGAAACCTCGTGCGATGAGACCAGCGCGGCGGTCATCCATCAGAACACGGTCCTTTCAAACGTCGTCTCATCGCAGGTTAAACTCCACGCCGAATACGGCGGCGTAGTTCCCGAATTGGCGGCGCGCGAGCATCTGCGCAACCTTGTGCCGGTTGCACGAGCCGCCCTTCAAAAGGCAGGAGTGACTGCTGACCGCCTGGCCGCCATTTGCGCGACGCAAGGCCCAGGTTTACCCAGCGCCCTGATGGTGGGGTTCAAAGCCGCGGAAGCCATGGCGTTCGCATTGCGCTGCGATTTCATCGGGATCCATCACCACGAAGCACATCTCTACTCGCCCTGGATCCACGGTGATCCGCCGGCAGCCGATTTCAACGAATTTCAGCCCAATGTTTCGCTGGTCGTCAGCGGCGGACATACCATGCTGGTGCATGTGTTGCCCGGAATGAAACCGCGTTTACTCGGTTCAACCCTCGATGACGCTGCCGGAGAATGTTTTGACAAAATCGGCAAGCTGATGGGATTGCCCTACCCAGCGGGACCGATCATCGATCGACTCGCGGAGCAAGGAAACCCGCGCGCGTTCGAATTTCCGCGACCCCTCATCAACGACCTGACCCACGACTTCAGCTTCAGCGGCCTAAAAACTTCGGTGCGTTACTTTCTTCGGGACCACCCGGAAACAATGGAACGCGAAGAACAACTGCGAGACCTGTGTGCGAGCGTGCAGGCGGCAATCGTCGATGTTCTGGTTACAAAAACGTGCAATGCCGCTCGATCGGTCAGCGCCCAATGCGTCACCGCTTCGGGCGGGGTGGCTTGCAATCGCTCGCTGCGCATGCGCCTTGAGCAGAACTGCAAGGCCGAAGGCATTCAACTGCGGCTTGCCGCACCCTTCTTCTGCACCGATAACGCCGCCATGATCGGGATCCTGGGGGAAATGAAACTGCGGACCTCAGGCAAAGCCACATCTTTGGAAGCGGATGTTCTGCCTAATTGGCCTTTGGTAGATTTGAGCCAGTAGCACCCAATTTAGCGCGAAAAGTTTCCGGGAATTCATCCCAGTCACGGGCGTAAAAAAAAATCCCCTGTGGCCGGTCGCGGGCGTGAGCCGTGCCACAGGGAGCGGTGGGTCGCCGCTAAAGTTCTGTCCAACTCGGAAATCTTTGCAGGCGTTGTAAATCGCTGCTGCCCGAGATTTAGCCAAAACCATGCCAGCCCGGACGAAATGGCCGAAACCTGTGATTTACCGGGACTTTTTGAGATTAGAGGATTTAGGTTGGGCTTGAAAAATGGTAAGAGAGTTACCACACCTGATAAGTTGATTACCTGCTGAGTTAGTCGCCAGATTAGGAACGGGCGGCTCCTAAAAAACACTCCCTACTCGAGCCCGTTCATGCTTCCATTGGTTATGCTTGATCAACAGGCAGCCAGCACCGGGATCCGCCTGCGGCTTGCGGCCTTTATCCTGGCCATCGCCGGGATGGTCGGGATCATCGCGTGGACCGCGCAAAGCGCGTGGCGCCATGGCGGAGAACTCCGGGAGAAATTGACCCTGGTGCAACTTCAAAGCTTCCAAATCGCGGATCATTTCCAGGAGAAAATTCTCGAATTGAACAATTCGGTGCTGCGGTACGGAGCGTATCACGACAGGGACGCCTGGGCCCGTTTTCAAACGAACAGCATAGAACTGGACCATTGGATTGATGATCAGCGCTCCGTTCTTTCCACCGACCGCGAGCGCCGGGTCCTGGATCTGATTAATACGAACTATGACCATTACATTGCGGCTGCCAGGGAGATTGAGAAGCGCCTGGGGACCAACAGCGCGGCTTCACTGGGCTTGAAGGACTTCGCAGATTTCGAGAAACAGTCGCAACGTTTGCTTAAGCAGGGGTTTGTTTTGGCTGATACGCATCGGGCCTCGATGGACAACTTCCTGCAGGCTTCGAAGCGTTCGCTCGGGTACTTGAGAGCGCTGTTGGCGACCTCCCTGGCAATGCTCCTTGCGGCGGGCACCGGCCTGGCTGTGATGGTGTATGGAGAACTGATTGCCCCGTTGCGCGTTAAACTGGTCGAGAGCCAGCAACTCATGGGCCGGCAGGAAAAGCTGGCTTCTCTAGGCATGCTTGCGGCGGGGGTGGCCCACGAAATACGGAACCCGCTGACGGCCATTAAGGCCTGGTTGTTCATCCAAAAAAAGCATTTCAAGCCCGGGTCCCCGGAGCAGGCCGAGGCCGAGATCATCGGCAGCGAAATCAACCGGCTCGAGCGCATTGCCAAAGACGTCCTGCTTTTTGCCCGCCCGTCCAATCCCGAGTTCACAACGGTTCAGGCTCATCAACCCCTGGAAAGCGTGCAAACGCTCCTGGCTCCGGAACTCAAAAAATCCGATATCCAGCTGGTGGTTGAGAATTCTGTGAACGCGGCGGTTCGAGTGGATTTGCAACAAATCCAGCAAGTCCTGATTAATTTGATTCAGAACGCGGCGGAAAGCATCGGCCGATCCGGCACCGTCACCCTTCGGACCCGGACGAGCACCAAGCGGCTTTCGGACCGCGTCATGGAAGTGGTCATTCTGGAAGTGTCCGATACCGGAAAGGGAATCCCGCCCCAGGTGGAGAAGCGGTTGTTTGATCCCTTTTTCAGCACCAAGGAAACCGGCACTGGCCTGGGGTTATCGATTGCAGCGCGCATTGTGGAAAAGCACGGAGGCGCGCTGCAGTATCAGACCCAGATCAACCGCGGGACCACTTTTGGCATCGTGCTGCCGAAAGCCGACGCAAAGAACGATTGAACTGGCGAGTTTACATCGGGACCGGATCCGGCCGGGTCGTTTCAACGCCGGCTGATTTCGAATCGCGCGTTGTTATCAGCATTTGTCTGCTGTTGAATAATCGCAAATGGAACGGGCAGCCATGACAAGCCGACCGAAGATTTTGTTAGTCGAGGATGACACCGCGATCGTAGTCACGTTGCGGCGCCTGCTCAACGAGGAGGGTTACCAGGTCGAAATTGAAACACGCGGCGATGCCGGGCTGGAGAGGGCGCAAGCTGAAGCATTCGACCTGGTCATTACAGACATGAAACTGCCGGGCATAAACGGCCTGGACCTGGTCCGGCAATTGCATGGCGCGCGTCCACGGCTGCCGATCATCCTGATCACCGCTCACGGGACGACCGAAACGGCTATCGAAGCCACCAAGGCCGGCGCCTATGATTATCTGCTCAAGCCGTTTGAGATGCCAGAGCTCATCGAACTGGTGGAGCATGGCGTGGCCAGCAGCCGGCTGATGAGCGAGCCGGTGGAACTCGGCGGGGCCGGGCTTTCACGCGACGCGTTGATTGGAAGCAGCCGGGTCATGCAATCCATTTACAAAGAAATCGGCCGGGTCGCTTCAAAGCCGGTCAATATTCTCATCCGCGGCGAAACCGGCACCGGCAAGGAACTGATCGCTCGTGCCATTTACCAGCATAGCGAACGGGCGGGCGCGCCGTTCATCGCCATTAACTGCGCGGCAATCCCGGAAACCCTGCTCGAAAGCGAACTCTTCGGCCACGAACGCGGAGCCTTTACCGGGGCAGAATCCCGCCGGATCGGGAGATTCGAACAAGCCGACCGCGGAACCATTTTTCTGGACGAAATCGGCGACATGACTCCCGGCACGCAGGCGAAGTTGTTGCGCGTGTTGCAGGAGCGATGCGTTCAAAGACTTGGAGGCAAGGAAATCATCTCGGTGGATGTGCGAGTCATAGCCGCAACACATCGCGACCTGGAAACCGCTCTCAAACGGCAGCAATTCAGAGAAGATCTTTACTATCGCCTTAGCGTGGTCGTGATTGCGCTGCCGCCGCTCCGGGAGCGCAGGGAAGATATTCCGAACCTGGTAAAATACTTCCTGGGCAAGTATGGAGCCGAATTCGGTGTCGCCACTCCGTCGATCCAGGCTGACGCGGTGGAATTCCTCTCCCGCCAGGACTGGCCGGGAAACGTGCGGGAACTGGAAAACGTTGTGCGCAAGGTGTTGTTACACGCGCAAGGGTACAGCATCAACCTCGAACACGTGCAGGCGGCGCTGTTGAGGACGGGCCCGGCCCTCGAGGCCGCGGAGCAAACGTTGCGGCAGTACGTCGATTTTCTGCTGAGCGCAGCGCAACGCGGGGAACTCGACGACGCCCACGAAAAATTAATGGCCGCTTGCGAACGCGAATTGTTCAGCCGCGCAATTGAGCTCGCGCACGGCAACCAGGCTAAAGCAGCGCGGTGGGTTGGAGTCTCGCGCCTGACCATGCGAGAAAAACTGATTCAATTTGGGTTACACCCCAACCGCGATTCACCGCGACAGCCTTGAACCGGAGCGAGCTTTTCGGGGCGCAAAACCGGATCAGGCGCCGTGGATTAAGGCGTTACACGCTCTTGCAAAACCGTTCGATTCTTTCGAGCCCCTTTTCAAGGTTCGCCATGCTCGTGGCATAGCTGATCCTGATGTAATCGTCGGCGCCGAAAGCAATCCCGGGCACCGCGGCGACCTTCTCGGCCTCGAGCAGGCGCGCGCAGAATTCCGTCGAACTAAGGCCAGTCGCCGAAATATTCGGAAACAGGTAGAAGGCGCCTTTTGCATTCACGCATGAAACCCGCGGGATCGCGTTAAGGCGTTGCCAGGCGAACGTTCGCCGTTTGTTGAACTCGGCCAGCCACACCTTCAGGTGATCCTGCGGTCCGTTTAGAGCGGCGACAGCTCCCTTTTGAGCGAACGACGTGGGGTTGCTGGTGCTGTGGCTTTGAATAGCGTCAATGGCCTTGGCAATCGGTTCGGGAGCCGCGCACCAGCCCAGCCTCCAACCGGTCATGCTCCAGGCCTTGGCGAAACCATGCACAATGATCGTATGATGCAAGTGATCCGGTGAAAACGAAGCGACGCTCTTGTGCTGCGCTCCTTCGTAGAGCAGGTGCTCGTAGATTTCATCGCTCATGATCAGCACACCACGCTCGACACAAATATCGCCGAGCGCCTTGATTTCCGCAGGGGAATAAACCGTGCCCGTGGGGTTGCTGGGAGAATTGAGCACCAGCAGTCGTGTCCGGAACGTGATGGCTTGCCGCAGAGAATCCGGAGTAAGCTTGAACTGGGTTTGATCCGTCGTTGGAACAATGACCGGGCGGGCGCCGGCCAGTTTGACCATCTCGGGATAGCTCAGCCAGTAGGGGGACGGAATAATCACTTCGTCGCCTTCTTCGCACGTTGCCAGGATAACGTTGTAACAAGAGTGCTTGCCGCCACAGGAAACAATGATTTGCGACGGTTTGAAGGAGAGGCCGTTCTCGCGTTTATGTTTGTCGGCGATTGCCTGGCGCAACTCGGGGATTCCAGCGGCAGGAGTGTACTTGGTGAATCCGGCGGCGAGCGCGCTTGCAGCGGCGTCTTTGATGTGCTGCGGCGTATCAAAATCCGGCTCCCCAGCCCCGAACCCAACCACATCCAGGCCTTCAGCTTTCATCTGCTTAGCTTTGGAATCTATGGCCAGAGTCAGCGAGGGCGACAACGTGGCCGCTCGATGCGCAATCTTATAGTTCATGTCGGACGAGACAAATACCACCGGAAAGCTCAACCGCAAGAGGGAACTAAAATCCGAGTGAAGTTGCCGGGTCGGCGGGTTTTACATGAGTTTGAACGTTGCGGAAATCGATCATCTCGGCCGGAGAGGCGACAAACTGGCCAAGCGAGGAAAAGATGCGCGGGGTTCGCCAGCGCCAGTGCTCCGTATGACCGTCGGCAAAGGAAAAGTTGCACCCCTGGGAGTGCCGATTGGCAGGCAAATCCCACCACTGATCCGGGTAAAACGAACCCGGCCAGGGTATCCCAAAGAGAGAATCGAGAATGCCGGCCTCGTGAACGTCGATAAAAACGAGCAACTCAGCCGGCGAAGGCTGTGTTATCTGGGTGAATTTGGCGAAGCACGGAAGAGTCGCAAGGCCTGAGTCCGCGCCGAAGGTCATGCCGTTAATGGATTCGCTCATGTTGTAGCTCCGGGTGCGCAATAACCCGGTATCCGTTCCGTCCGGCAGCACCACCGTCGAGCGATCCGCGGGACAATGGTAAATTCCGGCGCTGCGGTTGTACGGATAAAGGTACCCGTTCTGAATATTGGTCGTGTTGACATCAACCCGCGTATTCCCCGGGCACCAAGTCCAGCTCAAGTTGGCTCCAGGAATCGGCAACCCGGTATCCAAGTCATACACCGATTGATTCGGCGGCAGGAAATCCAGGTTATCCATCGCGTACGAATGCCAGCAAACCTGCAACTGCTTGAGATTGTTCTGGCAGGCAACGCTTAATCCCTTTTGCTTGGCCTGGGAAAGCGTCGGCAAGAGCAAAGCAGCCAGGAGGGCAATGATGGCAATGACCACCAGTAGCTCCACGAGGGTAAAGCCTCCAGAGTGCTTCCTCGCTTCGTTTGGGCAAGGAAACACTTCGCACGGACAAGGTCGCCTGGGCAAAACCGCACTCACATGCACGGCTGCTGCAATTGCTGATCGGCCAATCATAGCAGAGATCGGTTCCAGGCTCCAGACGTAAAACCTGCTCTGTTTAAATGATTAAGGAATTGTCATTTGACGTACTGGCCCGTTGTAGACGAAAGTTTGGCCATGGCCCAGATTCTCGTCATCGACGATGATCCGGATATTAGGGAACTGCTGAAGACGACACTAGAATCCGCAGGACACCGGGTGGTGATCACGGAGAATGGCAGCAAAGGAGTTCAGGCATTTAAAGAAAAGCGCCCGGACCTGGTGATCACCGACTTGTTCATGCCCGAACAGGAAGGTTTGGAGACAATCAAACAGCTCCGAATGGAACATCCCGATGTCTCAATCCTCGCGATCTCGGGCCGGCCGACCGGCGGCACAATGCTAACGGTTGCCAAACGGCTCGGAGCAAAGGCCGTTTTGCAGAAACCGTTCCTGCCCGAGGAACTCCTAAAATTGGTTGAGGAGACTCTCTAATCAAGGCGGCCGGGTTTGAGAGGGCCGCCCTGTCGCAGAGCGGCGCCTCATTAAAGACAACAAGCCCCCTGCCCGGCATCTTATTCAGCCATGGCTCGTTGCTGAGCGCCGCGAGGGTGATGAACGCCTTCTCCAAACTCTTCTATCATTTTTTGGTTGAACGCTTTGAGATCGGCAGGCTTGCGACTCGTCACCAATCCGTTGTCGACGACCACTTCCTCATCAACCCAATCAACTCCGGCATTTTTGAGGTCGATCTTAATTGAGGGATACGAGGTCATCCGACGGCCTTTCGCCACGCCGGCGTCCACGAGTGTCCACGGACCGTGGCAAATGGCGGCGACAGGTTTGCCGGCATCAAAAAACTCGCGGATAAATTGGATCGCTTTTGGCTGAAGCCTCAGGTGATCCGGATTCATGACTCCTCCAGGCAGAAGCAACGCGTCAAAATCCTCCGAGTTGGCATCCTCCAGAGAGACGTCCACCTTGTATTTGTTACCCCAATCGGTTTCATCCCAGGCCTTCACTTTCTTTTCGGCGGGCGAGACGATGACAGTCTCAGCTCCCGCATCTTCCAAGGCCTCCTTTGGGCTGGTCAGCTCCACTTCCTCAAATCCATCGGCCACCAAAATCGCCACTTTCTTGCCGTCCAATTTGTGTTCCATAAAATCTACTCCTTGGTTTGTTCCGGCCGTGAATGGCCGTTTGCAGATCCCTTCACCTGTTTTGAAAAAGTAAGCCATAGGGACAACGCCCTAGTGGCGCCCGCTAATGAGGCATCGAAGGGGCGACAATCTCCTGGCGCAGTTTGCGCAGCGTCTCGATATCCAACAGCAGTTCGCGCCGCTCCTTGGGTTCGAGCGAGTCGGGACCATGGTGGCGGACTTTAAGGCCTAGCCGTTCGAGGTGATTTAAATGCAGTGGGTCACGCGGCCTCGCGGGAGCCGAGACTAAAGACACATGAACATCCCAGGCGCGGGCGTCCTGCAACACGCGCGTAAGGCCGTTGGTGCCGGGGCTCCCCGCGCTCTTTTCGAGCTGATCCAATTCGGCCTGGAAGGTTTCTAAAATCGTCGGCGGTTCGATTTCCTCGGGCGTTAGAAACAGTCCCTTTCGGCGGGCCCACTCGCCAGAGGAGGTGCGACTAGTCCACGCCGACAGCGGCACGGCCAGCAAAAAGCCGGCGATCACAGGGGAAAACCACCAAATCAGCCTCGGGACCGTAAAAACCAAAAGCGCGGTCCAGGCCACTCCCAGAAAAAGGCTGGGCCAGTGCCGACGAAATGCCTCCGAAAAGCTGGTGCTGCTTTCGCCCCGGTCCTGGGCTTTCCATTCTACTTTTCGGCCCATCAGGATTCCCACGACGAACCGGGTTTGGAGCAAGGCCAGGTTCGGAGCCAGGAGCGTCGAAA
>DATGLT010000270.1:0-25817 GCA_035294005.1 Verrucomicrobiia bacterium
ACGCTGCGAACCCCGACCTAAAGGTTCGCTGCGCTTGGGTTCGCACGGCGCTACCCCGTTCGGGACTCGGCTCTGGGAACCTCCAAACTGTAACCGATGTGCTTGGGAGAAAATGTCACCTATGTGCTTGAACATTCACAAACGGCAAAATCCCCATTCCGGGTGGTGCTTGAAATTTTCGGCGGTGCCACGTGGCGTCACATTTGCTGGCACCCGTCCGGGTGCGGCCTGATTTTTTTGGGAGCATTACCGGGGGTCTCCGCTGCGCTGCGACGCCCCGGCTATTCGCTGTGAACCCTGCGGGTTCGTGTCGGATGAGTACCGGAATTCCTGGGTCTTGCCGGATAGGGCCACTGGCCGCGGCGGTTGCGCCGAATTCAATGTGCGACTTGCCAAAACTTCTAAATTGAAATGACAGTGTCGCTCGCGTGAATGTGCAGGTATTCGAGCAACTCCGCGACGCATTCATTGACGCTAAGCACGTCGGTGCGCAATTCGACGTCGGGCTTCAGCGGCGCCTCGTAAGGAGCGGAGATCCCGGTGAAATCCTTGATCTGCTTCGCGCGCGCTTTGGCGTAAAGGCCCTTGGGATCGCGCTTTTCGCAAACCTCAAGCGGCGCGTTGACGAAAACCTCGATGAACCGGCCTTCGGGCATGATCTGGCGGGCTAATTCCCGGTCGGCGCGATAGGGCGAGATAAATGCCGTAATGCAGATAATCCCGGCGTCGGCGAAAAGCTTGGCGACATGACCAACTCGCCGGATATTCTCGGCTCTGTCCCTTGCGGAAAAACCGAGGTCCGCCCCCAACCCGTGGCGGATGTTATCACCGTCGAGCACATACGCCTGGCGGCCGAGATTGAACAGTTCACGTTCCAGTTCGGTCGCGATCGTGGTTTTGCCAGCGCTGGACAAGCCGGTCATCCAAACTACGTACCCGCAATGGCCGTTGCGCAGTTCGCGTTGTTGCGTCGTGACCTTGCCACGGCTCCAGAAAATATTGTTGCTCTTGTTATTCGAGTCGTGGGTGCGGCGCGGGTAGTTGTCGGCGGCGACAATTCCACCACCCGCCACGTCAAAGCCGTCCACGATGACAAAACGGCCGGTGGGAATGATGTCCGCATGAACATCGAAAGCGATGGGCGACTTGGTGTGGAGCGTCAATTCGGCCACTTCATAACGTCCGACGAATAATTCATTTTGCTTTCGCGAGACGGTCTCGAGGGTCGAAGCATCGATGACCTTGTCGATGGCTTCGATGTGGCACTCGACTTCCTGCGTGGCCAGCTTGAGCTTGTACGATTTGTTCTTTGCGAAGGGCTGTTTGCCGAGCCAGAACAGCCGCGCTTTGAAACTCGACAATTCGAATGGCGGGCTGGATTCCAGGGCCGCGATCGCACCGCGGGTGACGAAGATCTGTTCGCTCAAGGTGATGCCGATCGATTCACCGGCCGACGCGCTGTCGACCGAGGGCGCGTTCCATCGCTCGATGGTTTTTACGGTGCTGACCTTGTTGCTCGGCGAAAAGACAACGCGATCTCCAACCTTGATCGAGCCGCTCTCGACGCGTCCGGCCAGAATCCGGCGTTCATCAAACCGGTAAATATCCTGGATTGGCAGGCGCAGCGGCTGGTTCTTGGGCAGTTCGGCAAGCTTGAAATCGTCCAGGGTCTGCAGAACCGTCGGGCCATGCCACCAGGGCATGTTCCGGCTGAGCGTAGCGATGTTGTCACCGTGTTTGGCGGCAATCGGAATGAAAACGGCCGGCTCGACGCCGACGGTGCGCAGCCAGGCGCGGTATTCGGCTTCAATCTGGTTGAACCGGGGCTGGCTGTAGTTTTCCAGGTCCATTTTGTTGACCAACACGGCGATTTGGCGGATCCCAAGCAGGTTCAGCAGATAACCATGGCGCCGGGAGTTTTCCTGAACGCCTTCGTGCGCGTCGATCAGCAGCAGCGCCGCCTCGGCGTTGGCCGCGCCGGTGATCATGTTCTTGAGGAATTCCTTGTGCCCGGGCGCGTCAATGATCACGTACTGCCGCTTTTGCGTCTGGAACCAGATCTGGGCCGTGTCGATCGTGATGTTCTGGTCGCGCTCCGATTGCAGGGCGTCCATGAGGTTGGCCCACTCGAAAGGCACGCCGCGGCGCTCGGCGATTTGTTGGAGTTGCTCGAGCTTGCCTTCAGGCAGAGAGCCTGTGTCGTGGAAAAGACGCCCGACAAAAGTCGATTTGCCATGGTCGACGTGGCCGACGATGACAATTTTGAGTTGCTCAGTCGGGGCATTGGAATGGCCGTTTGCGTTGGACATCTGGGGTCGGTTTGAAGCGTGAGTCAATTCGTCGGGAGTCGCAGAGTTCACATGTATCCGTCGCGGCGTAGCTTTTCGAAAGCATCTTCGCTCTCTTTGTCCTGCGCGCGGCCGGAGCGCTCCGGGGTGCGGGTGTTCCGCAGTTCCTCGATAATGTGACGGACGGTTTTGGCGTTGGACTTGATGGGCATGGTGCAGGGAGCGCAGCCCAGACTGCGGTAACGCTGCCCGTTTTCGTTGGCAAAATAGAGGGGAATCACCGGGATGTTTTCCCGCTCGATGTATTCCCAAATATTCAGCTCCGTCCAGTGCAACAGCGGGTGGATGCGAATATGGGTGCCCTTGGCAAAATCGGTTTTGAACTGGTCCCACAACTCCGGGGGCTGGTCCTCCACGTTCCACTCCATGTTTTTGTCCCGCGGACTGAAATAGCGTTCCTTGGCCCGGGTCGGCTCCTCGTCCCGCCGCACACCGACAATGACTCCGGTAAAGTGGTGCTTGTCGAGCACGTGCTTCAGGGCGTCCTTCTTGAGCGTGCCGCAGCACTCGACGCGCGTAGCTTTGCCATTGGGAAAGGTAACGCCGCTTTTGAGCACTTCCTCGTTTTTGCCGACCACCAGCTGGAGTTTCCAATTCTTAACCAGCTGGTCGCGGTACTCGATCATCGACGGGATTTTATAAGTCGTGTCGACATGGACCAGCGGGAAAGGCACGTGACCGAAAAAGGCCTTGCGCGCCAGCCACAGCAAAACAGTCGAGTCCTTGCCGATACTCCAAAGCATCGCGAGGTTCTCGAACTTGTTGAACGCCTCGCGCATTATATAAATGCTCTGATTTTCCAATTTCGACAGATAATCCATAGAAAAAGCTGGGAAACACGGCGGCCGGGCACGAATGGTTCCCGGGGCCGTCAGTCAATCCTCATGCGCGTCCGCCCACGGTTTCAGCCTGCGATACGGCTTGGCCACCCCACGCGGCATGAAGGCCGCATTCGCGCTTATCATCAGCCTTGGCCGGATCGAAGTAATCCCATTCATTGGGCAAGTTGTGCTCGGCCAGGTACGCTTCCATCTGCGCGTCGGTCTGGTAGAACACCGGGCTCACCTTCAAACAATTGAAATTGGCGTCATGGCTCACGATGTCCAGGCCGGCGCGGTGCGGGTTTTGCACCTTGCGCAGGGCGGTAATCCAGACCTTCGGGGCCAGTTCCCGCATGCCGCGCTGAAACGGTTCGAGTTTCATGAGGGCGCTGAAATCTTTCAGGCCGGCTTCGTCTTCCGGCCCGGGGACGGGGCCGTGCAACGCATCGCGATGCGCCGCAGTGACCCGGGGCACGTACGCAAACAAGTTCAACTTGAGCAGCTGTTTCACCTGCTCGGCATGTTTGTAAGTGGCCGGCCGATTGTAACCGTGATCCACCCACAGCACCGGAATCGTTGGCTGGGCCTGCACACAGAGGTGCAGCACCACCGCTTCATACGGGCGGAAGTTGGTCGAAACAATCGCGCGGCCTTGGGACTGGCTTACGGCCCAGCGGGTGATTTCGAGAGGCGACTTGTCGCGCAGCTCTCGGTTCCAGAGAGAAATTTGTTCGTGAGTCATTTGTGAGATACAGCCGGCTGAGAGGAACTTTCCTTCCACAGCACCCGGGCGCTAAAATCGCCGAACCTTTCACCGGGCTGCCTTTCGGCGGCATACCGGCCCAGCATGGCGCGTAATTCGTTGAGCAAGTCATCGCCCTTAACCGAATCTTTCCACAGCCGGTTGAGCCGGGTGCTCGGTTCATTGCCGCCAACGTAGATCTGGTACTTGTTGGGAGCCTTACCCACAAAAGCGATCTCGGCCAGGTACGGCCTGGCGCAACCATTTGGGCAACCGGTCATCCGAACCGTAATCTCCTGGTCCTTCAGCCCCAGGTCCCCGAGCAGTCCCTCGATGCGGCTCACAAACTCAGGCATCATCCGTTCCGACTCGGCCAGCGCCAGGCCGCAGGTCGGCAACGCCGGGCAGGCCATCGAAGCCAGCCGGGTTGGACTGTACGGATTGCTCGAGGAAACCCCGTGCTCGGCCAGCAATTGGTCGATTCCCGCTCGTTGACCGTCTTCAACGCCGACGAGCAGCAGGTTTTGCGAAGCGGTCAGACGCACCTCCGGCAAAAACTTTTCAATGACCTTCCTGAGCCCTGTCTTGAGGCGATACCCGCCTTCGTCCCGCACTCGCCCATTTTCAACAAACAAGCCGAGGAAGTATTTCCCATTGGTTTGCCTGTGCCAGCCCAGCAAGTCGCCCTGCTTTGCAAAATGAAATTCGCGCGCAGGGCCCAGCTGGAGTCCCGCCCGTGTCTCGACCTCCTGCCGGAACCAGTCTACGCCCCGTTCCTCGATCACGTACTTCAAACGCGCGTGTTTGCGGTTGGTGCGGTCGCCGAAATCGCGGTGAACCGTCAGCACCGCCTTTGCCACCGTTTCAAGGTGTTCAGGCGCCAGGAACCCAATCACATCCGCCAAGCGTGGAAAGGTCTGGGCGTTTCCGTGCGACATT
Source organism: Verrucomicrobiia bacterium (assembly GCA_035294005.1). GTDB lineage: Bacteria > Verrucomicrobiota > Verrucomicrobiia > Limisphaerales > UBA8199 > JANXQE01. Next base: position 4,851 of record DATGLT010000270.1, read on the forward strand.
CCCATGCCGCCGCCAGCGATCAGATTGTAACCGGCCAGTTTCCCGTTTTGCTCGATCACGATAAATCCAAGGTCGTTGGTGAAAATATCGATGTCGTTCAGCGGCGGAATTGCAAATGCCGTCTTGAACTTCCGCGGCAGGTAGGTCTTGCCGTATAATGGATCCACAAAGCTGGCCGCCTCGTTCAGGTCAAGTTGTTTGCCTTCGACCCAAATTGTGTGATACGACCTGGTTTTTGGCGCCAGGGCATCCGACAGCCTCTTGGCCTCAGCCAGCACATGGTCCACCAAGGGGCTCGTCGCCGGCGTCGGCGGCGCCATGACGTTGCGCTCAACGTCGCCGCAAGCGGCGATGGTCGACATGAGCGCGTCATTCAACGCTTTCATCGTCTGCCGGACATTCGACTTCAAAATCCCATGAAACTGAAAGTCCTGCCGTGTGGTAATCCTCAGGGTTCCATTGGCGTAATTTGTCGCAATGTCATCGCAGGCAACGTACTGCCGGCCACTCAGCACACCCCCGGGAAATTTCGTCCGCACCATCATCATGTAGTGCTTTGCTACTTTCCTTTTGTCCCGGTCGTCCTGCTGATAAATACCGTGGAACTTCAGAAACTCGTAGTCATCCTCGGAGAAATGATCCGCCGCGGGATCCGCCAACGTTTGGGCTATGGTCCCTGCCAAAGTTGTATTGTTAGCCTTGAGCCCCTCGTTACGGGAAAGCTTTGGCGGTTCGGCAGCAGCAATCATAAGTTAAACACTAATGTTAATTAGGATTATGGTCTCTTCAGCTCCTCTCGTCAAGAGCGGAACCAGATTTTATCTAAGCATGGGAAAAAGTGGTCTCCGATTCAAGAGCCATGAGGGGAAGCGCCACATGAGAACCGCACAACAATTTCACACGATTAAACAGGAAAATGCCGGGCTTGCGGTGCGCATCGCCATGAGAAAGTTTCGAATTCAGCTTTGACACCGAGCAGGAGCGTTGGCAAGGTGCGGGTTTGTTTCGGCAAGCATTGCAGATATTACGAGGCCGAAAAGTGATATAAACTAATGCATTTTGGAGAATTATGGCAGAACTCGTTGGAAATCTATTGGTGGCACAATCGGGCGGACCGACGTCGGTCATTAACTCAAGTCTGGCCGGTGTGATCCAGGAAGCGGGGCGGCACGATTACATTGAGGAAATTTACGGCGGCGCCAACGGAATTCTCGGGATTCTCAACGAGGATTTGATCGACCTGAACGACGAGAAGAGCAAGAGCATTGCGGGGCTGCGGTATACGCCCGCGGCCGCTTTGGGCACGTGCCGCTACAAAATCGATTTTAAGAAGAAACCTGAGCAGGCGGCCAAGGACATGGACCGGTTATTCGAGGTGTTTCAGGCCCACAACATTCGTTACTTTTTCTACATCGGGGGAAACGATTCACAGGACACATCTCACAAGATTCATGAGGAAGCCGTAAAGCGGGCGTACGAGCTGCGTGTGATTGGGGTACCCAAGACGATCGACAACGATTTACCGCACACCGACAGTTGCCCCGGGTACGGCTCGGTCATCAAGTACAACGCGGCGACGGTGATGGAGGTGGGGGTTGACGTGGCCTGCATGGCGACGGATGACGGTTCGTGCTGCATCGTCGAGGTGATGGGGCGTTCGGCCGGTTGGATCGCAGCGGGGACGGTTCTGGCCAAGCGTGGAAATCCGTCGCAGCCACCTCACATTATTTTGCTGCCGGAACTGCCCTTTGAGGAGGAGAAGTTTCTGGCCAAAGTGAAGGAGACGGTGGATTCGTACAAATTTTGCGTGGTAGTTGTGGGAGAGGGGATCAAATACCCGAACGGAGAAGAAGTCGGCGCCGATAAAGCGAGGCTCGACGCATTTGGCCATCCGGTCCTTGCCGGGGCGGCAGAGAAACTGAAGCAGCTCGTGCAGGGCAAACTCAATACCAAAACACGCACCGTGGCGTTGGGATATGCCCAGCGCGCGGCCGAACATTACGCCAGCCTGACTGACGCCAATAACGCGTTCGCAGTGGGCGAAGCGGCGGTCCGGGCCGCGGTCAACGGGCAAAGTGGATTCATGGTCAAGATTGTGCGCCAGGGTTCAAACGGCTCGATTAAGTGGAGCACGGATCTTCAACCTTTGTCTGACATCGCCAACGTCGAGCATTTCATTCCCCGGGACTGGATCAGCGAGGACGGTTTCCTGCCGAACGAGAAATTCGTCCAATACGCCCAACCGCTCATCGAAGGAGAGGTGAAGGTTCCGACCGAAGGCGGCCTGCCGAAGTACGTTTCCCTCGAAAAAAGCAGGGTCGAAAAGAAGCTTGGCGCCAGGTAGCAGGTTTCCGGCTGGAAACGATACTTCCGCCTCGACAGTGAGGCGGGTTTTGGCTTTTCTTTGCCGGCCCTGATTTGGCGCGCATGACCCCGGAACAACTTGCCAAGGCGAAGTCGCTCGGATTCTCCGATCGGCAGATAGCTCATTTGACCGGACAGACCGAAGCCGAGGTGCGCGCGGAGCGGCGGCGCCTTGGGCTGGTACCCAGCTACCGGCTGGTGGATACCTGCGCCGCCGAATTCGAAGCCTACACCCCCTACTATTATTCCACTTACGATCGCGGCGACGACGAGGTGAAGCCCAGTGATCGCAAGAAAGTCATGATTCTTGGCGGCGGCCCCAACCGAATCGGCCAGGGCATCGAGTTTGATTATTGCTGCGTCCACGCCGCGTTTGCGCTCAAGGAAGACGGCTTCGAGACGTTGATGGTGAATTCCAACCCCGAGACGGTTTCCACCGATTACGACACAAGCGACAAACTTTATTTCGAGCCGCTGACACTCGAGGACGTGCTGCACATTTACGAGCGTGAGAAGTGCTGGGGCGCAATTGCGCAGTTCGGCGGCCAGACCCCGCTCAACCTTGCGCTTGGGTTGCAGAAAAACGGCGTCAACATAATCGGGACCTCTCCGCAGAGCATTGAAGTTGCGGAGGACCGGAAGCTCTTCGCGGCGATGCTCCACAAATTGGGGATCCCGCAACCTCCCAACGGCATCGCCACCAACGAAGCCGAGGCGCTGGCCGTGGCCAAAACGCTTGGATACCCGATTCTTGTGCGGCCCAGTTTCGTTCTTGGAGGGCGCGCCATGCAGATCGTGTATTCGGACAGCGAACTGCAACATTACATGCGTTTTGCCGTCGAGGCATCTCCCGAACGGCCGGTGCTGGTCGACAAGTTCCTCGAAGACGCCACGGAAGTGGACGTGGATTGCATCGCTGATGTCGGGCATTTCTCGGCTGCCGGGGAAGGGACCAGCGTGATTGGCGGCATGCTCGAGCACATCGAGTTTGCGGGAGTTCATTCGGGCGACGCCGCGATGGTGCTGCCGCCACATACTTTGTCTGAGAAGGTCATGAAGGTTATTCGCGAATACACCCATGCCATGGCGAGGGAATTGCGAGTGATCGGATTGATGAACGTGCAATATGCGGTCAAAGGCGAGAATGTCTACGTGCTCGAAGTCAACCCGCGCGCCTCCCGCACCGTGCCGTTCGTCAGCAAGGCGATCGGTGTTCCGCTTGCAAAGCTCGCCGCCAAACTGATGGCGGGCAAAACTCTCGAAGCATTGGGCTTCACCCAGGAGCGGAGGCCGAATTACTGGACGGTGAAGGAATCGGTTTTCCCCTTCAGCCGTTTTCACGGACAGGACATCCTGCTTTCGCCCGAGATGCGATCCACGGGCGAGGTCATGGGGCTGGATAGCGACCTGGGCGTCGCGTATGCCAAATCTCAAATTGCGGCCGGAGGCCCTCTGCCGCTGAGCGGCCGGGTTTTTATCAGTGTCAGTGACGTCCACAAACCCGAGGTGGCCGAAATCGCGAAATTATTCGCGGAGCTCGGGTTTGAACTGACGGCAACCCATGGCACGGCGACGGTTCTCGAAAAAGCGGGGCTCAAAGTTCAACGTGTGAACAAGCTTTCGGAAGGGCGGCCGAACACGGTTGACTTGCTGAAGAACCGCCAGATCCAATTGGTCATCAATACCCCTGCAGGCCAGACCCCGAGGGCTGATGAAGTGAAGATCCGCACCACAGCCGTCTACACGGGCACGCCGATTATGACCACCCTGAGCGGAGCCCGCGCCGCAGCTCTCGGGATCGCTGCCCTCCGAAAGAGCGGCTACAACGTTCGTACCCTGCAGGAATATCACTAACCGGCGGGCATAAAGAAGCCGCGGCCCACTGGTGCTCCTTGCCCTCCTTCCGCCAGGCTTCAGCTGGGCTACTCGGGTCCGCCACTGTCAGGTGGCGTGTCGCGCTGCTGGCTTTCCTGTTCCCATTGTCTCACTGAAGGAACCCGGCGATAAATGTCGTTGAGCATTTCCTGGTTCTGTTCGGGCGTACGGCTCACTTTTGGCCGCATGAAAACCATCAACTCGACTTCGTGGCTGGTTTTGTCCTTTTTCTTAAATGCCCAACCCAGGCCGGGGATGTCGCCGAGAATCGGAGTTTTGCGAAGCGTGTCGGTGACCTGTTTCTGAATGATCCCGCCCAGCACGAGCGTCTGCCCGTTCTTGGCGGTCAGGTCGGTCCGGAAGTTTCGCGTGTCGAAAACCGCGCCGCCGAGGATTGTTTGCCCTGGAACAACTGTTGAGGACTCGGTATGAATCCGCAATTCGACATCGCCGGAGGAGTTGATATGCGGAGTCACCTCGAGGACGATCCCTACGTCTTTGTATTTGAAACTGGTGTTTTGGTTGCCCAATTGGGACACCTGCGTGTAATCGGGGATTGGCACCTGCTGGCCGACGAACAGCCGGCCGGTTTCATTGTCGCGAATATTGATCTGAGGTTCAGCCAGCACTTTTGCATCAGTCGTGCGTCGCAGGAATTGCACCAGGAAATCCATGCTAATTGTGCTCTCAAGGACGCCGGAGCGCAGGGTGGTCAGGCTCTGCAGAACATTTGCGGAGCTGGAGGATGGGGAGTTGACGGTGGTATTGCCGCCAAAGCCTTTCTGGTATTCTCCCTTCCCGCTGGCAATGAAAGAATTGTCGTAATCATCGCCGGTAAAAACCTGGCTGCCATTGGGGGACCAACGCACGCCCAGCTTGTCGAGAAAATCAGCCGAGACCTCGACTAATCGGGCTTCAATGACCACCTGGTCGGCCGGCGCGTCCAGTTCCTCGATGAGCTTAAGGACCTGGGGAAAGTACTGAACATTTGCCGAGACCAGCAGTGCGTTGCTTCGTTGATCCGGGACGGCGCGCACGCGGCCCACCAGGTCACTTACAGGCCTTGCGGCCGATCGCCCGTCTGAGGAACGCGGGTTGTCGGGCTGGCCGCCCAACCACGGAAAATAACCTTCTTCCTTTGTTTCCTGCTCGAGATCAAACCCGGCCTGGTACGAGCTGTTCTGCTGCTGCTGCTGGGCCTGTTGGACCTGCTGGCCTTGCGGGTTTTGCTGGTTGATGGGCCGCAACGGCGGGGAGCCGTTCTTTGCAAAGAGGATATTGATGCTGTTTGCGACGGTCGATGCCTTTGCGAAGCGCAAACCGATTCGCAACGTGCTTTCGCCCGCTTCCGAAGGCGAATCCAACTGCTTGAGCACTTCCTCCACAACCGCAAGGTTTTCCTTTGAGTTCGAAGTAACAATGATCGTGTTGGAGTAGGGCTCACTCGTGATGCGGACCTTTCCGTACAACCGGCCCACATCGCGATCCGTTGTCGTCGGCGGTTCCTCGTCGTAATAATAAAAGTAAGGCCTTTGCTGGGTCTTTTTAAGAAACAACTCGTTCAAGACGTCCTCGATGTCGACCGCGCTGACATATTTGAGGTGGTAAATCTTCGGTGCGAGACTGTCATCGGTGATCGGCATATCCAGTTGCTCGACCATTTTTTCGATGCTGGGCATTTGTGCCGGAGGCGCCTGGATGACCAGCGCGTTCCTGCGGCGATCCGCAACCACGCTCATTTTCTTGTGCGCTTTATCGGAACCCCCCGACCCGGAATTAAAAAAGTAATAAGGGTACCTCGAGGAGTCCTGGTCGCGCCCCAGGTCCTGAAGCTGTTTTGCTACGTCCTGGGCATCGGCATTCTTGAGCATGAATGTTTGCACGACCTTCTCCTGGGCATCCTCCGTGTCGAAAGAAGCAACGAGTTTTTCGATCGCCCGGAAATTGCTCTCACTGGACAGAATGATCAGGGAGTTTGAACGATCGTTGGCACTGACTTCGATGGTGTCCTTGCGCGATTTCGATCCGATTTTTTGGTAGATGGGAGCCAATTCCCTCACGAGATCGGAAGCAGCGACGTTTTTAAGAGGAATTGAACGGATCGTGACGTCTTCGGGATGGTCCGAGTCGAGAATGTCCAAAAGCCGTTGAACCTCCGCGAGGCGCGACTTTGGCGCCGACACGATAAGCCGATTGGAAGTGCGGTCGGGCCAGAGCCTGACCTGGGGAGCTGAGACAGCTGCGCCGATTCCTGCGCTCGGTGAACTGCCTCCTCCGCCGCCGCCAGGCATGCCGGGAGGGGCTCCCCCAGGCATCATCGGTCCCGGACCAGGCATCGGCGACGGAGCGCCTTCGCTCGATGGGCTTTTTGAAGAACCGCCTTTTGAAGCGGTCACATTAAGGATGAGGCCGATCAGATTGCTCACCTCATCGGCGTCGGCGTATTTTAACTGAAAGATCTGCACCGAAGAATCCGAGTCGGTAACATCAAATTCCTGGATCAACTCGCTCATCAGTTTGAGGTTCTCATTGTAATCGGTGACAACGAGCTGGTTCACGCGGTCGTCGGTTTCGATTGTTCCCTTGTCGGAAAGCACGCCCCGCAGCCTTTCCTTCATTTCCGCGGCTTGCATGTGTTGGAGAGGAAACATTTTTACCAGCCGTTGTCTGCCCTCTGGAATGTCTTTGCGTGAAGCTTCGACCAACTCAGGAGTCATTTTGGGCTCCTGGCCGTCGGGGGTGAGCAGGATGGCATTGCTGGATTCCGTGGCGGTAAATCCCTCCAATGACAACGCGCGGTACACCAGGGTAATTGCTTCACGCTTTGTCAGTTTCTTCGAGCTGGTAATCGTCAATTGGCATTGGACCCGCGGATGTTTAATGACTGTTTTGCCAGTGGTCTGCGCCAGCCACTGAACAATCATGTCGATGTTCGCGCCTTGCAGACTTAGCTGGATTTCGTCCTGGTTCGTGCTCGAACCGGAGTTTTCGGCTGCGGCCGAAACGGGGACAGCGTCCGGCTTGCCGGGTGCGGCGGCATCGTTTGCGGTGGTTGCCACAACTGGAGCTGGTGCATCGGCATTCTTTTTGCCAGCAGCAGGTTTTGAGTCCTGCGCGAACCCGAAGCTGCACGTGAGCAACACACAGAAAAGGCCAAGGGCTGAGCTGAAAGGTTTCCAGTGTCCGAGGCGGATCATGGCACGCGCACAAATTGCCTTGCACCGCCGCGCTGCTCTTCGCAGAGCGGCGCGGGGGATGGGGTCTTCAGTTCCAGGTGGTCGTTGTAATGGTTTCATTTGGGACTGTCTTTCTGGTTGGACAACAACGTCTCGCCGCCGAGTCCGGCAAAGATCATGAGTTCCTTGCGTTCGCCCTGCTCCTCAACGAGCACACGATTTATTCCGATACGGACGAGCTTCACGCCGCCCAACTCTTCGCCTTCCTTGATGAGGCCGGTTTGCCCGTTCGGCGCACGCAAAAAAACATCCTTCCCGGCGATGCCGAGCAAAGCCATGGGCAACGGTCGCATGACGGGAGCGAGAATTTCGCTTTCAACCACTCGATCGATCCGGGCCTGAATATCGGCGGGCAACTCAGGGCCCCCTCCTCCTCCCATTGGGCCCATCGGCCCCATCGGCCCCCTCCGCGCTAAATCGAGCGGCCGGGGTTTTGGGCCCGCGTTCGGCACGGGCACGGAATTTTGCGCAACGGAATTTGTGTTTTCCGCGGGCCGACTGGCTTTGTCGGCGAGATTCGTACCCGAGGGAATCGCCCCTGCAGAACCAACCTGGCGAGCCTTCGCCATGTCGGCGTTGTTGCTGCCCAAGCTCGGAGGGGCTTGGGAATGGGCGCTGAGGTTCCCTCGGCCAAATGGAGCATTAGACACCGAAGCAGCCGTCAGATTTGGGGAGGTTTGCTTTTGCGACCCCAGACCGCTCGGTGCGGGAGCGCTATTTGTCGCGACAGCTTCAGTCAGAGTGGGAAGCTGAGGTATGGACACGTGATACAGCGGGTTCAGATGGACAATCACCAGGACCAGCCGATACACAACCAGCAGGCCCATCGCCCCGCAAAGAATTTTCAAAACAACCTGGCTTCGTTCAAGCATGGGACTTCTCCTGTTTCCACTGGTCAAAATCCAGGATGACAATTGTCAGGTTCAACTTGACCAGCCCTGGCCTGGATGGCTCGGAGCCGATCTGGAATGAATCGATGATCAGCGGGTAACCGAGGCTTTGAGTTTGTTGAACAAATTTAAGGAGGGCGGGAACCGGCCCGGCCGCTTCGAGTTGAATTGAACCGAGTTCTTTGCTGGACGGACGGCCGGGCGACTCGTGAACGGCTCCGATCTGGACGCCGCCGCCGAGCGCGGCAGTTTGAATCGCGGCACTGGCCCGCGCCACAACGGTCGGCCGCTCGAGCCTGGCGGGATCCATATTGAACCCCTTCATCAGTTTTTGGATGAGCTCGGATTTCGACTGGTACAAGCTGACTTTGGTTCGCAGGCTGCGCGATTCGGCAAGAAGTTGCTGGTACTCCGAATAGCGCCTGGCGGCGGCGTTCCAGACCTGCAGGCCGCCGAACAAAATGAGATATGCCCCGAGAACTATTGCTCCGAGACGAACCGTGCGTTTTTCTTTTTGCGACAGGGGACGCATAAATCAGCGGGGAATGTTGCGCATTGCGGGACCGGCCGCCGGTGCGGGCGGCTCGACCGCGCCGGGCAATCCGGGTGGCTGTGGGCCTGCGGGCAGCGACCGGTCTGGAGATCGCCCCGTGGACTCCAATGACGGGACAGGGCGACTTCCCACCGCTTTCCATTGAGCACTCATCCGGATGTTGACCTTCTGCCGGTCGGGAGTAGGAGCCTGCTCTTCCACAGAAACTGCGGAAAAAAAGCCCGAGCCAACGAGTTTCGACCGGAGGTCGGCGACTTGCTGGCCGTCTCGGAGTGACCCGCGAACCGAAACCTCTCCGCGGCGGTTCATCGAGACAGAATCCAGGCGAGTGCCCGGAGGCGCGGCTTTTGCGAGCACGAGCAAGGCGTCCAGGTATGGCGGCTCGTTCTCTTTCAGGTAGCGCAGGAAATCCAGCTCATGATCCATAATGATCAGCCGGCCTTGGTCGGTCTGGGTGGCAGCCAGTTTCCTCGCAAGATGCGACTTAAGAACGAGCGCCTCGCCGCAGGGTATCAGCAGCGAAAGCAGCGCTAGTCCAACCGCGACCGCGGCCAACTTGAGCGGCGCTTCGCGGGAAAGCCGGACGCCGGCCTTTGCCTGTTTCAATTGCAGCACAAGGGGCAAACGGGCCGGATCCCGCTCCAGGGCTCGCCGTACACCCTGAATCGCCGCGGAACCAGGCTGGTCAGCCGGAAGCTGCACCGCCTCGCATTCGGTGCCGTTCCCAAGCGCCGCGGCTAGAGCGCCAGGGAACTGCAGCCGCGATTGTTCTTCCAGGCCGAGAACGTAAACCCGGCGACCGAGCGATTGTCCATTGATAAGGCGCGTTAGCCGTGAGAGGCCCGTATCAGTTTGTTCCCTGGCAGCCGGAACGGTCCCGCTGAACGAAGCAGGCGTCGCTGGAGCGGCCACAGAAACCGGTTCCAGCCTGCCGTTCCCCTGCCCGGCAATGGTTTCAAGAAGATTGTCACGGCCGCAGGCGAGCATTCGAACTGCTATCGGGACGCCGCCTTCGATTGTAATAAGTTCCGAGCAGCCATTTTCGAGGTGCAGAACCGAATAACGGCCCGGCGGTTGCGGACAGATATAACTTCGAGCCAACGGACCGAGCGTGAACACCGCGTCAGCACCGCACTCGGCAAGGAGGGTTGAATAGTCCTCGAGCAACTCCTTTTTGACGGCGGCGACGAGAATTTCCTGTGTGCCGTTCGATCCGGCGGGCTTTGGACGCGTCAAAACCTGGAATCCCCAGGCTAATTGATCTGGCGGCAAAGGAAATTCGTTCTCGATCTGCAAAGGCAACAGGCGGTGCAACTCTTCACGGGTGGCGGGAGGCAAGTTCAGGACCCGCAAAGAAACGCCACGAGCGCCGATCGCGCAGTAAGCTTTTGCCTGCGGTTGCCACGCCTTGCGATCGATAAACGACCGGAGCCTGTCGGCCACGAAGGCCTTGCATGCCTCGCTCAGCCGGCCATCCGCGGCCCTTTCGAGGGGAATTTGGAGCGTCTCCCGGCCACTGACCGCGTTTAGAACGTCACGGCCGATGTCTATGAAAAGCTCCGTTGAATGGAACAACTGCTGAACGTTCATAAATCGTCCTCCCGGTATGAGACGGTAGTAAGTCCGCGCAAGCCGACATGAACGACTTCCTGAATTCGTTGCGAGACACCCGTCGACTTAATTCGTCCTTCGCTTAAGATCCGGAACGTTTCCGAGCGCGCGGTAATTCTCGGCGCGAGTTGCTTCAAGATGTCGCGATTCAAACCCGGCACTTTCAGCAGCCACGCGATGTTGGGCAGGAAACCGTTGGATTGGCGGAAAGAAACGATTGCCTGGGCAAGGTCGCGGTTCAAGCCGGGCAAACAGGCCAGGACATCCACGGCCGCGGTGTTGATATTGACCACCCCCGTCAAATCGGATCCTGAATCTGAAGTGACATCGTCGGCAATCTCCATCAGCAGGTTCTCATCGATAACTCTGGGACCCGACGGGTTTGTATCAGGAGAATTTTGATTGGGAGGCGGTCCTGGCTGGGAGGAATTTGCCGGCTGGTCGCGGTTGGGGGCCGCAACGACGTCAAGCAGGTCTGCGATGCTGGAAAATCGATTGCGCCCGCGGTAAGAAACGATCGCCCTGGCAATGTCGGCGGTGATCCCTTTGACACCCGTCAGCGACGCCTCGTCCGCGGACTGGATGTTGACTCGCTCAACGCCCGCGGCATTGAGATTATTGACGGACGAAGCGGTAGTGAGGCTGCCGGCCCAGCCGAGTTCGCGTGTGTCGCTGATTGACGTGCTTGAATCCGCATCGGATTCGAGCAACCCGTTTTGATGCGTATCCTGGCCCAACAGCAAATCCGTCGTAATCCCACGAACCATCAACAACTCTCGAAGCGTCTGGATAGGTCCGTTGCGCGGGAGATAAGGCGGCTGGAGTGAGAGGTAGTATTCGGACTCCGCGCCGCCAGGAGAAATGGCGTTGTCTTCATCGCGCCAGTCCACTATTGCCGCCACGATATCCGGAGTCATCAGGTAGAGTTTGCTTAACTCGTCGGTCGACGCGGTGTTGATATTCAACCGGCTCTCTTCGTCGCATACGCCGAAAAGAACGCCGCCGCCTTCATCCGGCCGCGCTCGCCGGAACACGCGGAACTGGCCGCGGCCGAGGCGGACGTCCTGGAATTGTCCGGGCGAGTCAAAAAGCTCGCCGGAGTGATTCTTAGAGTTGCGGCTCCGAGCCCGGGCGTCCTGGTAAAGCAAGGCCTTGGCCTTTTCAATACCGGCCAAAGCGAGGTAGTGCGCTTGGATACGATCGCCGTAGCTTTTGATGACGAGCAGATCCATGCGTGAGGTATGGAGCACGCCAATGACCACCAGCGCGAGAAGCGCCAGGCACCACAGCACGGCGATAAGAACCGACCCGGCATCCTCAGTGCCGCAGCGAGGTCGCGGGAGAAATTGGCGGGTCGACAAGGTCATGGCGGATTAGCCTGTTGCGGCGGTTGTTCGGCGGGGTTGCCGCCCGCCGGCGCATTTGACGTCGAACCCGAGGAAGGCCCGGCTTGGCCTGCATCGGCGAGATTCAGACGGGCCACAGTGCGGAACATCAATAGAGGGGCGTTTGTGACATTCTCCTGGTCTTCGGCTCGCTTTTGATGCGCATCCGCATTGAGCAAAAGCGTGACGCGCACGGCTTCGGGCAAACCCGATAGATTTGACCTGACCCGCAACGAGAATTGTTCTTTCTTCTTACGATCGGGGTCGCCCCAACTGTCATACCAATCCAGTCCGTCCGAATACTCGAGAAGGAGTCCTGCCACGTCCTTGGCGAGCAGTTCCCGGGTGCCGCCTGAAAATGGGTCCACAGCGATTCGCGGATTGCGCCGGCGCCACAGCCCCAATTGGCCGGTCCGCGGATCTTTATCCAGGAAAAAACTAACCTGGCAGTAGTCGCCCTCGCGCGCGCGCCGAGGAGTGTAATTGTGGGTCGCAAAATCGACACTATCGACGGGAGAACCACCGGAGGTCCTGTGCGTGCCCACGAACTCGTAGTCTTGAGACAGAGGACAAGCGCAGCGCAGATCGGCGGTCATCAGGGCCAGGGCGACGCGGGCGCTTTGAAGGGCGTCAAGCCTGGGTTCTATGAGCTTTTGGCTGGCGAGCGCGGCATGCAGGCAGAGATACGCGCTCACGATGATTAAAGACATCAGGGCCGCGCTGATGGTCAACTCAATCAGAGTGAACCCGCGTGTTAAGCTTAGCAACCAGGCGGAGCCGGGCGATGCTTGCCTTGGTGCTTCTCGGTAAATCATTGGGACCGATTCCTCCTGCGTTGAGGATTGTTGGCGGAGGGTCGCGTGTTTGTTGTCGCTTCTTCGGGGGCCTCGAATAACAAGGTTTTAAGTTCGTAAATAGCCTTGCCCGAACCTGTGTTTACAATGGACACGGTTATGTCGTGCAAGCCATCAATCCCGGCCGGTGCCACAGTTTGTTGCCAGCGATAGAGGGATAGACCTTCGCCGCATTCGCCCTCGGTTGTGCCGTCGCGCAAGTCACCTTCGGCCCGAAGGGTTTCGATCTGGCCCGCGGCGAACAGAGACGCGACCGTCTGCGCCTCGGATTCTTTTGTCGAAGTCAGGGCAGTGGTGATGGCCTGCACCATGCCGGTTAAGGCCACCGCCAAAATCAGCACGGCACACAAGGTCTCAACCAACGAAAACCCAGCCCGCAACCGACCTTTGCCGTGGGCGGCAGCCGCGCCTTCCGTTATGTGCTTCAAGCCCTGCATGGAGCTTTAGGTTCTATTGTTTTGCAGCGTCCAGGATTTCGACGCGCGCGGTAATCGGGTCGACTCGGAGGCGCAGTGCGAACCCGGCCTGGTCACGCAGGAGCACCTCGGCGCCATCGGCGGTGCCATCCGGATAGAAAGTGATCCCGTTCTCCGGGGCGTCCTGACGTCCCGAATTTAAACTCGAGTCGGCATCTGTCCGGTCCGAATCGGTTTCCTTGCGCACTTCAACAACGATTCGCGAGTCGATCGCGCCTGAGCTTCCTGCGACATCTTTGAGAGGTTCCCAGCCCGGATTTTTCCGCCCGCTACTGCGGCGTTCGACGACATAATGCCCGGTCTTCTGCTCGATGCGAACAACGTGCGGTTGGTTAAGGCTGACCGAACGGCTGTAAGCCAGTTTAAAGACGTTAACCATATCCCGGCCCGACGCTCGAAGTAACGCGTCGGCATAGGTGCCTTTCATCTCGGGCAAAATCATGGCCGTCAGAATTCCAATCAGAATCATCACCACCATCAATTCGATGAGCGTGAAGCCCCCGCTCCCATTCGCAGGCCTAGGTGATCCCATACCAAAGCCAGTCTTCTGTCGCCCTTTGAACCGCCGCCCGCACTGCCGCAATACCCCCGGTCTTCTCATTCCCAATTTCCAATGTCGGCTCCCGGTCCTTCACCGCCGTCGGCTCCATCAGCGCCCCGGGACCATAGATCGAATCCGGACGTGTGCCGAACGCCGGGACAACGGTATTGATACGCGTTTCCCCACGGGTCATTTCGCAACTGTTTGACATAGGGGCCGCGCCATTTCTTATCGTCGCCGGTCGGGGGCTCGACCAGCAGCTTGAGCCCTTCATCGGAAGTCGGATATCGGTCCATGTGGACGTAGAACCGTTCCAGCGCTGACTCCAACTCTGCCACGTGCGCCTTTGCCGCGCTCACCTTGGCATCGTGAGTCGTGCTCATGAATTTGGGAATGATGGTCGCAGCCAATACGCCCAGAATGATCACCACGACCATGATCTCGATCAGAGTGAAACCCGCGACAACGGCTCGTCTCCTGAATTGCGTGTTCATTGGTTTGTCCTTTCAGTGAATAGCGCTGCTCATTTTGAAAATGGGCAGCAACAGAGCGATCACGATAAAGCCGACCAGGGCCCCCACGACCAGGATTAAAGCCGGGGCAAGCAGCGAAATCAGCGTTTTGGTCCGGGCCCGCATGTGCCGTTCCTCGATATCGGCGACTTTTAATAACATTTCATCCAGCTTGCCGCTCTCCTCGCCGACATCGATCATTTGAACTACGGTCCGCGGAAAGATATCGAGCTTGCGCAACGGCCCAGCCAAGGAATCGCCGCCGCGAGTGTCCTCCGCGACCAATGCCACCTGGCGGGCAAGGACCCTGTTGCCGATGGTGTGTTCAACGATCTTGAGCGCGGGCAGGAGCGAAACCCCGCTGCGGGCCAGCGTTCCCAAGGTTCGCGCAAACCGGCTGAGCGCCGCGGCGCGGAAAACCGATCCTACGAGCGGCAACCGGAGTCGCAAATTATCCCAGGCTTCGGCCCCGTCCGGAGTCCGGAAATAGGACCAGCAAGCCCAGGCCGCTGCCGCGATTGCTGCCCCCACTCCGATCCAGTAGCGGTGCATAAAACTACTGAGTTTCAGCAATATCAGTGTTGGCAGCGGCAGGACTTGCAACATTTCTTGAAGCATTCCAAACAGCCGCGGCATCACCCATGTCAACAGGACCGTGACGGTGACTAGGCCAAAGGCAAGGACGAATAACGGATAAGCCACAGCCGAAACCACCTCCGAACGGACCTCATCCTCATGCTCAAGCAGGTCGGCGAGGTCGGACATGACTTTCGGCAATACACCGGCCTCTTCGCCGACTCGGATCATGCTCACATAAAGCGTGCTGAAAATCGCGGGATGCTCTTCGAGAGCGGCAGAAAACGAGGCGCCTTTGCGCACACTCTCGGAGATCCGAACCACGACGTCGTGCAACGACGGATTCTCCTCCTCCGCAAGGCCGTCCAAGGCCTGGGGTATCGGTATGGCAGCACCGAGCAGCGCGCTCATTTCTCTGGTGAACGCCGTAATCTCCTTGCGCGTAATCCTCCGACCGGCTGCAGCGCCCACGGTCAAAGATTTCGCGCCATTCCGGCCCGGCGCAGAACTGGACGGAGCCAGTTCCAATTTCGAAGGGAACAAGCCGCGGCTGCCCAGGAGCTGTAACGCGCCTTTTCTATCCTCGGCTTCAATGACGCCGGACACCGGCCCTCCGTTGCCTCCGATCGCCTGATACCGGAACGAACTCATTCCAGGAGGTCCCCCGATGAAACCCTCAGGATTTCTTCAAGCGAAGTGATGGCGTCGGCAGCTTTTTGAAGAGCGTCCTGGTGCATGGTCATCATGGTCTTTTGGGCGGCGAGCTTAAGTTCGGCATTGGACCTTTTTTCCAAAATGAGTTCGCGAAGAGGAGGACTGATGGCCAGCAACTCGAAAATGCCAATCCGGCCGCGATAACCCGTGCCCCGGCATTCTTCACAGCCTTTGCCTTCGAAAAAAGCGCCGTTCAAAGGGCGGCCGCTGAGCAGTTCAAGCCGCTGGCGGGTGGCAGGGGAAACCGGAGCTTCGGCCTTGCATTGAGGGCAAAGCCGGCGGACCAAGCGTTGCGCAAGGACCCCTTCCAGCGAGGACGAGATGAGAAACGCTTCCACCCCCATGTCCAGCAACCGCGTCACTGCACCGGTAGAATCATTGGTGTGCAGCGTGCTAAAGACCTGGTGCCCGGTCAGCGCCGCGCGAATCGCGATTTCCGCAGTTTCAGAATCCCGTATCTCGCCCACCATGACCACATCCGGATCCTGGCGCAGGATAGCCCGCAAACCATTGGCAAAGTTAAAGTTTCGGCTGGGCCGCACCGGTATCTGCGCCACTCCGGGCAGTTCGTATTCGACCGGGTCCTCGATCGTCAGGATTTTCTTCTCAGGTGTGTAAATACCCTGGAGCACGGAATACAGCGTGGTGGTCTTGCCGCTGCCGGTGGGCCCTGTTGCGAGGAATAACCCGTGAGGTTTCTCAACCAGTCGCCACATCAGCACCGCGCGGTCGGGATCCAGGCCCAGTTCAAGCGGTGTCAGGACCTTTGAATTCTTTTCCAAAAGCCGCAAGACCATGCCTTCGCCATAAATGGTGGGAAGGGTCCCGACCCGGATATCGACGCGTTTGCCACGGTGATTGATCTGGATGTGACCATCCTGGGGCATGTACCGCTCCGCGATATTCATATCCGCCATGATTTTGATTCGCGAAACGAGCCCGGCGTGAAGCGTTTTGGGTGGCGGGGGCTTTTCCTGGAGCAGACCATCAATGCGATAGCGAAGCTGAATCGTTTCCTCGAATGGCACGATGTGAATATCGCTGGCTCGCTCACGGATTGCTTCCGAAATAATGACGTTCACCAGGTTGATGACGGTTGGCTCATTAGCCATCACCTCGATGTCGTGGAGATTGCGGCCTTCAATCGCGCTACTGGTCTCAGGGTCGAGATTCTCAATCATCTTCTCGACTGTGATTTGGTAGCATTGGGAGATCTTTTCGAGGATCTCCGGCCCGGGCAGGATGGTTTCAACGACCTCAAGGCCACTCAAAAGCCTGATGTCCTCGATTACTCGAAGGTCAATGGTCCGGGCGCTGGCGATTTGTAGCGTCCCGTCCTTGATCGACAAAGGAAGTACCTGGTGACGTTTGACAAACTCCGCCGGCAAGGCGGCGATGGCCTCGGCGGGGATCTCTAGATCACATAGAGACCCCCGCCCGTTGCCTGACCCGCCGGCAAGTTGGCCAGCCGGATCGACGGTTCCCACCCGTTCCCCCAAATCCACCTTGGCTGTAGTCATAAATGTCGCCGGCCCAGCCTCGTTTCGCGAAGAAAGGTGTGGCTCAATGGGTTCTACGGTTCTGAACCATCAAAACTTCGGGAAAAACTCGGCTACCAACGTGGTTTGACAGCGGAACGGTGGAAAAGTTGCAAAATAAATAGAAAAATCGCTCGCACTCTAATGTCGCCAGGGCTGCCACCCGCCCCTCCCGTGTTCAATCCTTGTTTGCCCTTTATTTCCGACTCGCGTTTCACCGAGCTCCGCCGCACAGTGAGCCCCTCATGAATCCCCTGAGTTGTGCTCGAAAACTCGTTCCCCTGGCCCGGGTATGCTTTTGCGCAAACAATCTTTGGCTGGTGCAAACGGCGTTGATCGCAGTGTTTCTTCTTGTCTCAGGCCCGCAATCTTTAGCCGTTGAGGCTTCGACCAACGGGCTTGTCACGCTGGACACACCTAGAACTTTTCCAATCATTTCCAACGCCCAGCAGTGGATACTACGAGCTACAGAAATCCGGCAAAACGTGCTGGTCAGCTGCGGGCTCTGGCCGATGCCAGAGAAGACGCCGATCAAGGCTCACATTTTCGGCAAAATAGAACGGGATGGTTACAGCATCGAAAAGGTCTATTTCGAGACTTGGCCTGGGCTGTATCTTGGAGGAAACCTGTATAGACCGTTGGGCCGAGGCGCAGGACCCTTCCCGGCGATTCTCAATCCGCATGGACACTGGGCCAACGGGCGGATGGCCGATACTAAGGATGGCAGTATTGCGGCACGCTGCATTAGCTTTGCCCGCCAGGGAATGATTGCGTTTTCCTACGACATGATTGGATACAATGACACGCATTTCGCCGAGAGCCCCGCGAGCGAGTCGTTTTCCGCAGTCCATCACGAAATCGCGACCAACCAGGTGGACTTGCTTTGGAACATAAGCCTGATGGGCCTTCAAACCTGGAATAGCATCAGGGCACTCGATTTTCTCGAGTCCCTGCCTGATGCCGACCCGAAACGACTGGCCTGCACGGGAGAAAGCGGCGGCGGCACTCAGACATTTATGCTGGGCTCGATCGACACCCGATTAGCGGCACAGGCTCCTGTGGTCATGGTTTCCCACACGATGCAGGGCGGGTGCCTTTGTGAAAATGCTCCGGGATTGCGAGTTGAATACTCGAACATGGAGATAGCGGCCGTGCCGGCGCCCCGACCTCAGATATTGGTCGCGGCGAGCGGAGACTGGACCAAAGACACACCAGCTGTTGAAGGACCCTCCATCGCGCACATTTACCAACTGCTAAAGCATCCCGAGCGGTTCAACTACGTCCGGTTCAATTTTGACCATAATTACAATCAAACAAGCAGGGAGGCGGTTTATGACTGGTTTGGGAGATGGCTGCTTCATGCTCCCAACCCGGAGGCGCTCAAGGAAATACCATTTCAAAAAGAACCGGATGCCGAGTTACGGGTTTTCGCTGGAAACCAATTGCCCGAAGGCGCTCTGACTCTCCCGCAATTCCTCAAATCGGTACGACAATTGCATCGCCAGGAGTTAGAGAACCTGGTGCCCAAAGACAAGGGCGGGCTCAAGGAATTCCAACGGATCATGATGCCGGCATGGCGCCACACCCTTCAGGTCGAGGGCTCCAGGATTGGTGCCGAGATCAAAACAGAGAACCCCAGCCCCTGCGGTGAATTCCTGAGAATGCCTGTGATCTTGAAGCGGCCGTTGCAGGAGAAAACGGTTGTGGCAACCTACTGGACTACCCCGAACACTCCGGAAGCAAACGCCCGGCGCGTTGTGTATCTGGATTCCCGGGACACGTCGTCCACAGATACCGCGAAGCAAACGCCGCCCGACGTCATTGTGCCTTTTCTTAAGAAGAACATGCCGGTGCTGCAGTTGGAGCGGTTTGCTTCGCAGAGCACCGCGGATCCATTTAAGGACTTCTATACCACATACAATCGCACCGAGGTTCAGAGCCACGTGGCGGATATTCTGGCGGTCTGCACGGCCGCACGCTCGATTGGGCCGCGCGCGTCTGCCCTTCCGCGTGTGGTCCTGGTTGGAAGAGGCAAGACCGGGCTTTGGGCCTTGCTCGCCGCGCCCGGGGCTGACGCGGTCATCGCTGACTGTGATTCATTGGATGTGACTGACGAAAATGCGTTGATCGCACCGGACCTTTTCTGTCCGGGCCTCCTGGCCATGGGCGGCTTTGAGTATTCCGCGATGCTAGCGGCGCCCCGCCCTCTGTTGTTGCACAACACAGGTCAAAAATTTCCCACGCAAGCGCTGCGCTCAGCCTATTCGGCTTCGGGCGTGCCGGGGAAAATACGGATTGCGGACAGTACTCTTTCCGACACGGAAATAGCCGATTCAGCGGCACATTTTTAATGCAATTTGGCGGGGCTAAACTATCTTCCGCGCCGTAATGAAAGGCATCATTCTCGCAGGCGGCGCAGGGTCGCGGCTGTACCCGCTGACCCTCGTGGCCAGCAAGCAGCTCCAACCAGTCTACGACAAGCCAATGGTTTATTACCCATTGACCACGCTGATCGAAGCCGGGATTCGGGAGGTGTGCCTCATTTCAACTCCCCAGGATTTGCCCCGGTTCCGGCAACTGCTCGGCGACGGCACTTCGTGGGGCTTACAAATAGAGTATCGCGAACAAGCCAAGCCTGAAGGGATTGCCCAGGCTTTTTTGATTGCCGAATCTTTTATTGGTCCCGATGCGGTCACCCTGATCCTTGGGGACAACGTCTTCTACGGCGGCGACAGCTTTCAAAAGGCATTCGCTGAATTCAAAACGGGGGCCACCATCTTTGGCTATCATGTGCAGGACCCGGAACGGTATGGCGTTGTGGAGTTCAACTCCGCCGGCAAGGCCATTTCGATCCAGGAAAAGCCCAAAGAGCCCAAAAGCAATTACGCCGTTCCCGGCCTTTACATTTTCGACAATAACGTCGTCCACATTACCAAAAACCTGAAGCCCTCCGCGCGCGGCGAGCTCGAAATTACCGATGTCAACGTCGAGTACCTGCGGCGCGATGCCTTGAGAGTGCATCGACTGGGCCGGGGCTTTGCATGGCTGGACGCCGGAACCAGCAGCAGCCTGCATGAAGCTTCCGCTTACGTGCAGACGATCGAAAAACGGCAGGGAATCAAAATCGGCTGCCCCGAGGAAGCGGCCTTCCGCAAAGGCTTTTTGTCACTGCCGGCCCTCGAGGCCTTGATGCAGAAAATGCCCCGTTGCGAGTACCGGGACTATCTTTTGAACGAAGTCATTTCCGAAGCCAAACGGCTGGCGAAGTAAGTCCGCATGAACGTCACGCCTGGCCGCATCCGAGACCTGTTTGTCATTGAGCCAAAAGTTTTTGGCGACCCCCGAGGCTTTTTCATGGAGACATGGAACCTGCGCAAATACGAGCAGGCCGGTTTCCGAGGGCCGTTCGTGCAGGATAACATTTCAGTCTCGAAACGTGGCGCCTTGCGCGGGTTGCATTTCCAAAATCCGAACCCGCAGGGCAAGCTTGTGACCGTGTTGCAAGGCGAGGTGCTGGACGTGGTGGTGGATCTGCGCCGCGGCTCGCCGGACTTCGGCAAATGGGAGGCAGTCAAACTGTCCAGCGACAATAAGCTCCAGTTTTATATCCCTCCGGGGTTTGCGCACGGATTCCTGGTTTTGAGCGAAACAGCCATGTTCTATTACAAGTGCACTGAGTTCTATTCTCCAAAGGACGAAATGACGCTGCGCTGGAATGATCCTGCCATCGGGATCGATTGGCCGGCTGGGGACCCGATTGTATCGGACAAAGATGCCAAAGGGCTTTTGCTTAAGGATATTCCTCCCGACCGTCTTTTCAGTTTCAAATGAATCCTCCCGTT
>DATGLT010000271.1:0-19013 GCA_035294005.1 Verrucomicrobiia bacterium
CCAGGCAAAGCCAACGCCGGTCCTGCTGGGATAAGAATGCTTCGGCGCAAACCTTGGCATTTTTTTCGTCCCGAAAGGGACGAATGACACTAGCCCAAGGTTTCAACCTTGGGTTCACATTGGCCAACGAGATAAGTCCCGCAGGGACGGCTGGAATCGTGGGCCGATTGTGGGACCTTGGCACCGGTTAAACGTCCGTTATCAACCGGGAACAACACACCCGAGAGTTCGCTCCGAGGAGGAACTCCTCACTGGCGCTTATCAAAGACAGAATCCCCCCCACCACGAAGGTTCCTGTGGGACTAAACCCGGACTAAACCCCCAGCCGTCCCTTCGGGACTCATGCCCTCCCATCGTGCCCCCAAGGTTGAAACCTTGGGCTAGTTGCAATTGTCCCTTCGGGACAGTCGGGATACCGCCTGGCGACGGAAACTGACCAGGCAAAACCAAGCGGCTGTCCCCGGTGCAAAAATGATGCTCGGGCGTAAGCTTTGGCATTGATTCCAGCCGTCCCGAAAGGGACGGATGACACTAGCCCAAGGTTTCAACCTTCGGTTCGCTGTGCAAGGTCGCTGAGTCCCGAAGGGACGAACAAACCAGCAAAGCCTTCCCGTTGAATATCGTTACGGATCTTGACCCCTATTTCCTGCGGGCGTAAGGTTCTGCGAACTACCGGGGAGCCAACCAGCGCCAGGAAAACCAGGCGCGAAGGCTGAGAGTGTGGCGCAGGAGCGCCTCAGACCCGTTGAACCTGCTCCAGATAATGCTGGCGAAGGGAAATCCTCACCTGCCAGGAGCATTAGAGTTCATCAGGACGAAAGGTCAAATGATAGCCAATCGAAACGCGTTTGAACCGCAGAGCAGCGAACCGTTGCCGGCTTCGGCCAGGGTTTACATCTCCGGCAGCCTCCACCCGAACGTCCGCGTGCCTTTGCGCGAGATTCATCTTTCCGACAGCAAGGGGCCGGGCGGCCGATCGGAACCGAACGCTGCGCTCCGCGTGTATGACTGCTCAGGCCCATGGGGGGATCCAAAACTCCAGGTCAACGTCGAGCAGGGCTTGCCCGCTTTGCGGAGACCTTGGGTTCTCGAACGCGGCGACGTTGAACCAGTTTCCAAAAGAAACGTGACTTCGCCTCGCGGATCAGGTCCATCAGTTCCCAATTCACTTCAACGCGAGCCACTGCGAGCCAAGCCGGGGAAAATCGTGACCCAGTTGCACTATGCACGCCAGGGAATCATCACCCCGGAGATGGAGTTTATCGCAATCCGCGAAAACCTGGGCCGCGAAGCCGCCGCCCAAGCCAGTGAGAGCCGGCCGCTTGGAGGGGAATCTTTTGGAGCCCGGATTCCGAGGGAAATCACTGCCGAGTTTGTTCGCTCCGAGGTTGCCCGTGGCCGCGCGATTATTCCAGCAAACATCAATCACCCTGAAAGCGAGCCGATGATCATCGGCCGTAATTTCCTGGTGAAGATAAACGCCAACATCGGCAACTCCGCGGTCGCCTCCAGCATCGAGGAGGAAGTCGAGAAAATGCGCTGGGCCACAAAATGGGGCGCCGACACCGTCATGGATCTTTCCACTGGGAAAAACATCCACGAAACGCGGGAATGGATCTTGAGAAATTCTCCGGTTCCAATCGGCACGGTGCCAATTTACCAGGCGCTGGAGAAGGTCGGCGGCAAAGCCGAGGACCTTACCTGGGAAACTTACCGGGACACGCTGATTGAGCAGTGCGAACAAGGAGTGGATTATTTCACAGTCCATGCCGGGGTTTTGTTGAGGTATGTTCCGATGACGGCGCGACGCACGACCGGGATCGTCTCGCGCGGAGGCTCGATTATGGCCAAGTGGTGCCTGGCGCACCACCAGGAGAGTTTCCTGTACACCCATTTCCGCGAGATTTGCGAAATCATGGCAGCGTACGACGTCAGCTTCAGTCTGGGCGACGGGCTGCGGCCCGGCTCGATTGCGGACGCGAATGACCAGGCGCAGTTTGCCGAACTTGAGACGCAGGGCGAGCTGACCCGAATTGCGTGGGACATGGGATGCCAGGTGATGAACGAAGGCCCTGGGCACATCCCCATGCACATGATTAAGGAGAACATGGACAAGCAGCTGGAATGGTGCGGCGAAGCCCCTTTCTACACGCTGGGGCCTCTGACCACGGATATCGCGCCCGGATATGACCACATCACCAGCGCCATCGGCGCAGCGATGATCGGGTGGTACGGCTGCGCCATGCTCTGCTACGTCACTCCCAAAGAGCATCTCGGATTGCCCAACAAGAAGGACGTGAAAGACGGGGTTATTGCTTACAAAATTGCCGCGCACGCCGCCGACCTCGCCAAAGGTCATCCCTCAGCGCGTTTCAGAGACGATGCTCTCAGCAAGGCGCGATTTGAATTCCGTTGGGAGGACCAGTTCAATCTGAGCCTCGACCCGCCCACTGCGCGCGAGTTCCACGACGAAACGCTTCCGCACGATGGAGCGAAGGTGGCGCATTTCTGCAGCATGTGCGGCCCCCATTTCTGCTCGATGAAAATCACGGAAGACGTCCGCAAATACGCCGCAGAACAGGGCCTGACGGATTCACAGGCACTGGAGCACGGAATGAAAGACAAAGCGCGGCAGTTCGTGGAAAGCCAGGGAACTTAGAATCGGTCGAGCGGCGCGACCGAGAGCCTGCTTGAAACCCGGCAGTACCTTTGCGATTACGCGGCCCATTTTCCCGCTTTGTGGAATTGGCCTCTGCGCCAAAAGTGCGCGAATGGTGCGCGCTGCAGGGTTTGAACCTGCGACCCCTTCCGTGTGAAGGAAGTGCTCTACCGCTGAGCTAAGCGCGCAATCCTCGCCGGAAGACCGTTGGAACCCTTGTTTTTGGCGGTCTTTAGCGAATTTATTGAACAGAAAGCCTTACTCTTTTTCTGTGCTCTGGCAAGACGGAAAAAACCAAAGTCAGCACCAGCGGAAAACAGCGTAACCAGCTTGGTGACTTGTAGAAGCCCGCCGGGGAGGATACACTGGTTTATGCAACAATCCGCGTTTCTCCGCTCCTGGCTGGGGTCGACGTTGATGGTTACCGCATCGCTCTGGTTGCAGTGCGCCGAGGCCCAGTTCGTTCATGTTACTGCCGAAGTGGAGACCGCCTTCTGGGAGAGCTCCGGGCCGAGTGTCCATACGAAAACCTGGACGATGGAATGCGACGTGGGCACCAGTTCGTGGCGGATTACTGGTGATCCATTCGGAAACCTGTCTTGGTCGAGCAGCAGCAACTCTGTGGTTGGAGGCGATCGGGTGCTCGAATCAAAAGACGGAAACCCAGGGCGGCCGGTTGGCAAAGCAGATTCTCTTTCGGTGCCGGGCAATATCTCGTGGCTTGCGTTCTGTTCGGGCACATTCCTCGGGCAAAAGGGCAAGGGGTTACCTCTGCCGAGCGACCTTTGGAAGGAGTATTTGCCTCAATCCTGGCAGACCTCCGAAAGGCTCACCCGGTTCAGCGACGAGCTCGGGCTTCCCGAGCGACTAGTGCTTTACCACAACAGCCAGCCCGTCCTGCAATATCGGGTCACCTTAACAACAAACCTGGGCGACTATACATTCCCGCGGGAATTTTACCTTGCCCAATACATTCCCGTCGCCACCAACGCCTGGGAACTACACATGACAGCCAAAGGCCGAATACTGGCTATCGCGGAAAGCGGGCAAATGTCGAGGGGTTCCGAACATACTGATTCGAGCGCCAAATGAAAACCCGTGGGTAACTCGCCAGGTGCCGAGATGAAAAACACCACACTGCTCTGCGTTGCAGCTACGCTGTTGTTCAGCATTTCGTAGGAGGTAGGAAACGCAAGATGGCGGTCCTTTATGGATTCGGACCCTCAAGATTGAATTTCATCGCAGCAAATGTAACGTGTTGCGCACCATCGAAAGCTAATAATGAAACAACTGCTGCGCTTTGCTGGTTTGCTGCTCGCTCTTTTCGCCCCGCTCGTCTCCGCTCAAAATGCTGACTGGCATCGCGAATTTCCGGGGTTCAAAATCGCGGGAAACCTCTACTACGTCGGCACTGCGGATCTAGCCGTTTACTTGATCAAGACCCCAAAGGGCAACATCCTGATCAACTCCGATTTCCCGCAAGATCTCCCCCTTATTCGGAACAGCATCCACCAACTCGGATTCGATTATCGTGACACCAGGATCCTTCTCATCAGCCATGCTCACGATGACCACGACGGCGCGGTGGGCCAGATTAAAAAGGAGACCGGAGCCAGCCTGATGGTGATGCAGGGTGATGTTGCGTCGGTAGAAAGCACCGCCGAGGGCCAGCCGGGAGCTAAAGTAGATCGCGTGCTGCATGACGGCGATACGGTCGAACTGGGGGGCTCGAAGCTGACCGCCCGGCTGACTCCCGGCCATACGCCCGGATGCACCACCTGGACGATGGAGGTCCAGGAAAATGGGCGCAAATTGAATGCCGTGCTTATCGGCAGCCCCAATGTGAACCCCGGCTACATTCTCGTGGGCAACAAAAACTATCCGCGAATCGCGGAGGATTATGAAAAGACTTTCAACGTTTTATTGAGCCTGCCGGTTGACTTTTTCCTGGGCGCACACGGTTCGTATTTCGGGTTGAAAGAAAAATACGAGAAAATGAAAGCTGGAGGCGCAAACCCTTTCATTGACCCTGACGGTTATAATGCCTATGTCACGGAGCGCAGGGATGCGTTCCGCAAAGAATGGGACCGGCAAAAGCAGCACCCTGGTTCGCATAACCGGTCTGACGATGGCCGGCCGAATCAACATGACAACCCAAAACAAGTGCCAACCATGCGTGCCTTTCATGAAAGCAGCATCTACGCCGACGCCCAGTTTCGCTCCAGCCCATACCATGCAAAAAGTCAATGACCAATCAATGCCGCGTAGCGCCTACGACCGTACAGGCGGCATTGTCTATTTCGCCCGGATGCTTCACAAAATCCGCTTGCGTGCTGCGGGAACTCTGGCCGCCGATTTCCACGCTAATCTCGGTTCCGGCTTTGATGGCCGGTGCTGCCGGTTCCTTGCCATTGATTACACTACACTGCGGGAGCGCGTCCTGGCAGGCGGCACGGATGACGAAATTCTGGCCTGGTGTTTTTCCCACGGAAACCGTCCAACCGACGAGCAGATGCTCGTCTGGAACAAGTTCATGCTCAAACGCGGCTGGCGCGACGAGGACGATGGCTCGACCCAGGAGCTGGAGCGCTACAAAGCCGCGAGTGGGTTGGCACACCGCGCCGACATTGTAACGTTCTTCGACTACTACGAGGTCGATGAGGGGCGCAGGCCATGAAAACTTTTGGGGGATTGCTGGTCCACCTGGCTTCGTTGGCCGCGCGAATTTAAGCCGCCACGACTGGCAGATTCCCTAGATATAGAGGATCACCCATGAAACCGGTCGCCGCCCCGCTCTTTGGTCTTTGGCTGGTATCGTCACTCGGAGCCGCTGCTGATCCGCAGCCATTCCACTCAGACTGGCAGCGTCCAGGTTCCTCGAACACACCCCTCGCATGGGACCATCAGGCGGCGGCAAAATACCTGGACGACCGCATGGATTTGTGGTTCGCGAACGCGAGAAAGCTGCAAACCGGCGAAGGGAAGACATCGTGCGTTTCATGCCATACTACCGTGCCCTATGTGCTGGCTCGACCGGCATTGCGCCAGGCAACGGGTGCGGGTCAACCGACGCGCCAGGAGTCGAAGCTGCTCGACGAAACGCTTCGCCGGGTGGACACCTATGGCCACCACGAGGCGTTGTCGACGGGCAAGGATGACCAGTCACGCGGGAGTGAGGCAGTGCTCAATGTTTTGATCCTGACCAGCGCCGAGGCCCGCCAGAACGAACCTTTGCCGGGCGGAGCAACTCGCCGAGCGCTCAACGAGCTTTGGGCCGCGCAACGTGCGGACGGAGCGTGGAATTGGCTGGATACCGGGATGGAGCCCTATGAGTCGAGCGACAGCGTTTACTACGGTGCCGCCCTGGCAGCGATCGCGGTGGGAACCGCCGCCGGCTACGACGAGAGCGCGGGACAGGACGTGTGGGGAGGCATCCGTAAGTTGCGCTCCTACTTAAGCGCAAACTACCCTGAGCAGAATCTCTACAACAAGGCTTGGGCACTATTGGCATCCACTCGTTTGACAGGCTTGCTGAGCCATGAACAGGCCCTTGCGCTGGCTACCGAGTTCCAAACGAAACAAAACGCCGATGGCGGCTGGTCCCTTTACCTATTTGGACCATGGACATGGTCGAAGGCCCACCCGCCATATAAACCAAAAGGAAATCCCGATGTAGCAGTGCTGGCCAGGTCAGATGCCTATGCCACAGGCTTAATCACCTACGTGCTGCGCCAGGCAAAATTGCCGGGCACCGAATCGAGCCTGGAGCGGGCCACTGCATGGCTGGAGGCCAACCAGCGGGAATACACGGTCGCTGAAAACCACTGGAAATGTTGGCGGACTTATTCGCTCAATTTTGATACCGAGCATGGCGGTGAAGAAGGCGAACCGTGGAGGCGGATGTTCATGTCGGATGCGGCGACCGCCTTTGCGGCGCTCGCGCTTTTGTCGGACGACTAGGCAACTGGCGAGACGTGCCCGGATACAGGGGCATTCTCACAAAGAACCGGGTTCCGCAGCTGCTGCTACGGGATAAAACCGCCTGTTTCATCACGGTTCGTGTTCCGGTAGCTCATCTTCCAGACGGAGTAATGCCCTTTTTTGATTGAAACATGCACCCCTTCCTGGTCCTTCCACCATACCCAATAGCTTTGCCTCCAACCTGGCCCCGAGACACTGACCCATAGATCCTGGTTGGTGACGGTTTTTGTTATCCAGTAGTCGATCGCTTGCTTTTTGACGGATACGCGGAAAGTGGTGGGTATCGTCAGGTTTGACTCCTGAACGACCCCGTCTATCTCCGAGCGCACATGAATCTTCTCTCCCCGGATCCCTCCAACTCTTACCCACCACCATAGGTGATCGGCCTTGTATACGCCGATAATCAGCACCGCCAGCACCGTCAGCCCAAGAACGATTTTGAGAAACCTTTGGATTTGCATTGCGAGGCGGACCCGCTTCAGATCGGTTCGACGGTTCCGCTGGAACGCGATCGGCCCGCGCTCTTGATGGCGCATCGGACCAAAGCGACGGCTCCGGCCCAAGACCCGAAGGTGAGTGCTGCGTAAATGACCTTTCATGTCAAACCGTTGCCTGGCTCGAAAGATTCCAGGAACCCGAATACGGAAAAGAGCCCGCAGCCCAAGAGCGCCGAGGCTAAAAGAAGCTGGAAAAGAAGCTTGAAGAAGCGGAAGTGGCGTCCGGAGCGGTGTCCCGATTGATCTGTGTGCTTCAAACGGCCGTGCTCTGGTCTCATCATTACGCTGTCAGTGCTCATGCCCCGATTGTCACTCAAGCTCGATGATTCAGCACATTGATAAAACTGATAACGACTTGGTTCGAGACAATGGTCGATGGCCACCCGGGATAAGCTCACAGGTGTTTACAGATTCCCCCAATAGCGCAACGATTGGGCACCTGAGCATGAAACTGTTCTTTTCGACACTCCCGCGCAACGTCATCGAGTGCTTCAAGGCGCGCATGCTCGTTTTTCACGTGGGCGCCATTCTTCTGACCATTGGGATCGTGCTGTCCGGTTTGGACTGGCAGTATTTCCAGTGGACCCGCTCTCCGGCACTCCTGTCCAGGTTATGGCCCGCTGTCCCTATCGGCGGACTTTTGCCGATTGTGCTCCCGCTCACCTTATTGGTGCTCGGCGGCGTCATGCGAAGCGCCCCGACTCGGCTGATTGGCTGGGCCATAGCCCAGGCTGAGGTCATCGGCGGCATCATCGCCGCCGGATACAAGGCGATTACCGGTCGCGCCCATCCTGCCCACGGGGTCGGGATGGACCTGACGCATGTTTTCAAGTTCGGCCTGCTGCGGGGAGGGGTCTTTTGGGGTTGGCCCTCCTCGCACACGACCATCGCCTTCGCAATGGCAGTCACGGTTTTCAGGCTTTTCCCGAAGCAAAGATGGATTGGCTGGCTCGCAATCGCCTACGCCTTCTACATCGGGGTTGGGGTTTCGGCGACGATACACTGGTTTTCCGACTTCGTTGCCGGGGCGCTTATCGGGACTGCCGTTGGCATGGTAGTGGGAGGGGTTTTTAGCGCGGCCAAATGAGCATTTCCAAATCCGAGCAACCGCGCGATCCCTGCGCCGAGCCTAATGGCGCTGGTCGACAAATTCGTATGCGGACGGGATCGCCCCGGGGCAGCGCTGCGATCGCAAACTAACGTCCGATCCTTGCCGGCTCATTTTTGCGATTGTTCGTCCTGCTCGAAGAAGTGATGCAGCAAAAGCAGCAGGCAGGAGATCACGCTCAGCGCGGCGGCGGCGACCGCCAAACCAGTGAAGACAAACCGCAATCGGTCGTGCGGCACAATCCGCATCGGGTAGAAAAAGGAAACGATTCCCACCAGAACCACCACAGCGAGGGCACCCCTGCGAAGCACCGGTCTTTCCGACATCACGATCAAGTAAAAGAAAGGCGCCATGGCAACGGCCCCGGCCAGAAGCGTGACCACTGTCCACCACGACAGATCGATGGCAAAACCTGTCGCCGTGCGCCGGAGCGCTTGTAGCGACGCGATCACCAAGCCAAAAGCGCCCGAAAAGCCGCCAATGACAATCCCATTCAGTAACCGGTCGTCGCTAACGCCTGTCATACCGCTCAACATGGCATACCTTGTCCGGCTTTTGAAGTCTGTTCCAAGGCGGTCACATCCGTTAAAATCATCTTCCAGTGGCGCGCATCGTTTTTGCAACGTTCGGTTCTTTGGGAGACTTGCACCCGTTGATTGCCATTGCGTTCGAAATGAAGCGCCGCGGGCACGAAGTCGACTTCTGCACCAGCCAAACGTATCGTTCAAAACTCGAGGGCCTGGGTTTCGGCTTTCACTCGATGCGGCCGGATGTGACACCGGAAAACGGCGAGGGACGCGACCTGGTTAAAAAGATTTTCGACCCGCGACGCGGAGCCGAACATCTGATTTGCGGCGTATTGCTTCCGTACCTTCGAGAAAGTTACGAAGACCTCCGCAATGCGATCACTCAGCCCCGGAAGGCGGATTTGTTAATCTGTGGCGAACTGGTCTATGCGGCGCCAATCGTGGCGGAAGAGCTGGGGTTGGCCTGGGCCACGTACGTCACGACTCCAATGTCGTTTTTTTCAGCGTTTGATTTACCGATACTCCCACCGGTGCCGCGATTGTCCGCAGTCATTCGGAAGCTCGGATCGACCGTCGCGGGCGGAGCGCTCAGGCTGGTCAAATCGACCACACGCAACTGGGGTCGGCCCGTGCGGCAACTCCGAGCCGAACTCAGGCTGAGCCCCGGCGGGGATCCCGTCTATGAAGGAAAATTTTCGCCGCACCTTGTTTTGGCGGGGTTTTCCGGCGTGCTGGCGAAGCCACAGCCGGACTGGCCGATGAACACTGTTCTTACCGGGTTTCCTTTTTACGATGGCTCGACGGAGCAAGAGTCGTTGCCTCGTGAACTGAACGACTTTCTCGAGAATGGAGAAGCGCCGATAGTCTTCACGCTGGGATCGTCGGCGGTGATGGACCCCGGAACGTTTTACGAGGAGAGCATCAAGGCTGCGCGGCGCCTGAAAAAGCGAGCGGTTCTTCTGATCGGACAGAATGCGCCGGCCGTCGATGCGTTCGAGGACGTGATTGCGGTGAACTACGTCGCGTTCTCGAAACTATTCCCACGCGCCGCGGCCATCGTGCACCAGGGCGGTATCGGCACCACCGGGCAGGCGTTGCGAGCTGGAAAGGCAATGCTGGTGATGCCATTTGCGTTTGATCAGCAAGACAACGCCGCGAGAGTCGTTCGATTGGGCGCGGGCCGAACTATATCACGGCGGCGCTACACGTCGGAATCCGCGGCCAGAGAGTTGGGGCTGCTTCTTGAAACGCCGGGATATCGGGCAGCGGCAGTGGAGGCGGCGGCTCGTATTTCAAAAGAAGATGGGGCGAGCGCCGCGGCAAACGCGTTGGTAAAACTTCCGAAGATCGGCCGGTGAGTTGAGGAAAAACCCGGTTGTTGTTGGGTTGCTCTCCCCAGTTGTGATACCCGAGGGAGCTAAGAGGTTGAACCGAGGAGAGTTTAACCGAAACAGATCGAAAGGACTTATGAAGAAGGTAGTTGCACTTATCGCGTTTGGAACCCTCGTGTACGGCCTCACCAGTACACAGTGTTTGGCCCAGGCGGGCGGGGGTGGAGGTGGCGGGGCCGGAGGCGCTGGTAGCGCTGGGTCGGCGGGGTCTGCCGGTTCGGCCGGATCGTCCAGTTCGGCAGCGGGGGTTCCCGGCTCAAGCCGTTCCGGCGCACAGTCGGGCCAAACACTGCCCGGAGGCACTAGCACAATCACCCCTGGCGGCGCCGGTCAAACAGTATTGCCGGGAACACCTCCCGAAACCACTACGCCCGGCGGAGCAGGACAAACAACCACCCCCGGGGCTGGGCAGACGGTGATCCCTGGGGTTCCCTCACAGACGCCAGGGGCTTTTGGCGCCGCAGGCACTGCAGGCGGAACGAACTTCGGTTCGGGCTTTGGATCAGGGCTGGGCACGAATTCCGGGACCTTCGGCACCAACTCAGGTATCAACCCCGGATTCGGTCTGACGAATGGAGCAGGGTCAAGCACCCCTGGGCTAGGGGGCACGGGATCGGGAGTCGGTGGGACCGGAACCGGGAGCAGCTCCGGACTGGGGACCCCTGGATCAACCCCTGGAACGAGCTCCGGCACAACGAGCTCTGGAAGCAGCGGAAGCAGCACTCCAGGCAGCACATTACCGCCCCGTTAAATCTCCTGTTGCCTTGCAAAGGCCTGCTTCTTGCAAAAGGAGCGGGCCTTTTTTTACGCCGTGAAAGCGGTAAAACCCCGCCGCGGGAAAGGCGCTTGCCCCGGTCCTCAGCCCAGGTGCGGTTCACTAAAACCCTTCCAATACCAGGTCCGCAAGGAAATCGACCCAATCCACGGAGACCGGTTCCTTCAGTTCGTAAGAGCGAGAAAAGTCCTCTTCAAAAAGCTCTTGCTCGACTTCGTTAGCAAAAACCGGGTCTGAGCTGGCGATGTTTTGTTCGTGATTCACACGCAGGCTGAGGTGATTCAGATTGCCGGAGCCCAGGCATGCCCACCCGTCCACCAATAGGGCCTTTACGTGACTCATGCCTGGGTAAAAGTAGACTCGCACGCCGTGCTCAATAAAATAATTGGCGATGACAATGTTGCCGCGGCCGCCGGCTTTGAAGTCATTGAAGCAAGGCAGCACGACGCGAACGTCCACGCCCCGGCTGCGGGCTTTCACCAGCTCAAGGACGACGCGTTTGTCGAACAGGTACGGGTTCTCAACGTAGATATACTGCCGAGCCTGGCGAATGGAGGCCAGCACGGCTGATGCGAACGGTTTCCAGCCTGTCCTGGTTGGAACCAGGCGAACTTTCATCCATGGGCCCGGGCCGGCCTGCATGGGTTTGGAAGGACCACTCAACACGACGGCGGCGTAGGCCAGATCTCCCAACGGACCTTCGTGGGCCCACTCTCTTTTAAACTCCGTTTCCAAGGAACCGACCACCGGTCCCGTGGCCTCGACCATGAGATCATGCCACTCGTAGCGGTACTCGCGACCGATGTTCATCCCCCCGAGCCATGCGACGTCGTGATCCACAATAATCGTCTTGGCATGGTCGGACGAAAACCACGGGTTTAAAAATGGGTGCACGTGAACGTCCGAATCGTGCCGCAAATAGGAAACAATCGAGCTTGGCGCGACAAAATCTTCCGGCATCGGTGTGGCCGGGGGAGAAGCCCCCCCGCCGATGCTGCCCATGCGATCGAGAATGACTTTGACGTCCACTTGTTTGGATCGCGCTTTAAGCTGATCGGCGAAATCCACCCCGACGTCGTCTTTGTCGAAAATATAAACATTGATGTGGATGGAATTGGTCGCCTGAGCGATGGCCTGCCTGAACCGGGGAAAAAAGCGGTCGCCATCAATGAGGAGCTGTAGATTGCCGTCCTCGCGGCGTGTGCCGGTATAATGGTCCAGCCAGGATTCCCAAGCCTCCAAATCCATGCCCGGCCCGACGACGGACACGGGAGCCTGGGCGCTGGGTTTGGGCAGCGGCATGCGAATGAATTTGATGAGGGTGGCCACCGCGAGGTCGGCGAGGCGGGCGGCGCTGGAAACCGGGTTCTTGAGCAAAGCGATTCCGTGGCTCTCGGGAAGCAACGCAACGAAGCCCTGGGCGGTTACCGACAGCGAGCCGCCTCGGTCGGCAATGTCGTACAGAGCCGCGGGAGCCAGAAAAACGCATTGGCGCTGCTGCCGATCCAGCAGCAGGGGCTGCGTGAATCGGCGCGCATTGGGAGCCATGATCAACAGCAGCGAATCGGCCGGGTGAGTTTTGGCAAGCCGCTCTTCGATTTGCGGCGCCAGCAACTCAAGCGTCTCGCTCATCGAGAATCGGTGGTCGATAACAATCTGCCGCGGACGTTCTGTTGCCAGGGCCACTTTCGGCACACCATCCTGATCGCGGTACAATAAGCGGTCCGACAAAAAAGCCTGGTAATAGGCGCCGTGGCCGGGTGTGGTTGGAGTCAGGGCCAGGATCAGGTTCGTCGATAACTGGCGCCATTCCGCGCCGGCAATCACGGTGGCTTCGCGCCAACCCCGCTCCGTCTCAGGCATGCGTGACAACCGCTGGTCCCAGCGCAACTGCGCCGAACTGACCCGGTATCGGCCGGTCGGCACCCGGAACCGGGTCCAATGCGAATTAAACGCTTCGATGCCGTTTTGCGTCGGAAAATAAAAACGAACGTGGTCGCCCTTAACGAACACCCGCGGCGGGGGCGCCGGCGGAGTCGTCAGGTTCCGCCATTCATCGAGCGATTGCTGCTTTGTGGTTCCAGGAAGGGCGGACGCTCGGCAAGGGACCAATGCGATGAATGCCGCCATCGCCAAGAGCAGGGTGCGGCATCCAATGATCATTGTTCGTTATCATAAGAATCGAGCCAAGGTGTTTGCGTCAATTGCAAAGGAAACGGCGAACAAAATTCAACGCGACGTAAAATTAGACCGGACCCCTCGTTCAGAGCGGCGTACCGTCGGAAGCAAAACGCAGAGGGGCATGCATGTTGTCTTTGAATGTGACGGTGAAAGTCGATTTGTCCCCATGCCCCTCACGGGTAATGGTGTCGATCTCAGCGTTTGGCGCCTTGCGTTGAATCTCTTTTACGGCGTCTTTGGGCAAGTCATTCAACGTAATGCCCGAAACCGCGCCGCCGGTGATGACGTTCGACTGATCTTTTGGCGCTCCCACAACCAACAAAAGGTCGTCACTCAGCAGGCTGCCATCCGGGGCAACGTACAGGGGCCGGAACCCCTTATGATTTTGAAACGTCACCTCGTACACCAAGCGACCCGAGTTCGTGATTTTTGTAATGTTATCGATATCAGCCGAGCCTGTCTCGGCACGAATGGAATTCTGAACCGCTGGAGGCAGCGCGGCAAATTGCGCTCCCGGCGATAGCAGCGGTTTGTTATACTTCACAACCTGGTCCCCCGGCCACGTTCTGCTGGCACAACCCAAGCCGCAAGCCATACCCGCCAAAAAAACGGTGAAAACGGTACCAAGCCAAATCCGATGGCGATCCGCGTCGTTCGGGTCAATTCGGGTATCTCCCCTGCCCTTCAACCTAGTTGGGAATGAAATTCGCACGGCTTTTGCCGCTATAATCAGTCGCCGCGCGGGTCAGTGCCATAGGGTAAGCCCTCCGGAATGGGTTTCCTAAGCCCTACCAAAATGACCGGGCATTCGGTTTGTAATTGAGGAAGGACCCCGATGCTTGTTCGTGTTCAGGTAGTTCAGCTACTTTGGCCTTTAGCGCGGAACAGCTCATCACTAAACTCTGATGCCATGAACAATCGCCCAAGATCGAACAGCTTCGCCTGGACCGGCCTGCTGGCTTGCGCTCTTTCATTAACGGCTTGCACCACCGTCCCGGTCACCGGCCGTCACGAACTGAACCTGGTTTCATCCGACCAGGAAATGACGCTCGGGTTATCCAGTTTTGACCAACTTAAAAAGGACACACCCGTTAATCATGATCCCGCCGTTAACGCGATGGTGGCGAATGTGGGGAGGCGCATTGCCGCGGTTGCTGGCAAGGACCTGCCCAATGCGCAGTGGGAATTTGTCGTGTTTGAGAGCAAAGAAGCGAACGCGTTTTGCCTGCCCGGCGGAAAAGTCGGAGTTTACACTGGGATCCTGCCGATCACACAAACCGAAGCGGGCCTGGCAACGGTGCTTGGGCACGAGATCGGCCACGCTGTTGCTCATCATGGCGCATCCAGGATGACTCAGCAGGAATTGACGCAGGCATTCGGGCAGGTAGTCGATTCGGGGATGTCGACCTCCGACCCCCGCGTGCGCAGTATGGTCGATGTCGCTTATGGCTTGGGCGCGAAGGTCGGCCTGGAACTGCCGTACAGCCGGGAACAGGAATCCGAAGCTGACCATATTGGAATCGTCTACATGGCGCGCGCCGGGTATGACCCCAAAGACGCGGTCGCTTTCTGGCAGCGTTTCGCCGAATTCAACAAGCAACAGGGCGGAGGCAGCATCCCCAAGTTGTTGCGAGATCACCCCGTCGACGCTGTTCGGATCAAACAACTTCAGACATGGCTGCCCGAGGCCCAGGGACAATTCAAAAGCCCAGCGCAATAAGCTCAAAACCGCCCGGCCTGAAGCCGAGGGTGGCAGTGAAAACCCTTGCGCCGGGCTGGGTCCTCGCTTAATTTTCCGCCGCTTTGATTCAGACGGTCTTTCCCGCAAAGGTGAGATTCCGCACTCTTTCGGACAGAATCGTGGGTTGGTAGCTCAGTCGGTAGAGCAGCGGCCTTTTAAGCCGTTGGTCCTGGGTTCGAGTCCCAGCCAACCCACCACTCCTGCAACACCCCTATTCTATGCAAAAACCCCTGATTTTCAAGGGTTTTCTGACCTCAGGCGCAAAGGCGTCGTCCAGAAAATCGGTAAAACCGGGCGCGGCACCTACTACGTTCTCTCCCGTCATGGGGACATTAAGGAGACAAAGGAGACATCCAAAGCTCCCAAACGAAAGGGGACAAAGGGGACATCTCCAAAAAGTCATCCAGCACAAAAGGCAAACGACTGACGCGTTCCAGAACCGTGCCAAAGCACCTCGTTCCACAAGTAGCGGGTCCAGCCCAAGTGCGGCTATGCTTGTCTGGCTGCTTTTCAATTTCCTGACGCTAGCGGGCTCGTCCACAGCCTTTGCCATCGCTGACCAAATCCAACGAGCATCTCACTTAGGCGCCTGGTTTCCGCCCCTATGGTTTTTCGTTACCCCGGTTGCGATCTGCCTGCTGCTTGGAGTCACGACGAAGCGCTTGCGTCCTAAACGTCGCTAGCGGACACCACCAATCACCTGGAGTGCTTGAAATGCGAACTCCTTGCATCCAGCACCCGCACGACCCACAATGCTAACCCCAATGGTCACCCGGCTGACTCTCATCCTCGTTTTCCAGGCCGTGATGGTGGCTGCCACACTCCACTTTGACTCTTCCCCGCGCCGCTGGTTGCCTAGCTCCTTCGCCGCTGCGGCCATGCTAATTCCCTTCATCGGATACATCGCAGCGGTCCACAAAGCGCCTCGCTTCGGGAAATGTCATCGAGCATCGGCGGCAGGGCGATCGAAGACTCAATGTGCGCGAGGGACGCTGAACTCCACTTGTTCGTCTTGCGCCAGCGCTTCAAGGATTAGGCTCTGGACCTGTGGCGGTCGTTCCTCTTTCGAGGTCGCTTGGATTTTATTGCAGAGGTTTTTGATTTTGGTAGTCGCCTGGCAGCCGTCCAATCACCACGTAAACCCAATGGCCTTTCTGATCGCATCTTCGAATGCCTGATCGTCGAGGCTTCTTCGCAAGCCCAAAATCATCTCAGCGTCCTGGCCGACGGGTACACGGAGCGGTGTCGCGGGGTCTTCGATTGCACGGGCGATGGCTAACGCGACAACTTCGGGTCCCTGTGGACCAGATGGCCCCGTCATTTTGTTATGGGCTCCCGCCCACTGCTCCCAAAGTCCGGCATAGTCGGCCGGACCGTCATGGCGCTCGACCGCTTTTATCCCGGTGGCGGTGTTTCCTGGCTCGATTATTACGCAGCGTATTCCAAAGTGGCGGACTTCCACGTGCAGTGATTCCGTGAAGGCTTCGAGCGCGAACTTGGAGGCGTTGTACGCTGCTTCGAGCGGCGCGGAGACTCGGCCGCCCACACTCGACACGTTTACGATGACGCCTGAACCCCGCTGTCGCCACCTGGGCAAGACCGCCTGGATTATGCGCAACGCGCCGAGTGTGTTTGTCTCGAACGTCTGCCGGATACGATCGAGTGGATAGCTTTCCACCGGCCCTTGTCCAAAGATGCCGGCGTTGTTGACGATTGCATCGAGCGGACCAACGTCTTCAAGGCACCGCTCCACGGAGTCATCGCTGGTAACATCGAGCACATGTGCCTGGATGCCTTCCAAACGACTCAAGGCCGATATGTCGGTGGCGATGACTGAATGCCCTCGGTTGGTAAGTACTTGCGCCGTTGCCATTCCTATGCCGCGTGCCGCGCCCGTAATCAAAATCTTTAGATTCTTTGCCATTTGGAAGTCCTTTAGCGTGTCGTAGCTAGTCTTCTACGGTTTGGCCGCCAGCCATCGCACAAAGCTGAGCGGAACGTTTCAAGAAGTTCATGGGCAAGTGCTTCGCAGGCCGAAACACTCGTGATCAATCCGCTGAAACAAAACACCGCGAGCAACCTCTTCATACCTTCCTTTTTACCCCCACCGAGTCCTTCGCGCAACAGCGCGCTCAGGGCCTGCTATGCCCCAATCGGAATCGACTCAAAACGGACTCCATCGACTCAGGCAGTTCCATTCCGCCCAAAGCTGAGGTGAAACCTCCCGCAAAGGGCGTCAAGTTCGTCAGCGAGCGGAGGGCCACAGCGCGTACCCTCCTGCCGCCGGTCACCTTCGATCTTCGGTTGCACAAATCTCGTTCGAGAAAAAGCACGTTTCCCTGTCGGATTTCAAACCCGGCGGCTAACTTGCAATGAGTGACCGATCTGACCGACACGCTGTTGCTGAAAGCCTACGTTGAACGCAGGCATGAGACCGCGTTCAACGAACTGGTCCACCGCCATCTGGACCTTGTCTATTCAGCCGCCATTCGAATGGTTCGTGATTCGCATCTTGCCGAAGACGTGACCCAAGGCGCATTCATCGCGCTGGCCAGGCAAGCCTCCGAACTGGTGGAGCGGCCCACCCTGGCGGGATGGCTGCATCGCACGGCGCAAAACATCGCCGCCCAAACCGTCCGCACCATCGAACGCCGCCGGGCGCGCGAACAAGAGGCCTTTGCCATGAGCGAACCGAGTTCAACTTCACCCGATGCCTGGTGGGAGCAGATTGAATCCCACCTGGATTCCGCGCTGGGCCAATTGAATGACGCCGACCGCGACGCCGTGGTCCTGCGCTATTTTCATAAGAAATCCAGCGCCGAAATCGCCGCCATTCTCGGCGTGAGCGACGATGCCGCGCAAAAGCGTGTGAGCCGCGCGGTGGAAAAACTGCGCGAGGTTTTCGCGAAGAACAAAATCACCATTGGCGCGGGCAGCCTGGGAATTGTGATCTCGGCGAATGCCGTCCAAGCTGCCCCGGCAGGACTGGCTGCGAAAATTTTAGCCGCAACTGCCGGACTAACCGTGACCGCGGGAATGACCATGATTCAAAAGGCATTTATCGCTGGATTCGCCGCTGTCGCGATTGTTGGCGGCATCTACTCGTTTCATTTGCAAAACCAAATCGCCGTGCTGCAGGAACAACAGGCATCGCTGACCCAGCAAATTGCGCAAATGAGCCAGGAACGCGACGACGCAAGAAATCAATTGGCGGCGGCGCAACGGGAAACTGAGCAGCGAAAAAACAACGAGGATGAACTCCTGCGATTGCGCGGCGAAACCGGCGTCTTGCGGCGGCAGTTGGGCGAAGCGATGAAAAACAATCGCGGGCTGCGGGCCGCGGTTGTGGGAATGAACACCAATTCCCCCGTCCTGCAACCTCACATCAAAGCGAGGTTTCTGACGATACCGAAAGACGCATCTGCCGGTTGGTATGATTCGACCAGTGCCAGTATTCTTACGAGCGAAAACTTCTCCATTGCGCTAAAGCAACTACGAGCACGCAATGATGTTGAGACTCTCACTGAACCCAGCGTGGTGGCAGCCAGCGGACAGCAAGTCCGAGTGCAGGCAACACAGACTATTTCGGTCGTGACCAATTTTTGCCTTCAGGAAAGAAATGGCGTTTCCAGCATTGTTCCTCAAGCCGAAGCTGTCGAGTGTGGCCCGGTTCTCGATGCGGTGCCGACAATCCTGTCCGACGGTCATACGATCAAATTAGGTGTCGTCGCTTCGATGGTTGAATTCATAGGTTACGCGCCTTCGACAACCACGACGCCAGCTTACGATTCAGCCGGGCAGGAATTTGACGTGCCGACCGTCTCACCTCAGTTCCGCGTGCAGCAAACAACCAATTCAGTGGATATGCTGGACGGCCAAACACTGGTTTTTAGATTGAATGACAATCAAATGCCTTCGGCCGCCACGGTTGTGGAAGGTGACGGCAAATCAAGCTCTCTTAACCGGCGCACGCTCGTGTTCGTCACCACAACCATCATTGACGCTGCAGGCAATGCAGTGCATGCAGATGCCGGAAGTTATACAAACATTCCGCCGCAATCCGTCGGCCAGTGATGTCTCCTGGCCCGGACGCGATTATTTCGGGGAACACCAGTTGATTTCCCGGTGCGGCCCGCCATCACGTTAAGATTTC